>JAGFWP010000023.1 GCA_017639935.1 Pelagibacteraceae bacterium
TTGAGAAAAAAAACAAAAATGATTCTTCTTTAATATTTATATAATATTCATCATAAAATGATAATCTAAATTTGTTTACTAAGTAATAAAAAGGATTAATTTTAAAAAGAAACATCCATTTTGGATCAATTGCATGTATAGAAAAAAAAGTACCTGATAAAAAACTTATGGGCACAACAATAAAATTAGAAATACTGGATTGTATATCCCAAGTGAAAAATAAAAATCCTATTATGGAGCCTATAGAAGAAAAAATAAGAGAAGTAAGAAATAAATAGTAAAAAATCATTAAAAAATTAAATGAATAAAATTTAACAAAAAAAGTAAGAACAATTATATTAACAAGACCTGTAAATAATCCTATAAATATAGAGGCAATCAACAGTGAGATTAATATTTCTGTTCTTGACATTGGTGACATTAAATAATCATTAAATGAACCTATTTGCTTCATAAATATCAAAGACTCAGAAATATTTTGATAACTAACTTGCATAACTGTCATTATGATAATACCGGGGACAACAAAGTTTAAATAATTACCCTTTTCATCTAGACTATAATAATTTCTAACAGTACTTAAAATTACAACAAAAATTATAGTACTGACTAATGGAGATATTATTGTAGATTGAAATTCGGAGAAAAATTCTCTTATTTTTTGAAAAAAAATCGTGTTTATTGCATAGTAACTAAGGTTACTCATAAATTATTTTTTAAAAAAATTTTTTACCAAATTTACCCAAAAATTTACACCAATAGGAAGTAAATCATCATTAAAATCATATTTTGTTGTATGTAAATAATCTTTATGATTAGAATCCCTTTGCCCAATATATAAATATGAACCAGGTTTCTCGTTTAATAAATAAGAAAAATCTTCACCTCCCATAGAAGGCTCTACATCCATTTGAACATTCTTTTCTCCAACAAGTTCTTTTGCTACAATGCTTGAAAAAACACTTTCTTTTTTAGAATTAATTGTTGGGGGATACTTTCTAAAATATACTACTTCTACCTCACCTCCATTTGCTTTTGCAATACCTTTTGCAGTTTCATTTATTCTTTTTTCTATTTTATCTCTTATTTCTTGTTTAAAAGTCCTAACTGTACCATTCAGAATAACTTCATCATCAATAACATTATATGCGCTACCTCCATGAATTTTTGTAACAGTAATTAATGCGTTATCAACTGGATTTAAAAACCGACTAATAATTGTTTGTAGAGATAAAACTATTTGTGATGCTATGACTATAGGATCAATGGCCAAATGAGGTAAGGCGGCATGCCCCCCCTTTCCTTTTACAATTATATCATATTCATCAACCGCAGCCATCATAGCTCCTGTTGAGATACCGAAATGACCAAGGGGTAATTCAGGCCAATTATGAAGTGCGTAAACTTCATCAATTTTATGATCGTTAAATAAGCCATCCTGAATCATTTTTTCACCACCGCCAAAACCTTCTTCTCCTGGCTGAAAAATAAAATAAACAGTTCCATCAAATTCTGGATTTTCTTTTATATATTTAGCTGCACCGAGCAACATTGTGGTGTGACCATCATGTCCACAAGCATGCATCATTCCTTCATTCATTGATTTATGATCAAAAGAATTTTTTTCAGTCATAGGCAGTGCATCAAAATCGGCTCTGAGACCAATTGTTTTTTCACCATTTCCTCTGTTTCCTTTAATCCAAGCTACAATGCCAGTGTTTGCATAACCTGTCTTAAAATCAATGTTCCATGATTTAAGTTTGTTTTGAATAAATTCAGAAGTTTTGTGTTCTTGAAGTCCAATTTCAGGTATGCGATGAAGATCTCTTCTCCACTCTTTCATTTCTTCTTGCATTTGATTGATACTATTTAAAATTGGCATTAGAATATTCCAAAAAAACCTTTCTTATTTAGTTCGCTTTCACACTGTTTAAGCTGATTGTTATACTTATTACCTGTTGATTCAACATTTTTTGCAACATTAATTAACCACTTTTTAGATTTAAAAGATTTTTTTTTCCAACCTCCGTGGCCCTCATGATAGGCTAAATATTGATTATAAAAATCATTTTTTGGAATTTCTAAAATTTTTGTTGTTTGATCAGAATACCATCCAATAAAATCTGTCACATCGGAAAAATTTGCTCTTGATGCATTATTTTTCCCATTTTTTAATTTGTACCAGTCCCAAGTTGGATTTATTACTTGAGCATATCCAAATGCTGATGAAGGTCTGCTGCTGGGTATTATCCCGAATAATTTTTTTCTTTCCGGTTTGGCAAATTGCTTAAATGAAGACTCTTGGTTGATAATTGCTAGTTGTAACGCTATTGGGACATTCCATTTATCATAGCTTTTTTTTGTTGCTTTATACCAATTCTTTTTTTCATTAAATAAAATACAACTGTCTGCAGTATTTGTAAGTTTCTTTGATGTGCAGGCAACAACAAAAATCAGAATTATTGATAATGCTATCAATAATTTCTCAAGGTGCATAAAAAATCTAATTAACATAAGTTATGGAGATATAAGCAAATATATGTCAAAAAAAGATTGTAACCTATTGAATATGAACTAATAGTGCTTAAATCTAGTTAATAATGGCCGAAAATAAGAAAAAAAAAGAAAGTTTGTCTTTTCAAGCCGAAGTCAGCAAACTTTTAGATATTGTAGCTAATTCTTTATATAGTGAAAGAGAGATATTCTTAAGGGAATTAATCTCTAATTCAGCAGATGCTTGTGAAAAATTACGTTATCTAGCAATAACAAAAAAAGGATTGCTTGGAGATCAAAAAGATCTCTCAATTCATATCAGGTTATCAAAAAAGAAGAAAATTATTGAGATAGAAGATAACGGAATTGGCATGTCTCGCCAAGAATTAATTGATAATTTGGGAACTATCGCAAGATCGGGAACCAATAAATTTATTGAAGCAATGAAGACTAAAAAGAAGGATGATCTTTCTGCAATTGGTCAGTTTGGAGTTGGGTTTTATTCTTCATACATGGTTGCAGAAACAGTTGATGTTTTATCAAAAAGTGCTGAAAATAAAGAAACTAATCTCTGGTCTTCAAACGGGAAAGATGGATACAGCATTGAAAATCAAAATAAAAAAGATAGAGGAACTATAATTAGTTTAAAAATAAAAAAAGATGCTGATGAATTTTTAGATAGTATCAGATTAAGATCAATAATAACTAAATATTCAAACTACATACCTTTTCCCATCTACTTAAAAGACTTAGACAGCAAAGATAAAGAAGAAAAAGTTAATGAAGGTGAGCCTTTGTGGCTAAAAGATAAAAAAAAGATAAAAAAAGAAGATTACAAACAATTTTATAACAATATTTCTTTTAATTTTGACGATCCTTTAAAAACAATCCATTACAATGCCGAGGGCGTAATTAATTATAAAGCTCTTCTATTTCTGCCAACCAACCAACCAATGGATTTATTTAATCCTGATCGAAAAAATAAAATTAAATTATATGTGCAAAAAGTTTTTATCACTGATGACTGTGAAGAAATTATTCCACATTGGCTAAGATTTATTCCTGGAGTTGTAGATTCCCAAGATATTTCTCTAAATATCAGTAGGGAAATGTTGCAAAATAACCCAATAATTTCAAAAATTAAAAAAGGAATTACCATAAAAATATTAAATGAATTATCTGCTCTTGCTGATGTTGAAACGAAAGCTTATTTAAATTTTTGGAAAAATTTTGGTGCTGTCATTAAAGAAGGTTTGTACGAATTTAATGATCATCATGACAAAATACTACCATTGTTACGTTTTCATACATCTGAAAATGAAGAAGTTATTTCTTTAGATGATTACTTATTAAAAATGGTAAAAAACCAAAATGAAATATATTACTTTGCGAATACTGATAAAGAACATATTAAAAACAGTCCTCAATTAGAAACCTTTATTGATAAAAAAATTCCAGTTCTTTTCATGACTGATGCTGTTGATGAATTTTGGTTGCAAAATGCAAGTAAATATAAGGATAAAACATTCAAATCAATCACGAAGGGGAAAATAGATCTTTCAAAAATAAAATCAACAAACACAAAAGAAAAAGAAAATAGTGAATCAAAAAATAACACTAATATCAATGATTTAATAAATGTTTTAAAAAAAGAACTTGAAAATAAAATATCAAACGTTGTTGTCTCAAATAGATTGACCAAAAGTCCAATCATCCTAATTGCTGATGAAAGCGGTATGGATATAAATATGGAAAAACTAATGAAAATGCATAATAAAACAATGCCAGACAGCAAAAAAATTTTGGAAATTAATCCAAATCATCCAATGATATTAAAATTATCAGAATCATTATCAAAAATTGATCATAAAAAATTATCATCATTACTATTAGATCAAGCTAATATTTTAGACGGCAATGTTTTGTCTAATCCAACAAATTACATTGAATCTCTAACTGAACTTTTTATTAAATAATCTTAAACTGAATTAGTAATTTTTCCGGTATTAAAAAATTCTGAAATTTGTTCTGCTATTTGTTTAGCTACGATTATCTGTGCATCTTCTGTTGAAGCAGCTATGTGAGGGGTTAAAATTAAATTATTTGCACCAAATAAAATATTGTTCTTCGCCGGTTCTTCAGAATAAACATCTAAAGCAGCCCCTTTAATTATTGATTCTTTTAAAGCAGTATTTAAATCAACTTCATTAATTAAATTACCTCTAGCCGTATTGATAATAACCGCATTTTTTTTCATTTTTTTTAACTCTGACAAATTTATAATTGGATTACCGTTCTTTTGGGAATTGCAATGAAGGCTTATTATGTCACAAAAAGAAAGAATTTCATCTAAAGGTAATGATTTAATATTTGAAAAATTATCTTTTCTAGATTCAAAAGATTCTGAAAAAACAGAAATTTCCATATCAAAACCTTTGACAATTTCTGCAACGCGTTGAGCTACATTTCCAAATCCAATAAGGCCAATTTTTTTTCCTCTTAATTCCAGTCCTTTATATTTTTTCTTTTCCCATAAACCTTTATGAGTACTATCATTGGTTTCAGGTATTTTTCTATACAAAGACAAAATTAATGAAATTGTGTGTTCAGCTGTTGCATTAGTATTTCCTCCAGGAGTATTCATAACAATGATATTTTTTTTCTTAGCTGTTACAACATCGATATTATCAATACCAGCCCCTGCCCTTCCTATGATTTTCAGTTTATCTGCTGTTTCAATAATCTCTTTGCTTACATTTGTTGCAGAACGAACTACAAGTCCGTCATAATATTTAATAATACCTTTTAAATTGTCTGGCTTTAAATCAGTTATTACATCAACATCAATATTATTATTTTCAAAAACTTCTTTTGCAATATCACTTAAGGAATCTGAAATTAATATTTTAGGCATATTGATTTTTCACTGTATAAAATGCCCAATCCATCCAAGGAAGCAAACTCTTAATATCTTCAGGCTCCACTGTTCCGCCTCCCCAAATTCGGAATGAAGGCGGAGCTTTTGGATATCCATTAATGTCTTTTGCAACTTTCTCTTCATCAAGTAACACGGTTATTTTTTTTATAACTTCTCTTTGTTTGTCATTATCCCTATTTAAAAACCAATCTTCAACTATTGTAAATGTAATCGCTGTATTTGATCTTGTCTTCTCATCGTGGGTTAAAAATTTAGCCCATTTTGATTCACTAATCCAATTACTTATATATTCTAGAGATTGATCAGAGCGTTTAATTAAATTAACAATACCTCCCAGAGAATCTACCCAGTTTAAAGTATCTAAAGCATCTTCTACGCAAAGCATAGAGGGAGTATTAATTGTTGAACCTTCAAAAATACCAGATAATATTTTTTTATTTTTAGCAAAACGAAAAGCCTTTGGAATGGGCCAAGATGGCTGGTGTGTCTCTACTCTATTTACAGCACGTGGTGATAATGCCAACATACCGTGGGCCGCCTCTCCTCCCAGCACCTTTTGCCATGACCATGTTAATACATCGCATTTTTCATAATCTATGGGCATTGCAAAGATTGCAGAAGTTGCATCACAAATTGTCAGACCTTCCCTGTTAGGGGGAATCCAGTCACCATTGGGGATCCGAACTCCTGAGGTCGTACCATTCCAAGTAAAAATCACATCATTATCAAAATTCACTTTAGTCAGGTCTGGCAGTTCACCATAGTCTGCTTCATGAATATTTCTATTTTCAATTTTTAATTCATCAACGACATCAATCACCCAGTCTTTCCCAAAATTTTCCCACGCCAAGACGTCCACACCTCTTTGACCTAATAAACACCACATAGCTGCTTCAATTGAACCGGTGTCCGATCCAGGCATAATTCCTAAAAGATAATTTTCTGGCAATCCTAAAATTTTTTTTGATCTTAGAATAATTTCATTTAATTTATCTTTACATTCTTTAGCCCTATGAGATCTGCCCAACGATGCCGATTCAAGATTGGATAAAGACCAATTAGGTCTCTTTGTTGTCGGACCGCTGGAAAAATTAGGATTGTTTGGCTTTTTATTAGGTTTTTGCATTATTAATTATATATTATCATTGGTTAAATTCATACACAACAAGACCATCTAAAGGTTTGGGATCAAACCATGTTGTCTTTGGAGGCATTGTTAAATTATTATTTGCTAAGTTAATAACATCTTCAATATTAGAAGGAAAAATAGAAAAAGCTACACTATCAATATTATCATTAACTTTTTTTTCAAGAGCCTCAAGTCCGTGGCATCCTGCAATAAACCTTATTCTTTCATCATTGTTAATATCTTTAATACCCAATATTGATCTTAAACAATATTGATTTAGAATATTAATATCCAAATTTGATAATATATCTTCTTCTAATAATTCTTTTTTTTTAAAATTAATGGAATACCATTGATTATGATGATACATTCCAAATTGTTTAGTTTTTTTAGGTCTGAAAGATTCATTTTCTTTATTGCAATCAAAAAAACATTCGATTTTTTTTATAAATTCATTAACAGACAATCCATTTAAATCTTTTACTACTCTGTTATAGTCAAAAATTTTTGATTGACTCTTAGGAAAAGCTGCAATCATAAAAAAAATGCAACCATCAGCATTATTAAATTTATTATTTTTTTTTTGATAATATTCTGATATTTTTTTCATTGCCCCCATACGATGATGTCCATCTGCAATATAAAGATACTCAATGTTATTTATTTTCTTTGATAATTTATTTACGTCTTCAAGATTTTGAATACACCACAAAGTATGGTGGGATTTATCAAATGATTCAAAATCGTAATCAGGAACATTTATCGTTAAATTTTTTAAAAAACTTTCTATATTCTTATCATCTTCATATGAAACATAAATAGGGCCGATCTGCGTTTCTATATTAAGCATTTGATCTGCTCTTTCATTTAATCTGCTCTGGTAAGTTAACTCATGGCCTTTAATTCTATTTTCAATAAAATCTCTGATATTTGCGACTGCAAGGAATCCTACCTGAATATGGTCTTGTAATTTAATTTGATAAATATAGTAACTATCAACATCATCTTTTTTAATAATATCTCTCTCCTTCATTTCATCAAAATGATCTTTTGCAGCCTTTAATGTATCAATTTCTTTTAATTGACCAACTGGATTTAAAATTTTTAGGTAATTCCAGTAATGTTTTTCATGAATATCAATTAAATGATGTTCATTTAAATGATCTGTTGATGGAGCAATTAAATTTTTTGCTTCTTCATTAAAAGGCCGCGTACCCTTAAAAGGTCTAATATCAATCATTTAAGCTCTTATAATTACTTTCTCTATTACCTCTCTCTGTGCTCAGACCTAGAGTTTTGTCGAGAGACGTACACCTTCGGTAGAGTAACCGCCCTTTTCCAGAGTTTTTTCCTTTATACTGTCCTTTTACCTGAGAGTTTCCGAGTTGTTGCTCATTTCGGTATTAAATTTAATTAATTTCTCCCAAGTTAAGAAAAATAAAAAAACAACCTATAAATAATTGAAAATAACTACATAGATAGTTTCAAATTATGTAACATTTGGTAAATCAGCTAGGGCTTTATTAACATTTTCTTCTTCAAAAACATCTTCCGCAAGCTTGTTATCAAAATAATCTGAATAAGCAGACATATCAAAATGACCATGTCCACAAAGATTAAATAGAATAGTTTTGGATTCACCTTTTTCTTTACAATCAAGGGCTGCGTCCATAGCTCCTTTTACAGCATGGTTAGCTTCAGGGGCGGGAATAATGCCTTCTTGGTTTCCAAACGTAACCCCTGCTTCAAAGCATTCTTTTTGTCCATAAGCTTTTGCTCTCATTAATCCAAGTTCATATAAGTGACTTAAGTGATATGACATCCCGTGATATCTTAATCCCCCAGAATGATTTGCTGGCGGTAAAAAATCAGAACCCAAAGTATGCATTTTAATCAATGGGGTCATCCTTGCCATATCTCCATGATCATAAGCGTATTTACCTTTAGTGAAAGAAGGACATGATAGTGGTTCGCAACCAATAATATCAATTTTTTGACCTCCCCGGAGTTGCTGGCCTAAAAATGGAAACATAAGACCAGATAAGTTACTTCCTCCTCCGGTACAACCAACAATGATGTCAGGATAGTCACCTGCTTGTTCCATTTGTAAAATAGCTTCATTCCCATTGATAGTTTGATGCATTAATACATGACCTAAAACACTTCCTAATGAATACTTAGCATTGCCTCCGCTTTTCACAACAGATTCAATGGCATCTGAAATTGCTATTCCAAGACTGCCTGGGTTATTTGGATTTTCATCTAAAAGTTTTTTTCCAAAATCAGTTAAAGAAGATGGACTTGGATGACATTTTGCACCAAATGATTGCATCATTAATTTTCTATATGGTTTTTGATCAAAGCTAACTTTGACCATAAAAACTTCAATATCAATGCCAAACATTTGACCAGCAAATGCCAAAGAGCTTCCCCATTGCCCGGCCCCAGTTTCAGTATATATTTTTTTTACACCCTCTTCTTTATTAAAAAACGCTTGAGGTACAGCAGTGTTAGGCTTGTGACTTCCTGTCGGACTTACACCTTCATATTTGTAATAAATTTTTGCTGGAGTATCCAAATATTTTTCTAATCTTCTTGCCCTATATAAAGGAGAAGGTCTCCATTGTTTGTAAATTTCCCTTACAGGTCCTGGAATCTCTATTTCTCTTTCTGTTGAAACTTCCTGCATAATTAAAGCCATAGGAAATAAAGGTGCAAAATCATCTGGTCCAGCGGGTTGTTTTGTACCTGGATGTAATGGTGGTGGTGGTGGACTGGGTAAATCAGCATTTATGTTATACCAAGCTTTAGGTAATTTATTTTCTTCTAAAATATATTTTATTGAATCTGTCATAATGATAATGATACTGACGTAATATTAATAATAAATCAACTAAAATGAGTGAAATAGTAAGTACAAATTGGCTATATAAAAATATCAATAATAAGAACTTGGTTATACTAGATTGTTCTTGGCATATGCCTATTGAGAAAAGAAATGGGGGTAAAGAATTTAAAAAGATGCATATAAAAAATGCATATTTTTTTGATATAGATAAAATATCAGATCTCAAAACAAATCTACCTCATATGTTGCCTAATAAAAGAAAATTTGAGGAAAAAGTTAGAAGATTTGGTGTTAATCAAAATTCATTAATAATTGTTTATGACATAAAAGGAATATTTAGCTCTCCAAGAGTTTGGTGGATGTTCAAATATTTTGGTCATAAAAATGTATTTGTTCTTAATGGTGGTTTAAAAAAATGGTTAAAAGAAAAAAAGCCAATCACTGATAAGAAAACATTCTTAAAAAAAGGAAATTTTCAATCTAAAGTAACCAATGAATGGCTTATTAATAAAAAAGAAGTTTTGGAAACTATTCATAAAAAAAATTCATTAACATTTGATGCGCGTCAAAAAAATAGATTTAATGGAACAATCAAAGAGCCAAGAAAGGGCGTTAGATCGGGACATATTCCTAAAAGTAAAAATATTTTTTGGGGAGAATTAGTTAATTCTGAAGGTATGATTGTTTCAAAAAAAAAAATATCCTATCTATTTGAAAAATTTCAAATAAAAAATAAAAAAGTTATTACTTCTTGTGGTACTGGAATTACAGCTTGCATATTATCATTATCATTGTTACATGGATTAAATATTCAATCTTCTGTTTATGATGGATCATGGACTGAGTGGGGTCAAAACGAAAAATTACCAATAAGTAAATGAAATTTATTAATGCAGGAAATGTTACAATAATTATCGCTTTATTGTTGATAGCATACGCGTTAATCAACTTTTTTGTTCATTAGTTCGTTGACTAAGAAATACTCCAAGTAAAATTAAAACTATCCCTATAAGCGTGTCTTGGGATATAGTTTCCTTTAAAAAAATATATCCCCAAAATATTGCAAATACAGGAATCAAATAAGCAACATACGAAAGAAAAACTGGACCTGCTTTTGAAATTAAATGGAATCTTAGAACAAAAGCAATAGCTGTTGGAAATAAGCCTAAGTAAAAAAGTGACAAAAGAGAATTAAAGTTAAATGATGAAAAACTATTAAATTCTGTAATGAACATAAAAGGTATAGAAATAAAAGCAGCGCTAATAGTTACAAAAGTTGTAAGTGTAATCGTGTTTATATGTTTTACTTTATAAGCTAAAATTGCTGAAACAACATATCCTAAGGCTGCAATTATAATAGCTAATTTAGGAAAGAAATTCCCCGGTTGTTTTGAAGAAATATGAACCAAAGTATCAAAACCGAAAACAAGAATAACTCCTAAGAATCCGACAAATATAGATATAAATTTTCTTAGAAAAAATTTATCTTCTTTAATAAAAAAATAAGAGAGGAATAAAGTAAAAATAGGGGCAACAGATAATAAGAGTCCGGCTGTATTAGATTGAATGTATTGCTCTGACCAACTTATTAAAGAGAAAGGAATAAAGTTTCCTATTAAGCCAATCAAAAAAATAAATAACAAAATTTTTTTAGAAAAATTTTCCTTCAAACCTTTAAATTTATAATAAGCAAATAAGAGTATAGAGCCAATAATTAATCTTAATGAAGCTACTGTAATAGGATTTATACTACTTACACAAATCTTGATTGCCAAAAAAGATGATCCCCAAATCGCACCTAAAATTACTAAAAGAAAAATATTGCTTGATAGAACTTTTTTTGACAGAAACTTTATCTTTTGTTTTTCGGTGTAGGAAGAGTTATTGTCTCATAAGGTTTCATAAATTCATCTCTTTGTCCATCCCACAAGTATTCCGCATAATCAAACTCTGTAATCATTCGATCTGATCTTTCAAAAGTTAATCCATATTTTCTACAATAACTTGCAAATTCTTTAGCATTTTCGACAGGTAATTCATACACAGTCCATTTGCGAGAACTTCGATCAAATTTAAATCCATTTTTTTTAAACCAATCACGATGATAATATGAGTCTCTGCCAAAAGCAGAAAATGTAATTTTTTTAGACATAAGCTTTTATGAAAATCGAAGACTTTATACTAATTATTTGAAATAAAACAATTGAAATATTATTTCTCAAATAACAAAAAAGTAATTTCTGCTAAATACACTGGAAATTTTATTCTAAATATATAAAATAGATATAATGAGTATTTATAGAGAAAGTGAAATAACAGTTCACCAACTAAATGAACTCAGGGAAAAAGATAGAAATATTCAAATTTTAGATATTCGAGAAGATTCTGAAAGAAATCATGCTCTACTTAAGGGCAGTATACATATAAAACTTACCGAAATAGCAAACAGATATGGTGAGCTAAATAAAGATAAAAATATTTTTGTTATGTGCCATACTGGAACAAGGAGTCAAACTGTTGTAAAGTGGCTTAAAAAAAACGGATATGAATATTGTGTAAATGTACTTGGTGGAATAGATGCATGGGCGGCATTAATTGATAGGAATATAAGAAGATATTAATAATTACTCTCTATATATAAACCTCCCAATATTAAGATTATTGAAAAAAAAAACAGAACAATTCTAATTAATATCTGGAACAATAAATTTACTGTGATATATTTTTTGACCAACAAGTTATAAACTTGGTTGCTTAGACTGATTGATAAAGTGAATATTCCGAATATAATTAAAGACCAATATATCATTTATTTTACAGAATGTTTAAAATATAATTATGAAATTCGAAACAGAAAAATTTAAACAAACAAAATTGCCTTTAGCTGAACTATCTTTAAGATCAAAAAATTTTTATGAATTTATAAAAAAAAGAAGAAGTATTAGAGAATTTGATAAAGCGCCAATAGAAGATGAAATAATAAAAAATGCAATTCTTTCGGCAGGAAGTGCGCCAAATGGCGCTAACTTACAACCATGGCATTTTGTCGTAATTAAAGATAAAAATAAAAAGAAAAGAATTCGTATTGCCGCAGAAAAAGAAGAAAAGAACTTCTATAAATTTAAGGCGCCACAAGCTTGGTTAGATGCATTGAAACCTCTTGGAACAGATGAAAATAAAAAATTTCTAGAAAATGCGCCGGTACTCATAGCTATTTTTGAAAAAAAATATACATTTGAAAATAGTAAAAAAATAAAAAATTATTATGTAAAAGAATCAGTGGGTATTGCTACCGGCATATTAATTTCAAGTCTTCATTATACTGGCTTATCTATGCTGACTCACACTCCCAGCCCAATGAATTTTCTCAATAAAATATTAAAAAGACCAATTAACGAAAAACCATTTGTATTATTAGCAGTAGGTTTTGCTGATAAAAATTGTACAACTCCAAAATTTGCAGCACAAAAAAAAAGTATAGAAGAAATTACAACTTGGTTTTAATTATTTTAAATCTTCAACGTTCAAATCTTCGTATTTTTCAAAAGGCATGTGAATCCAAGGAGAATCTTCAAGATAATCAATATAATAATTTGGTTTAAAAGAAGAAACAGCTTTATAGAACAATACTCCGGTTCGTATAGGCTCATCAAGATAAAAACCATAAAAATGCTGCATCCAATCTATACTCTTTTTTAATGTAATTCCTGAATCAGCTAAATCATCAACAAGTAAAACCTTAGATCCTATGTTGGGTGAAGTTTTTGCCAAATCTCGAGAAAAGGTTATGGCTCCTCTTTGGTTTTTTACACCTTCTCCTTTGTATGATTCAACAGATAATATAGCTAAAGGGACATTAAATATTCTTGCAAAGACATCCCCTACTCTCATACCGCCCTTAGCAATACAAACTACCTGATTAAATTCCCATCCGTCATTATGAATCTTGACTGCAAGTTCTTCTGTTTTTTTATGGTATTCTTCCCATGAAATATGCAAATCTGACATAAAATTCACCTAAACAATTTAACAAATATTTGAAATAATAACCCCCTATATATTTAGGGGGTTAAAAATTAAATAAAATTATTGTGGCAATTCGTCGTCTATCCCTTGAACATAAAAGTTCATGCCAGCAAGCATGCCGTCATCAGCATTTTGTCCTTCAGGAACAACAAGTTCACCTGCTTGATTATAAATAGGTCCTGCAAATGGATGGAGTGATCCATCTTTAATTGCAACTTCCATATTTATTGCTTCTTGAATTAAATCAGCAGACATTAACTTGGCATTGTATGGTGACATAACAACCATACCTTTATCCATACCATGCCATGTTTCTGTAGAAGACCAAGTACCATCAACTACTGCTTGTGCCCTCGCAGCATAATATGGCCCCCAAACATCTTCTATAGCAGTTAAATGTGCATTAGGACAAAATTCTTCTTGGTTGGAGGCTTGTCCAAAAGCGAGTACTCCAGCTTTTTCTGCAGCCTGACAAGGCGCAAAGGTGTCAGTGTGTTGCACAATTATATCAGCTCCTTGATTAATCAAAGTATTAGCAGCATCTGCTTCCTTACCAGGGTCATACCAAGTAAAGGCCCAAATAACCTTTATTTTAATACCTGGATTTACTTTAGAGGCAGCTAGATAAAATGCATTAATACCTCTCACAACTTCTGGAATTGGAAATGAAGCAATGTATCCAACTGTATCGGTTGTAGTCAAATGACCGGCTATGTGTCCAATTATGGTACGACCTTCATAAAATCTAGCAGAATAAGTAGATACATTATCAGCTCGTTTGTAACCAGTAGCGTGCTCAAACATTACATTTGGAAATTCTTTAGCAACTTCAAGGGTTTGATCCATATAATTAAAAGAAGTTGTGAATATTAAATCATGACCAGAAGATGCTAGTTTTCTAATAGCCCTTACTGCATCAGCATTCTCAGGAACGCCTTCAATATAGGTAGATGTAACTGCGCCACCCAACTGGTTTTCCATATGTATTCTTCCTTGATCATGCATATAGGTCCATCCATGATCACCTGGAGGACCAATATAGATAAATCCAACCTTCTTTGGGTCTGAATAAGCTGTACTTATAGTCAAACCAAAAAAAGTAAGAATTATTGTAAAATATTTAAAAAATTTAATCACTTTAACCTCACCTGTAAAAAATATATTGTATTCAACATTGTTTTTATCTTAGACACAACGATTCTAAGTATAAAATTAAATTATTTAGTGGATATTCTAGCTTCCTTTGTAAAAAGGCATAGTCAAACAAGCAGGAGCGCTAAGTTTAATCCTCAATTTATTGCTAGAAATTATCACTAGAACAATCATTGTAGCTAAATATGGAGACATATTAAAGAATGGTGCAGAACTAAAAAAATCATCAAATGGGACCCAGTGCGGAAATTTAAAACCCTTACCTTGAAGATGCATTTGAAAAATTGAAGTACCGCCAAAAATATATGCTCCAATTAAAATTCTACTTGGCTTCCATGTTGAAAAAACAACTAAAGCAAGAGCAATCCACCCTCTTCCTGCAATCATTCCTTCTTGCCACATTGGGGCATAACAAATTGATATATAAGATCCAGCAAATGCGCACATAGATCCTCCAAAAAGTATTGCTAGAAGCCTTATCTTTAAAACGCTATATCCCAAAGCATGCGCAGAAGTATGTGATTCACCCACTGCTCTAAGTATTAAACCTGATTTTGTTTTATAAAAAAAATATCCCACTAAAAAAACAATTAAAAAAGAAAGAATAACAAAATACCAGGGTGTTAATCCATCAATGGGAGTCCCAATATATTTCTTTCCAATCATTGAACTTAAACCAATGCCAAAGATTGTTAATGACAAACCTGTTGCCACTTGATTTGACATTAAAATTAGTACTAAAAAAGCAAAAAGACCCGACATAAATATACCTGCAAAAATTGAAAATAAAAAAGCAAGAAGATAGCTGCCAGTAATAACAAGTGTAACAAAAGCGGTAACTGCTCCTACTAACATCATTCCTTCAACGCCTAAATTAAGCACTCCTGATTTTTCCGTAACTAATTCTCCAATACCTGCAAAAACTACAGGAGTTGTAGCAATTAAAACTATTTGAAGGAATCCTATAAATTCTAAATAATTCATTTTGATTTTTTAAATTCTAATTTGTATTTAACTAAAAAATCTGCCCCTAATAAATAAAAAAGAACTAAACCTTGAAACAAAAAACCTACCGCTGCTGGTATTTGCATAAACAATTGAGCATCCTCTGCGCCTAAATAAGTTAAAGCAATTATTAATGAAGCAAAAATTATTCCTAAAGGATGCAATCTTCCTAAAAATGCAACAATGATAGCAGTAAAACCATAATTAGGGGAAATATCCCTATATAACAATCCTATTGGACCAGAAACTTCTGCTAAGCCTGCAATTCCTGCAAATGCTCCGCAAATACCAAAAGCTATATAAATAAGAATTTTTTGATTAAATCCTGCATAACGTGCTGCTATTGGACTAAACCCAGATACTTTAAGTTGAAAACCAAATATTGTTTTTGCAAAAACAAACCAAGAAATAAAAACCAGAATTAAAGTTATAATTAAACCTATATGAATTCTTAGACCTTCAAAAAGTAAAGGCATCCTACCTGAATCACTGAAAGGCCTAGTTTTAGGAAAACTGTATCCCTCAGGATCTCTCCAAGGTCCTACAACTAAATAATCTAAAATTAATAAAGCAACATAAACCAACATTAAGCTAGTGAGTATTTCATTAGTATTAAATTTATTTTTTAATAGTGCTGGTATCATTGCCCAAACAGCACCTCCAATGGCTCCTCCAATAATCATTAATGGAAGTAACCAAAAACTATTCGTATCATGAAAGTAAATTCCTATACCTCCACCAAATATAGCACCCATAGTAAGTTGGCCCTCGGCACCAATATTATAAATATTGTTTTTAAAACAAAATGCTAAACCGACGGCTATTAAAGCCAATGGAGTGGCTTTGACTAATAATTCTGAAATACCGTAAGCAGATGAAATTGGTGATATAAAAAAAATATGTAATGCAAAAAATGCATTGAAACCCATCAGCGAGAAAATAATAGCACCAGTTATTAATGTAAGTATAATAGCAATAATTGGTACTAATATATTCATTATATTTGATGATTGCGGCCTTGAAACTATGGAAGGAAATAAATTAGTCATTTTTTCCTCCCATTAATAATCCCAATTTAGTGATATCAATTTCTTTAGTAATAAAAGATTCAGATAAACTCCCATCATAAATAACTGCCATTCGATGTGTGATTTCAATCAATTCATCAACATCTTGAGATAAAACTATGATTGAAGTTCCATTTTTTGCAAGATTAATAAGTGATTGTCTTATTGAATATTCTGCTCCTGCATCAATTCCCCATGTAGGATGAGAAATAATTAATAATTTTGGGTTGGATGAAATTTCTCTTCCAATTACAAATTTTTGTAAATTCCCACCGGATAAGCTGGAGGCTTTAGCATCAGATCCAGGTGTAACAACATTAAAATTATTAATCACTTCTTTAGCATAATCTTCAATAAAATTATTATTAAGTATCCCGTGATTTGAAAAATTATTATTTGGAAATTGACTTAACAATATGTTTTCAGAAAGTGTTAGTTCTGGAACCGCGCTGTGCCCTAATCTGTTTTCAGGAACAAAAGCTATAGATAAATCCCTTCTCTTTTGGGGATTAAAAGATTCAATATTAGTTTTTTTAAAAATTATTTCACCAGAGTCTATAGTACAATTTTCACCTATCAAGATGTCCATTAGTTCAGATTGTCCATTGCCAGCAACTCCGGCAATACCAAAAATTTCACCTTCTTTAACTTCAAATGATATATTTTTTAAGTCCGTAAAAAAAGGATCGGCAAATGAACAAGAAATTTTACTAGCTTTAAAATTAATAAAATCATTAATATGAGTGTAATCTGTCTGTAACTCATCAAGCCTTTCTCCTAACATTTTTGTAGCAAGACTTTTAGCAGTTTGGTTTTCCGTAGAACATGAGTCAATAACTTCACCATTTCTCATTATTGTTACTTCATTACATAAGGTTATAACTTCCTCTAATTTATGAGTAATATAAAGAATTGTTCTTCCTTCTTTTACAAGAGCATTAAGTGTTTTAAAAAGGGTTTGAACTTCTTGAGGTGTTAAAACAGACGTTGGTTCATCCATTATTAATAACTGTGGATCCTGCAAAAGAATTCTAACGATTTCTACTCGTTGTTTCTCTCCAGCAGAAAGAGAGGTAATAGGCGCTTCTAGATCTAAAGGTAAATTATATTTTGAAGAAATATCTTCAAGTTGTTGCCGCAATTCTGAATAAGAGATATTTTCATCTATACCTAAAATAAGATTATCTCTAACTGTTAGTGATTCAAAAAGTGAAAAATGCTGAAAAACCATTCCTATACCTTTTTTGCGTGCATCTGATGGGGAAGTAATATTTAAAATTTCATTATTAAAATTAATATGCCCTTCATCTGAATCAAGCAAACCATAAAGAACTTTTACTAATGTAGATTTTCCTGCCCCATTTTCACCTAACAAAGCATGAACTGAAGATTTATTAATATTAAAAGAAACTTTATTATTAGCAATAACTCTTGGAAATTTTTTAGTTATATTATTAAATTCAATAAGAGATTCATTCATAATTTAAAAATACATTATCGTTATTTTGAAAATTATAAATTTCAAGATTATTTTCTGAATCTTTTTTATCAATTGTTAAAAAATTAGAATTTTCAATTGCAATAAGAGGATAATGCCAAACTTTGGGTTTAAAGTTTATGCCTTCACCTGGAAAAATGTGAAATGCTTCAATTAAATTTATATCTGGCTTAACTGAAACAGGAGCTACAACAACAATAAAGCTGGTTTTTTGCAACGGAATGAAAGCTTGTGAACTTAAAGGATGATTTTCAAGCATATTAATTTCTAGAGGGAAAGTTCTTTGAATTGATTTAAAGATATTCACCCTGCATTCTTTATCTTCACCATAAATTTCAATATTTACTAGATCGTAAAAACCCTGTGTAGTTTCATTATTTATATCTTGAGAGTCCATGTTTTCAGTAGAAATTAATTGCCCGAATTGAGAAAAGTTATTATTTGAAATTTTATTAATTTGCAAATTCATGAAACTATTTAATTTTTCCAAAAACTCGAAAACGAGATATTCCACCATCAGGATATATATTTAATTTAATAAAATTATATTTTTTATAAAATTTCTTTAACATTTTTATTTTTAGCGAATTATCGGGTTTAAGTTTTGTTTTTGTGATTATAGTTTTCCATTTTTTGCTATTTTTTATAATTGAATTAATAGATTTTTTTTTATTATTATTGACCCCCTGAATGGAAAAACTATCCGGGTAATTGCCTTTAAAGTAATGGGTGTTAATTTCAAACGATATAGGATACCCACTAATTCCTAGTTTTAAAAGAACCCAGTCATAACCCTTGCCCCTTCTTCTTCGAGTTTCCCAACCATTGCCCATATTCTTCGATTTACTAGGCAGTAATATATTATTAGCATTACCAAAATGCTCATCGCTGCATGCAACTACTTGAGATCCGTTAATTACACTTGCTAAATCTATAATATTTTTATTAGAAATTTTTTGTAATGAAAGATCAATGTCTCCAAAAAGTCTGAGTCTGGCAACTCCTCCATCAGGAAAAATATTTAAACGAACAAAATTGAAAGTTTTTAAAGATTTAGATTTTAAAATATTGCTTTGATTGGGTTTTATTTTATTTTTTTTAGCGATCTTGAACCATTTGACATTTTTTAAATTGCTATTTTTCGAAAAACATCCTTCTAGTTCAGCATATTCAGGCTGATTACCATTGAAAAAAGTTGTATCAACATCAACAAGTTTTATTATTCCTGGCTTACCTAACTTAATTATAACATTGTCATTGCCTTTTGATCTTCTTCTTCTTGTTTCCCATCCATCCATCCATTTACCGTGACTGTCAAAAACATTTTCTTTAAAAATAGGGGGTGAAGAGTTAATAATTCTTCTAGCAGAAGCAAAAAACTCATCTGTGCATCTAACAATTTTAGTTCCTAATAAGGGATTAGCCAAATCTGTTGTGTTTTTTATAATATATTTATTATTCATCAACTATCTCGTTTAATCTGAAATTAGCTATTTGTTTAACTTGATTTATAGATTCTTTTAATTCTTCTTCAATATTATCATTTTGCAAGCGTCTTTCAAATTCCTCAATTATTAATGTTTTGTTCTGTCCTTTAACTGCAAATATGAAGGGTGTGTTAAATTTTGATTTAAATTCATTATTCAATTGATTAAAAAGCATAAATTCTTCTTCAGTACAAGTATCCAGACCTGCATTTTTTTGCTCATTCTGAGACATTTCTGTCATATCATTATTAATTTTAAATCTATTGCCCAAATCAGGATGATTTCTAATAATATTCATTTTATTCTCTTTGGTTAATTTATCAAATTCATTGATAAAAGTTTCGATTAACTGGTTTTTGTTTGTAAAAGGCCTCATCTTCTCAGCTGAAAGAGCTATTGATGAAGTTTTTTCAAAAATATTTTTAAAATTATTAATAAAAATGTCTGAAGACATTTCATTTACATCTTTGATTCTCATTTATTGATAATTTTTATACCAGTGATCAGCTATCTCATCTCGTCTACAAATCCAAACATCCTTAAAATTTTGGATGTAATCTAAAAATTTTAATAACGATTGCATTCTTCCAGGCCTTCCTATCAGCCTACAATGTAGCCCAACTGACATCATTTTAGGTTTATGCTCACCTTCTTTGTACAAACAATCAAAAGAGTCTTTTAAGTATTGAAAAAACTGTTCACCACTATTAAACCCTTGGTTAGTGGCAAATCGCATATCATTGTTGTCTAAAGTATAAGGAACAATTAAATGTTTTTTATCTCCAACTTTCTCCCAATAAGGAAGATCATCACTATATGAATCGCTGTCATAAATAACATCGGTATTCTCTATAACAAGCCTTCTTGTATTTGGACTAGTTCTGCCAGCATACCAACCTTTAGGATATGAGCCAAAAATTTCTTTAATTATATTGTAAGATTTTAAAATATGATCTTTTTCAATTTTTTCATCTACAAACTGATAATCAATCCACCGGTACCCATGACTAGCTACTTCAAAATTAGAATCTTTTATTGCTGAACAAATTTCATTATTTTGTTGAAGAGCTAAACCAACTCCAAAAATTGTTAAGGGAAGTTTTCTTTCAATAAAATTATTGTAGATGCGCCAAAAGCCTCTTCGAGACCCATATTCATAAATAGATTCCATATTCATATGTCTTCCGTCAACTGGTTGTGCTCCAATAATTTCTGAGAGAAATGTTTCCGAGTGTTGATCTCCATTAAGAACGCAATTTTCCCCACCCTCTTCATAATTTAAAACAAATTGAAGAGCCAATTTTGCATTATTAGGCCAAACAATTTTAAAATCGTTTTTTCCGTATCCTAGAAAATTTCTTGGATTATTCATCGTATACATTGCCTCATTTAATATTTATTTAAATACTGTATAATTAAATTATATTTTATGTCGAACGGTTATTTAACTACACATGTATTAGATATTTATAATGGAACTCCTGGAAAAGGGATTAAAGGTGAAATTTACATAATTGAAAATAACAAAAAGAATAAAATTAAAGAATTTAATCTAAATAATGAAGGGAGGTCAGAATCTCCTATTTTAAATAAAGAAGAGTTTAGAATTGGAAAGTATGAATTAGTTTTTTATTGCGGAGAATATTTTAAAAAATTCACAAATATTAAAGAACCTTTTTTTATAGATGATGTAATAATACGATTTGGAATTAACGATACAGACCAGCATTATCATGTTCCTTTACTGGTTTCTCCATGGAGTTATTCAACTTATAGAGGAAGTTGATGCAAAATGAAATACAGTTTCTTCTTAATGAAGATGTTGTAAAAATAAATAATATTGACCCTAATACAACTGTTCTCAAATACTTAAGAGATTTAAAAAATCTTAGAGGCACAAAGGAAGGATGTGCTTCGGGTGATTGTGGCGCATGCACAGCTGTTACTGTTGAAATAGTTAAGGGTAGATTAGTCTATAGATCAATTAATACATGTATAATGTTTTTATATAGCCTGCATGGGAAACAACTGATTACAGTTGAGCATCTTAAAAAAAATAACAAACTACATCCTGTGCAAAGATCAATGATTGATCACAATGGTTCTCAATGCGGTTTTTGTACTCCTGGTTTTATTATGTCAATGTTTTCTATGTTTAAAAATAGAGAACAAACTTCAAAAAAAAATATTGATAGATATTTAACTGGTAATTTATGTAGATGTACTGGTTATAAACCAATTAATCTCGCAACAAAGAATATGTATTCTTATGGAAAGTCTGATCACTTTTATAAAAATGAAAAAAATATACTCAATAAATTAAAATCAATTAATCGACAAAACATTAAAATAAAATATTTCAATAAAGAATTTTTTATTCCTTCTAATTTAATTGATCTTAAAGAAAACATAAAACAATATAACAATTGTAAATTCATATCAGGAGGAACGGACATAGCTTTAGAAGTAACTAAAAGGAGAAAAGATTTTGAATCTATTATTTATTTAGGAAATAACAAAGATTTAAAATATATAAAAATTGTCGATAAAAATATTGTCATTGGAGCCGCCACTCCAATTAACGATACATTAAATATTTTAAAAAAATATTATCCATCAATAGCAGAGATGTATTTTAGATTTGGCTCTTTACAAATAAGAAATGTGGCTACAATTGGAGGAAATATTTCAAATGCTTCACCTATAGGAGATAGTGCGCCAGCTCTAATTTCTCTTGATTCATCTTTAATTATTGAAGGCAATAAAACAAGAACAGTAAAATTAAAAAATTTCTTTCTTAGTTATAAGAAAACACTTTTAAAAAATAATGAATTTATTAAAGAAATAATTATTCCTATTGATAAAAAATCAATATTCAAATGTTACAAAATTTCAAAAAGATTTGACGATGATATTTCTTCTGTTTTTATGGCTATTAATTTAAAATTATACAATAATTTAATTAATAAAATTGCAATTACTTATGGTGGAATGGCTGCTACCCCTAAAAGCGCACCAAATACCGAAAAATTCCTTAAAAGAAAAACATTCAGTTATAAAAATATAATACTAGCAAAACAATATTTAGAAAGAGATTTCAAACCTCTTACTGATATGAGAGCCTCAAAAAATTACAGAAAAATAATTAGTCAAAACCTGTTGGAAAAATTTTATCTTGAATTAACTAATAATAAAAAAATTACGGTTAATTAATGAAAAACTTAGATAATTTGTTTTCAGAAAAATTACCTCATGAAAGTGCTGAAAAACATGTTTCTGGTTTAGCAAAATATACTGATGATATTTTAGAGCCCACAAACACTCTTTATGCTGCTATTGGTTGGAGCACTGTTGCTAAAGGTAGTATAGTTAAAATAGATCTACGTGATGTAATTAAATCTGCGGGTGTATGCGGAGTAATAACAGAAAGAGACATTCCTGGAATTAATGATGTTGGCCCTGTTTTTAAAGGTGATGTTATCTTTTCAAGTAAAAAAATAAAATATTTTGGACAGCCAATATTTGCTGTTGCTGCAGACACTACAGAATTAGCAAGAAAAGCTGTCCTTAAGGCTAAAATACAATATAAAAAAGAAAGACCGATAATAAGGATAAAAGAAGCATTAGAAAAAAAATCATATATTCTTAAAACACGAAAATTTTCTAATGGTAATGCTAGAAAAGCTATTAAAAATTCTCAACATAAATTAATTGGTGAATCTCAGACTGGTGGGCAGGATCATTTATATTTGGAGGGGCAAGTTGCTCTTGCAATACCAAAAGAGGATAATGGCTTATTAATATATTCTTCAACACAACATCCCTCTAAAACTCAACAAATAGTTGCCAAAGTTTTAAATCAAAATTTTAATACCATAGATGTGCATGTAAGACGTATTGGCGGTGGTTTTGGAGGAAAAGAAACCCAATCTTTCATGTTTGCGGCAATATCGTCTCTACTAGCTAAAAAATTTAATAAACCAGTAAAACTTAGACTGGATAGAGATGAAGATATGATCTTGACAGGTAAACGTCATGACTTTTATTTCAAATATGAAGTAGGTTTTAGTGATAATGGTAAAATTAATGGTCTTGATATAATATTAGCTTCAAGATGTGGGCATTCAGCTGATTTATCAGAGGCAATAAATGATCGGGCGATTTACAATATTGATAATGCTTACTATATTCCGAATGTAAAACTTGTTTCTTATCGTTGTAAAACTAATACAGTTTCAAACACAGCTTTTAGAGGGTTTGGGGCTCCGCAGGCTTCTTTTTGTATAGAAAATATTATTGATAATATTTCTAATTTTTTAAAAGTGGATGCTTACAAAATTCGATATCTTAATTTGTATCAAAAAAATAATATTACTCATTTTGGAATGAAAATTAAGGATAACGTAATTAATGATATTTTTAATAAATTAATAAATTCTTCAAACTATAAAAAGAGAAGGAAAGAAATAGAAAAATTTAATCAATCAAATAAATATATTAAAAAGGGACTAGCTATAACTCCGGCTAAATTTGGTATATCTTTTACTACTACTCATCTTAATCAAGGGGGTGCTTTAGTTCATATTTATACAGATGGGTCTATACATTTAAATCATGGTGGTGTTGAAATGGGTCAAGGACTAATGACTAAAATAGCTCAAATAACTGCTAATAGTTTTGGAATAAAAATAAATAACATAAAAATTACTTCTACTAATACTGAAAAAGTTGCAAATACATCTGCATCAGCTGCTTCAGCTTCGACTGATATAAATGGGGCTGCCGTCTTAAATGCTATTAATAAAATTAAAGATAATTTATTTTCATTTATTCAAAATCATTTCAAGTTTAATGGTAAGATAATTAAGTATAAAAATAATAATATTTATTTTGGAAAAAATAAAATTACTTTTAAAAAATTAATTAATTTAGCCTATCTAAATCGGATTCCTCTTTCTTCTTCAGGTTTTTATAAAACTCCTAAAATTCATGTTGATAAAAGCACTCTTAAAGGGAGGCCGTTTTTATATTTTTGTTATGGCGCTGCCGTTAGTGAAGTTATGATTGACACATTAACGGGTGAAAATAAACTATTAAAAGTAGATATTTTACAAGATGTGGGCAATTCAATTAACCCTTCAATTGATATAGGCCAAATTGAAGGAGGTTTTGTACAAGGTCTGGGTTGGCTAACTTCTGAAGAAGTATCTTGGGGCAATGATGGAAAGATATTAACCTTCAGCCCATCAACATACAAAATACCAGTTATGAACGACATACCAAAAAATTTTAATGTAAAAATTTATAATAAAGGAATAAATAATGAAAATACGATTAACAAATCAAAAGCTGTAGGTGAGCCTCCACTATTATTAGCTATTTCGACTTATTTTGCGATTAAAAATGCTATTAGTTATGCTAAAAAAAATAATAAAATAAATTTAACCGCTCCTGCAACACCTGAAAATATTTTAAATTCAATCAATAAGTAATATGATATTAAAAAAAATCATTGATGCAAAAAAATATAATAAAGAAATTATCAAAGCTAAGATAATTTCTGCGGAAGGGTCAGTGCCAAGAAATAGCGGTACTTTTATGTTAATAACCTCTAAATGCCTTTTTGGTTCAATTGGCGGAGGTCAACTTGAATATCTTATTGTTGAGAAAGCAAAAAAAATTTTACTTAATAAACTATTAAAAAAACAAATTGTTAATGTTCCTTTAGGTCCTTTAATTGGACAATGTTGCGGCGGATACGTTCAAGTAGAAATTGAAAAATTCAATAATGGCTGTCAAAGTCTAAAAAATGAAAAAATGAATATCCCAAATAGCTACAATCTATACATTTTTGGTGCCGGTCATATAGGGAAGGAATTATCCACTAGATCATTTGACTTAGATTTTAATGTTCATTTAATAGATTCAAGAAATGAATACTTAAAATTACAAAATGAAGATAAAATAAATCAAATTTATGTAAAATACCCTTGGTTACTTGTAAAAAATTTACCTAGACAATCTTATTATGTTATTTTGACCCATAGGCATGATTTTGATTTTAAAATAGTTAACGAAATTCTACATCTGCAAACTTTCAGTTTTATAGGTTTAATTGGTTCAAAAACAAAAATGAAAAGATTCAGTAATCGATTAGTTAAATTAGGTCATAATGAATCAATAATAAATAAGATTGAATGTCCAATTGGTTTAAAAAACATTACAAGTAAAAAACCTGCAGAAATTGCCATATCAATTATTGGAAGGTTGTTAGAGTATAGATCTAACTTATCATACAATACTTTAAATGGTAAAAACATTTTAAAAATAATTAATGAATAATAATTTAAAGAACTTTATGTTAAGGGCTATAGATTTATCTTTAGTAAGCGTAAAATCAAATGGCGGTCCATTTGGATGTGTTATTGTAAAAAATAATCAAATTATAGCAGAAGGTTCAAATGAAGTAACTAAATCAAATGATCCAACTGCCCATGCTGAAATTGTAACAATTAGAAAAGCCTGCATTAAATTGAAAAATTTTAATCTTGAGGGAAGCTTGATGTTTACTAGTTGTGAACCCTGTCCTATGTGTCTTAGTGCAATTTATTGGTCACATATTGATAAAATATATTATGGGAATACAAGAATAGATGCTGCAAAAATTGGTTTTGATGATAATTTTATTTTTAATGAATTAAGTATAGAACCATCTAAAAGAAAAATCCAACAACAACAGATGAATCAAAGTGAAGCAAAAAAAGCCTTTCAAGAATGGGAATTAAAAACAGATAAAATAGAATACTAAATGGAATTTATTATTTCTTTATTACCCTTAATATTAGATTGGCTCGATTTAATAGTTAGATGGATACATATTATTGTTGGTATAGCTTGGATTGGTACGTCATTTTATTTTAACTGGTTAGACAGTCGACTTGATAGAGAAATAGATAATGACGATATTGAAGGTGAACTTTGGTCAGTTCATTCAGGGGGTTTTTATCATATTAACAAATTAAAAGGTCCGCCTAAAAAATTTCCTAAAGAGTTGCACTGGTTTAAATGGGAGGCCTATACTACCTGGGTAAGTGGCTTTGCTCTTTTAATTATAGTTTATTACTTAAATGCAGAAAGTATAATGATTGATAAAAACGTAAGTGATATAAATTCACTTACTGCAATCGTTACCTCATTAACATTTTTATTGGGATCATGGTTTGTTTATGATTTTTTGTGTAAGTCAAAATTAATAAACAATACAATTCTTTTCTCAATAATATGCTTACTTTTAGCTACGATAATTAGTTATTTACTCACTAATATTTATGGTTCTAGGGCAGCTTATGTCCATGTCGGTGCTTTCTTAGGAACTATCATGACTGCAAATGTTTTTCGCGTAATTATACCTTCTCAAAAAAATATGGTTGATGCTGCATTAGCTAATAATAAACCAGATTTGCAAAAAGGCATATCTGCAAAAACTCGATCTATACATAATAATTATATGACTCTCCCAGTCCTATTCATAATGGTTAGCTCCCATTTTCCTTTTACTTATGGACATAAATATAATTGGTTAATATTAACTTTAATTTCTATAATTGGTGCGTCAGTTAGACATTTTTTTAATCTTAGAAATAAAAAACGATTTAACGTGTGGATATTGCCAGCAGCTGCTCTGGGTATGATTTGCCTTATGTTTTATGTTTCTGTACCTAAAATTACTCAAAAAGACCAAATCACTAACCTTAATGAAGATATTTCTTTCTATGAGATTAATAACATAATTAAATACAGATGCGCTGTTTGCCATGCTAGCAAACCAACATTTGAAGGATTTGAAGATCCTCCTCTTGGTATTGTTTTTGAAAAACCTGAAGATATTATAAAAAATGTTGATAAAATAAAAGCTCAAGCCATTGATTCAGACATCATGCCTCCAGGAAACATGACTGGAATGACTGAAGATGAGAGAAATAAAATTAATTCATGGATAGAGTTTGGAGCTGTTATTAATAACTGACTGGTATGGGATCTAAAGATCGCCATAAATACCAAGTAGCCACAGAATTATAAGGCGACCACCTATTACATAATGAATTTAGATATTTATCTGTTAATGGTAGTTTTTTTTTATAATTAATTGATATAGCCTTTAAAAAACCCAAATCCCCCCTAGGAAAAACATCTGAATTTCCTAATCCAAATATTAAAAACATATCTGTTGTCCATTCACCCACTCCTTTTACTGAAATTAATTTTTCTTTTATTTCTATTTGATTACAGACATTTATGTTTTTTATAAATTTTTTATTCTTAACAAAAAACTTTGCAATATTGTTTATATAAGAAATTTTTTGTTTTGACAAACCGACATTTTTTAAAGATTTTTTTTTAATGGTAGAGAAATTAATTGGATTGATGTTTTTTTTTAATGCAAAAAATCTTCTTTTAATAGAATTAGCGGCACTAACAGAAATTTGTTGACCTATAATTGATTTTAGTAAACAGTTAAAATAATCGTTATTAATTGATAGATATTCATTTGGATAATTATCAATTATTGACTTCAAAATTCTATCTTTTTTTGATAGATATAAAGTTCCTTTATTCCAAAATTTAGGTTTCATAACCATGGTTTATTATTACAATAAATTAAAACGAATTATATCTTATTTAAATTTTTTATTTGGAATTTATTTATGGATATTAATTATTTATGCCTTCTTTCGTTACACTGGACTAATCAAATCTTCACCACTAGGAAAATTACTATTATCTCCGATAAAATACATTATTGAAATTTTTTGATTTAATTCAAAATGGTTTTTTATTATTTTTTAGCATTACTTGCTGCTTTTTGTTGGTCTCTCTCATCTCTAATATCAGCTGACATAACTAGAGTTTTAGGTGGAATAGGATTTAATCGTCTTAGACTAATATTTGTATCTTTTATGTTGTTAATTTATGTAACATTTCAAAACACATGGATTACAATTAACATTGAGTATTTAAATGCAATTATTGTGTCCGGAGTTATTGGTGTTTTTTTGGGTGATACTTTATTATTTATGGCTTTACAAAAAATAGGGCCTAGAAGAAATAATATATTATTCTCCTTAGCTGCACCTTTTGCTGTAGTTCTAAACATTGTTGTTCTTCACAAGAATATGAGTTTCTTTGAAATTACTGGATGTATTTTGGTATTTATTGGTGTTGTTATTGCAATTACATACGGGAATAATAGTAATAATAATCATAGATGGGAGTTAATAGAAGGTTCAATAAAACTTGGGATTTTATTCGGTACACTTGCTGCTCTATGTCAAGCTATAGGATTAATAATAATGAAACCTGTTTTAGACAAAGGAGCTGATCCTATTGCTTCTGCTGCCATAAGAACCACTATTTCGGCGTTTCTCTTATCTTTTACCTATATGTCAAAAAATAATTTCAAAAAAACAAATTATAATTTTTCTATAGATGTCATTATTAAAACCGCCATAAGTGGTTTTTTAGGTATGGCTTTAGGCATGAGTTTGTTATTAATTGCTCTTAAGAATGGAGATGCGGGCATTGTTACAACTCTTTCTTCAACAAGCCCAATAATGATATTATTTCTACTTTGGATTTTTACTAAAAAAATACCTGTTCTGGGTGCCTGGCTAGGGACGTTAATTGCAATAATTGGAACAGGTTTAATTTTTATCAACTAACTTAATACCCAACTCTTCTAATCTTTGCTTATCTATATTAGCTGGGGCGTTCATCATCAAATCCATTGCTTGTTGATTCATTGGAAATGCAATGACTTCCCTAATATTAGGTTCGTTTGCTAACAGCATAACAATTCTATCAATGCCAGGTGCGCAACCTCCATGTGGTGGAGCTCCATATTTGAGTGCATTGAGCATTCCTGAAAATTTTTCTTCAACCATTTTTTTATCATAGCCTGCTATTTCAAAAGCTTTATACATAATCTCAGGCTTATGATTTCTAATTGCCCCCGAAGATAATTCTACTCCATTACAAACAATATCGTATTGATAAGCTTTAATTTCTAAAGGATTATTATTATTTAATGATTCCATTTCGCCCTGAGGCATTGAAAAAGGATTATGACTAAATTGAATTTTATTTGTATTTTCATCTAATTCATACATTGGATAGTCAACAATCCAACAAAATTTAAATGAATTTTCTTCTATCAATTTGAATTCTTCTCCTAGTTTATTTCTTACAATGCCGGAAAATAGTTGTGCGTTGTTAAGTTTATCGCATATAAAAAATATCGAATCACCATTAGTGAGTTTTAGTTCATTCAATTTATCTTTAGATAAATTTTTTGCTATAGGACCCTTAAATTCATTCTCATAATAACTTATATATCCCAAACCTGCATATCCTTCATCTCGAGCCCACAAATTCAACTTGTCAAAAAAACTTCTCGGTTTATCTGAGGTGTTTTTAACTTTTATACCTTTAACTACGGATCCTTTATCAATTTGTTCGGCAAAAATCTTAAAGTTAGATTTAAGAAATGTATTAGAAAAATCTTCAATGACTAAAGGATTGCGTAAGTCCGGTTTATCAGAACCATATTGTTCAAGAGCTTTACTATAAGGAATGCGTGGAAAAGGATATTTATTTACATCATATTTTTCTTTTGCGTTATAATATTTATTTTCATCAAATACTTCATAAAGAACAGGCTCAATTGCATCAAAAACATTTTCTTGTGTAACAAAACTCATTTCAAAATCTAATTGATAAAATTCCCCGGGAGATCTGTCCGCCCTACTATCTTCATCTCTAAAACATGGTGCTATTTGAAAATATTTATCAAATCCTGCAATCATAAGTAATTGTTTAAATTGCTGGGGCGCTTGAGGAAGTGCATAAAATTTTCCTTGATGAATTCTTGATGGAACAAGGTAGTCACGAGCTCCTTCAGGAGAGGTTGATGTTAAGATTGGAGTTTGAAATTCAGTAAATCCTTTATCAATCATTTTTGATCTAATAGAAGAAATTACTTTGTTTCTCAAAAGTATATTTTTATGTAATTTATTACGTCTTAAATCTAAATAACGGTATTTAAGCCTAACTTCCTCTCCATATTCAATATCTGAATTGACTGGCAAAGGTAGTACTTCTGATGTTGATAGTGTTTCAAAATCATTTATCTGAACTTCTATTTCACCCGTTTTAAGTGTTTTGTTAATGGTGTCATCGGATCTTTTAAGGACTTTTCCATATATTTTTACAACTGATTCATTGCCCAAAGCATTAATTAATTTAAACTTACTGTGCTTAATATCGATTACACACTGGGTAATTCCGTAATTATCTCTTAAATCAATAAAAAGCAAATTGCCATGATCCCTTTTGGTATCTATCCAGCCTGAAAGAATAACTTCTTCATTTAAATTTTTTGATGATAAATCTGAACAGTAATGTGTCCTGTAAATATACATATTTTTTGTGGTATTATATCAATTCTTTTATTAATGGTATGGTTAATTCTCTCTTTTTTTCTAAAGATAATTTATCTATCTTATCAACTAATAAATATATGTCTTTATAGGTTCTGTTGATCCTTTTTAAAACATACGAAAAAATTTCTGAGTTATTAATAATTATTTGTTTATCATATAAAAGTTTATTAATTAAATTAACTATTAACTCATCATCTGGTTTTTTTATTCCTACAAAATTAAATGATTTAAGTCTTGAGGATAGATCTTTTAATTTAAATACATAATTCGATACTAATTTATCAGCACATAAAAGAATCTTAAGATTATTATTAAAGCAATGATTGATTAAATGAAATAAATTTTCTTCATTAAGACCATCTAGAAAATTATCTACAAAAATATTTTTTTTACACTGAATAATATCATTATAGTTGTCATTATCATAGATGGCAGCATTATTCATTTCTTTCCAGATTAAACCAAGATGCGATTTACCAGATTTACTAGGTCCATATAAAATTGAATAATCATTAAATTTATTTTTATTTATAATAAAATTATAAGCTTCTTTATTCGCCTCTGAAACAAAAAAATTTTCAAGATTGTGTTTTGGTAAAATATTATATTCAAAAGTAGTTTGTTTCATTATTTCATTGATCTGATCATGCACTTATCATTAGTTCTTATTTCAATTTTATTTAATATTAAAGATTCAGTAAAAATTGAATAATCGCCATAAAATTCAATTTTCTCAATGTTATTATTATATGATATCATCATTGTTTTCATAGACTTAAATTGACTTAAATTATTAATCTTATCTTTTATATTTATTAAATCAGAATAATTATCTGAATTTATAGTGCAAATGACTAGATTAATTATACTATTATCAATTAAATGATTTTTTTTCCACCAATTACTAAGATATGAAACTATATAATTATGTAATTCATTTACATTAAATAAATTTAATACACCCACTAACAAGAATTTATCTGATTGACTTGAATAATAATCAATCTTTATTTGTAATTCATCATTTTGAATTTTTTTAATATTAATAATTAATATATCGTTAACATTATATTTTTTTGCTATCTTTGATAG
>JAGFWP010000024.1 GCA_017639935.1 Pelagibacteraceae bacterium
CATATAATTCTTTAGGTAAATTATTTGTTTTTTCTAAAAGTTCTTCATATTGCATGAGTTCATTTTTCACAAACGATCTCGTTGTTTGTATTAAAAGATTTTGCTCTTCAGAAAGATCAAAATTCATGAATTTCCCTCTCACACATTTGTTAACTTATTATCATACCACCAAACACAAGGAATGTTGAGGTTCAATATCTTTATTTTTAGAAACCAGTTAAATAAAATATTAGTTTTTAGCCCATTTGATTGAATCTTCCATTCGATCATCCCCCCAAAAGTTTTCATTTTCATATATAAAAGTGGGGCTACCAAATATTTTTTTTTGCCGAGCTAAATCAGTATTTGCCTCATACATATTATCAATAGGTTCAGCATTAGCTTCATTCATAGTTTTTTCATGATTTAAGTTCAATAATTTAAAAATTTCAGAAATATTAGGTTCAACTGCCGGCTCTTTACCCTCTTGAAACCAACGTTTATATGTCAATCTAATATATTCTACACCCCATCCTTCTTTTAAACCTAGTATTGCAATTTTGTTAGCTAAATCAAATTCGGTTAATGGATAAGGAACTGGTACCTTTGCAAAAAAACCATAAAATTTTGCCCTTCGTTCTATATCCCTCCACATATAGTCTACTTTGTTTTTTTTATTTGGAGGAAAAGGAACATTATCCATTTCTTTCATTATTTTTCTTACGCTAAAAGGTTTCCAAGAAAATTTTACTTGATGTTTTTTCTCAACATCTAAAATTCTTGTTACAGAAAGATAAGTATACGTACTTCCTATAGAAAACCAAAATTCAATATTTTTCATCAACTCATCTTACCATCAACCACAAGAAATGTTGAGGGTAAAAAAATTGAAGTTTGTACTAAAATAATTATATACTAATATGTAAATATGAATGAAAGGACCAAAACTATATTAGATTTTTGGTTCCTACAAACTTCTCATAAAGAAAAATTTGGTAATAACAAAACTTTTGATAATAAAATTAGAGATAATTTTTTAGATGACTATCAAAAAGCAATAAAAAATGAATACGATTATTGGCTTGATAATGCTTCTGAATGTCTTGCTTTAATAATTTTACTTGATCAATTTTCTCGTAATTTGTTTAGAAATAATCCTGAAGCATTTGCGATGGATAATAAAGCTCGCCTAGTTGCTAATCATGCAATTGACAAAGGATATTGTGAAAAATTAACTAACGATCAATTAATATTCATATTTTTACCTTTTATGCATAGTGAAGAATTAAAAGATCAGATTTATTGCGATAAATTAATAGATACTTATTTAAAAAACCATAAAAGCTACAAAGAGGCAAAAAAATTTTCAAAATTGCATTATGATATAATTAATGAATTTGGAAGATTTCCTTACCGAAACAAAGTTTTGGGAAGAAAAAATACAACAAAGGAAAAAGAATATCTAAAATCAACTCATCATAATTTTTTTAATATATAATCTTCCTACCTCCAAACACGAGGAATGTTGAATAGATAGTTTTATAAATTATCACAAATCAATATTGTAATGAGTAAGTTTTTTTTTTAAATATTCTCTATCCATTTTACAATCCTTATAACCCTGATTTATTATATCAACATACCATCTTTGTGGTGATTTGAATGAATACTGTCTTTTAATAATATAGAACATAACCTTCACACCGTTAAGTGTAAAAAAATCTTTTGTATATTTAGTTGGAAACCTTTCATAGTAATCAAGTTCCTTCTCATCATTTGCAGAAATTTTCCAAATCCCGCCTGGAACTTTTGAATCTGTTTTTTTTACAATATTTGCTACACCATAATTTCCGTTTATCGCACAAAAAGAAAGTTTATAACCATCCAGAAAAACGTTTTTTATGTATTTAGAATTTTTACATCTTTCTTTCATTCGCTCATGGTTAAGATTGCTTCCGTAGGCGAAATACAACATATCTTATTATCCTACCATCAACCAAGATTAATGTTGAGTGTAAATTGAAAGTAACAAGAATTATAATAAATTTAATATGTTTTCCGGAGGCCTTCCAATCACTGCCTTGCTATTTTTTACAACAATAGGTCTCTGCAACAATTTAGGAAATTTTATTAAAAACTCTATTAATTCATCATCACTTAAGTTTTCATTTTTAAGATTATTTTTTTTATATTCGTCTTCTCCTGTCCTTAGAATATCTCTTATGGATAATCCAAGTTTTGAAAGTAAATTATTAATTTCAGCTTTAGACAGCTTGTTTAAAAGATATAAAATAATTATCGGCTCAATATTTTTGCTTTTAATAATTTCTAGAGCTTTTCTTGATTTGCTGCATTTAGGGTTATGATAAATTGTTATCTTATTATTCATTAATAAAAAATTGATTATATTTCAAATCTTACCCTACCACCAACCACAAGGAATGTTGAGTGCTAACATAGTCTGTGGTATTAGAAATCCAGTGCCGCAGTGGCTCAGTGGTAGAGCACGTCATTGGTAATGACGGGGTCGGTGGTTCAATTCCACCCTGCGGCACCATTTATAATTTATTTATTTGGAATATTGGTAGCCCCAGTCTCGGAGCGAATAATTTTACCATCCTTTATAATATATACTATCAAAACAGCCTGTCTTGAACCATCTTTGAAGGTAACAAAGCTATGAACAACCCCTATTTCATCGTTTTCATAAATGATGCGTTGATTTTCTGTCCTGGGAGCATCATCACTCATAAACCATTTACCCAATTCCTCTCTAGTAATATGCTTGCCTGTCGAGTGTTGTAACCAATAATAGTCTTCACTAAGGACTTCATTGTATTTTTCCAAATCTTTATTTTCCTGAGCATCATAAAGTTTTTGTATCAGTGACATCTCTATTCTCCTTTATTCTTTTGCATAATCTCCTGCGGTACTGGCATCAAATTCAACCATCACACAAGGTTCATCGCCAACTGCTTGAGCTTGATGGCCTGGTTTGCACTCATAAACATCACCTGCAGTAAGTGTTTCTTCGCTTCCATCTTCATGTTGGACTGAGAGCGTACCTGACTGGACAACACCTAAATGATGAGCTTGACAGCTATCAGTTCCAACTACAGGCGCAACGCAATCTTTCCAAACCCATCCTGGTTGCACAGTTAAACGTGCTACTTTGGCATTTCCAGCTGTGAGCGTTTCAACTCTTGTTTTATCGGGTGTTCTAACATCATCCGAAGATGAAAAATCCAGTTTATAAACTCCTTTGCTCATAATAAATATCCCTTCTATAATTTAATCAGTTATTTTGTTAGTATCTTCAAATACAGATGATATGTTGTCAAATACATATGGAATATTTCATGTGTATTAAATATACGTTTTATTTTTATGGCATTATTAAGCGTTAATATCAATAAATTTGCACTTTTGCGCAATGCGCGAGGGACTAACCATCCTGATGTTGTTAATATGGCAAAGAATTGTATAGATTTTGGAGCGCAAGGCATAACCGCCCATCCAAGACCTGATGAAAGACACGCGAAATTTTCTGATCTTCAACCAATCTCTGACCTGATAAGCAAGCATTCAAATATTGAATTTAATATTGAAGGATATCCTTCAAAAAAATTTATTGATGAAGTTATAAAAGTGAAACCCGATCAAGCCACCCTCGTCCCTGATCCTCCCGATGCTCTTACATCTTCTTTTGGATGGGATTGTAAAGAATTTAAGTCTTTATTATCTGATGTGGTTAAAGATTTTCAAAGAAATAATGTCCGCACTTCTTTATTCATTAACCCGTCTGTAAAAACACTTGAAAATCTAGCTGATATATTGCCAGACAGAGTAGAATTATATACCTTTGATTTTGCAAAAGATTACACAAAAAATGCCAATGAAGCCATCAGACCATATGTTGAAGTAGCGCGCTTTCTGCTTGATAATATTTCTTCCATATCTCTTAATGCTGGTCATGATTTAAACTTAGATAATTTAGATTATCTTCTAAAAACAATACCTATGATTAAAGAGGTCTCAATTGGCCATGCCCTTGTATGTGACGCATTCGAATACGGATTAAAGAACACAATCCAAAAATATTTAGCAATCACGAAACGTTAATTAAATGACTTTTTTTATTTGGTCCCAATTAGCTCTGGTGTGCTTGCTAGGCGCAATGTCTCCAGGTCCTAGTCTTGCTCTTATCATTAGAAACAGTATAAATTTTAGTCGTCTAGCCGGCATATTTACTTCACTGGGTCATGGTATGGGCATTGGAATATATGCGACATTTGCTGTAATTGGTTTAGGTTTTATTATTCAAAAAAGTGAAGCAATTTTTTTTATCATTCAAGTGTGTGGTTCGTTATTCTTAATGCTATTAGGTCTTCTGTTTGTTTTTACTAAAAAAAATGCAAGTGAATCAAGTAGCTATCAAATACATTCCAATTCTTTTGCTCAAGGATTTGCAATTGCTATCATTAATCCCAAAATTTTGATTTTTTTCATAGCGATTTATTCCCAATTCATTAATGCTGATGCAGAACTAATTGAAAAAACCATTCTTGTATCTACTTCAGCAATAATAGATGCAATTTGGTACATCTTTGTCTCCGTGCTGGTGACGGGATATGGACTTAAGGAATTTCTTTTTAACAATAGACATGTCATTCAAAAAATAATAGGCGCACTTCTCATATTTATTGCTTTGAGCCTTTTATATAATTTAACCAATAATTAATAATTTAGCAAAACACTATGAGTTTAGTGTTTACTTGGATGCGATTTCCATTTTAATAATCTTATCAGGATCTTCAGGTGGCTCTCCTAATTTTATATTATCAACAAACTCCATACCTTCAATTACATAGCCCCAGACTGTATATTGACCATCTAGAAAAGAAGCATCTTTAAAACATATGAAGAATTGACTGTTTGCACTATTTGGATTTTGCGATCTGGCCATAGATACAGCGCCTCTTCCATGATTTGCATCAGTAAATTCAGCTTCAATATCGGGCAAAGATGAACCTCCGGTTCCCGCGCGACTAAGATTGAATGAATCCTTTGATGAATTGCCGAATTCTACGTCCCCAGTCTGAGCCATGAAACCTTCGATGACGCGATGAAAAACCACTCCATCATATTGCCCTTCACTTACCAATTTTTTTATTTGAGCCACATGCTTAGGAGCCAAATCAGGTCTTGTTTCAATAACAACTGTCCCGTCTTTTAAAACCAAGCTAATTAAATCTCTAGTATCTTCTGCCATAATCCCTCTCGATGTAAAAAAATTTGCTAAGATTAGGCATAGAAAAAAAAATATTTTTATTTTTGTCATATTTCGTCCCTTTACCTAAGCTGAAAATGTTTTATATAGTGCTTAATGCACATTTTTGAAAAAAATATCAAGGATCTTGATTTGCTTATTCCCGATTTGGCAATGCCTATAGCAAATTATGTGCCTTATAAGATATTTGATAAAATTTTATATGTTTCTGGACAGGCGCCTTCAAAAGAAGGCTCTCTTATTTACAAAGGTAAGGTTGGAGAAGATATTACTGAGAAAGATGGCATTAAAGCCGCTGAACTTTGTTGCGTCAATATAATCGCTGCTCTTAAAAGTGCTATTAATGGAGATTGGGAACAATTAGATGGATTTATAAAACTTGGCGGTTTCGTTAACTGTAATGCAAGTTTCACTAATCACCCACAAATCATCAATGGGGCTTCAGATCTCCTTGTAAAAATTTTTGGCGAACAAGGAAAACATACTCGATTTGCAGTGGGCTCAGATTCACTTCCCCTGAATATATCCGTTGAAATTGACGCAATTATAAAAATTCGTTAATTCAATTTTTTCGAACATAAGAATTATTTGTAATTGAGCATATTGTAATAAATATGCTAAAGTTCTTTTTTTCATGAAAATTACATTAAATTTACTAACCATAATATTTTTTGTATCGGTTAGCCTTAGTTCAAATCCTGTTTCAGCAAAAAGAGCCGCCATTATCATTGATTATGATACTCAAGAAGTGCTTTTCGAGGTTAATGCCGACACATTAAATTACCCGGCCTCGTTGGCTAAAATCATGACACTTTACATAGTATTTGATTATTTAGACAAAAATAAACTTTCGTGGGATGCTAAAATGAAAGTATCCGAAACCGCCGCTTCCCGCTCACCCAGCAAACTATATTTAGAAAAAGATTCTTCAATTAATGTCAGAGACGCTGTGATGGCTTTAATTGTGAAATCAGCAAACGATGTTGCTACTGTAATTGCCGAACATATAGCTGGGACGGAAAGAGATTTTGCCAAACTCATGACAAAGTATGCAAAACAAATTGGCATGGATAAAACAACATTTAAAAATGCTTCAGGCTTGCCCAACCGAGCGCAATTAACAACAGCCAGAGACATGGCTACACTATCATATTTTCTAATTAGGAATTTTCCTGAGGAATATAAACTTTTCAATAAAAAAAGATTTGTTTGGAAAGATAAAACATACAAGAATCATAATAAATTAATGAAATCATATGAGGGCGCAGATGGTATTAAAACTGGATATATCAAAGCTTCAGGTTTTCAATTAGCTTTTTCTGCAGTACGGGAAGAAAAAAGGTTAATAGGGATTTACTTTGGCGGCGATACAGGAAAACAACGTGACAAGTCACTTGCTTTCTTAATGGATAAGGAATTTGGCGAATTAAATATAAATACAAAAAAAATTGAAAAGACTTTGCCCAGCTCTGGAAATTATAAGATAGTTGTAGGTACGTTTAAGTATAAGAAAAACGCAGAAAAACATTTAAAATTAATTCAACACAAATATCCTAAAACAACATCCAATAAAAACGCTCATATCGCGCTAATTAAGTCCAATGGAAGACAACTGTATGAATCCCGCTTTCAGTTTTTTACAAAAAAAGATGCTAAATCGGCTTGTGCCCGTTTAAAAAAATATAAACGAGATTGCTTCATTAGAGGTTAAATTTAAATTCAACTCCGCTAAGTTTTAATTGATTTTCAATCAGTTTTATAAGATCAGGTAGATCATCTTTGTTTAATGATTCAGCTCTGCATGTTAACTGATTCTGCGTGTTACTTGCCCGAATAAGAAACCAGCCCTTATCATTTTCAACTCGAATTCCATCAATATCGATTATTTTACCTTTTATGTCTTTTAAACGATTTTTTATTTCATTAATGATTTCAAATTTTCTTATTTCCTCAACATTAACGCGAGTTTCAGGAGTAGCTGTTGTTTTTGGATATAATCCCATCAGTTCATTTAAAGATATTTCTTCATTTGATAAAATTCTCAATAATCGCAAACCAACATACATTGCATCATCATAGCCGAAAAAATCATCACCGTAACAAATATGACCGCTCATCTCCCCTGAAAGTGGTGATTTTACTTCTTTCATTTTTTCTTTAATGGGTGAATGTCCTGTTTTAAACATTATAGGTTCACAGTTGAATTTTTTTACTTCATCAAAAAAAACTTTGCTGCTTTTAACATCCATAATGATTTTGGGATTTTCATACAAATTAGAAATTTCTTTAACTAATAATAGCATATATTGGTCTGCCCAAATTATATTACCTTTATTATCTACTACTCCTAATCGATCGCCATCTCCATCAAAACCAAGACCGATATCACAAGAATTAGATATAACAGTTTTAATAAGCTGTTCCATATTTTTGGGAACTGTGGGATCAGGATGGTGATTTGGAAATGTTCCATCTACCTCTTTATTGATAACGATATGTTCAGCTCTGCTTAATTGATTCGTAAATGAATCTATAACTGTGCCCATAGATCCGTTCGCGATATCCCAAGCTATTTTCATTCTTTTATTAAATTTAATATTTTTCAAATTGTTTTTTACGTATTCTTTTCTAATATCAAAATTATTTAATTTGCCCTGCCCTGTTAAGATATTTTTTAAAGTAGTTAGTGATTGAAGGTTTTGAATTTCATCAGCAAAAAAAGAATGCTTATTTAAAACCATTTTAAAGCCATTGTATTCAGGTGGATTATGTGAACCAGTTACCATAACAGCAGCATCAGTTTTAAGATGATAATGGGCAAAATATGCCATTGGTGTTGGGCACAGACCAATAGAAAAAACATTTGCGCCACTTTCAAGTAACCCAGCGCATAAAGCATCATACAGAGATGGCGATGTCAATCTTCCATCATATCCAATGGCGATCTTTTTTTCAGAAAATTTAGAACATACGATATGGCCGAAAGTTCTGCCTATAGAATAAGCTGTATTAGCTGTGAGATCTTTATTTACGATGCCCCGGATGTCATACTCCCTTAAAACATCAGGATTGAACCGTTCTAAAATAAAATTATTTTCCAACTCCATGATATTCTATGCCCATATCTTTTACTTCAGTTTCATTATAAATATTGCGGAGATCAAAAATTACAGGATCTTTCATTAACTCTTTTATTTTTTTTAAATCCAATGCTCTGAATTCATTCCATTCAGTGGCAATTATAAGGACTCTTGATCCTTTGCATACATCGTAGGCCGACTTACAATAATCAATATCAGGCAAAATTTCTTTAGCATTGGTCATAGCGTGAGGATCAAAGCACTTAATATTTCCTCCTGATTTATTAAGTTCATTGGCAATGATGATCGAGGTTGAATCGCGAATATCATCAGTATTGGGTTTAAAGCTCAAGCCTAAAATGCCAATTGAAATGCCGTCGAGTTTATTATTAAATCTATTTTTAATTTTTGAAGCAATTCTTCTTGGTCTTGATTCATTTGAAGCATTAACGGCATTGATAATTGAAAATTCAATATTATGTTTTTTAGCAGTTGCACTAAAAGCTTTAACATCTTTTGGAAAACAGGACCCGCCAAAGCCCGGTCCGGCATGTAAAAACTTCTCTCCGATCCGCTTATCAAGTCCCATTGCCTTAGAAACATCTTGAACATCAGCGCCAACTGTTTCACAAAGATCAGCGACTTCATTTATAAAAGAAATCTTGGTAGCTAAAAAACTATTGGATGCATACTTAATAACTTCAGCGCTCTCTATAGTTGTTGATAAAATTGATGTTTTTTGCAAGTATAAAGGTCGATAAATTTGTCTCATAATATCTTCAGATTTTTTATTTTCAGTGCCAATCACCACTCTGTCAGGATGCATGAAATCATTAATTGCAGAACCTTCCCGCAAAAACTCAGGATTAGAAACTACATCAAATTTATCGCTAGAAGATTTTTGAGATATGATTTCTTTAATTTTTCTTGTTGTTCCCACAGGAACAGTTGATTTAGTAACCACAACACAATAGTTAACAATATTTTCAGAAATTTTTTCTGCTACTGCATAAACGTCATTCAGATCTGCTTCATTTTCTAATCTTTTTGTTGGGGTGCCAACCGTAATAAATACGACACTAGCTTCCTTTAAAGATTCACTTAAATTATTTGATAAAGAGAAACGTTTTGTTGAGTTGAGATGCTTGACAAGCAAGTCATCCAAGCCTGGCTCGAAAAACGGACAAACACCTTTGGCAATGCTATTTATTCTAGATTGATCCTTGTCGACACATAAAGTTTCAAATCCAAATTCTGCAAAACATAGACCTGAAACAAGACCTACGTATCCAGTTCCAACCATTGCTATTTTCATAACTTCGCCTTATACAATCATTGATAAAAAAAGCGAAGAAAGATTATAAAATGAAAAAAAAACAAATTTCCTTACAAGTATATTCAGCTAGAAATTTCAAACCATATGAAGATATATTTAAATTTTTATCGGAAGAAGGAATGAAAAATGTGGAATTGTTTGAAGTTGAAGCATTCAATGAAACTAAAGAATTGTTGGATAAATATAACTTAATCTCATTATCTTCTCATATAGGTTTTGACACGCTTAAGAATACTGATTTGATCATTGAAAGCCTGAAAAAATTAAAAATCAAGCATGCCATCATACCTTGCCCAGTTGGAAAACCAGGTGGAAAATTCGAGGCAGTTTTTGATAAAAATGAAGAAGAATGGGATGCTTTTGGAAAAGAGCTATCATCATATGTTCAAGTCTTTGAAGACAATGGGATGACGCTTGGATATCATAATCATGCATTTGAGTTTAATAAACTTCCAAGTGGAAAAATGCCTTTGGAATGTATTTTAGATCACAATGAAAACTTAAAATTTGAAATTGATTTGGGATGGGTTGTTGCAGGGAAAGCTGATCCAATTTTTTGGACAAAAAAATATTCATCAAAAATTATTGCTTGTCACATAAAAGATTTTTCTTCACCAGATAAAGATTTAATAGATCATGATTCACAATGTGCAATTGGCGAAGGTTTCATTAATTGGAAAACAGTTCTTGGAGAAATAAAAAACACTTCTTGTGAGATTTTTGCTTTAGAACACGATGATCCGAAAGATTATAAGGAATATGTTTCAAAATCTTTAAATTTTTTAAACAATCTAGAGTTTTAGTTTAAATGAACGTAGGCATTATTGGATGTGGGAATATCGCGCCCGTTTATTTTAATTCTCACAAATTTTACAATAATTTCAAAGTTACAGCTTGCGCTGACATTGTTCATGAAGTTGCAAAAAAATCTGCAAAAAAGCATAATGTTAAGGCACAAACTGTTGAAGAAATTCTTTTAAATGATGATATCAGTCTAATTATTAATTTAACAGTTCCTTCATCTCATAAAGAAATTATTATGAGATCATTAGAGGCTGGAAAACATTGTTATTCTGAAAAACCATTGGCGATAAATTTTAAGGATGGATTGGCAATTAATAATCTCGCAAAAGAAAAAAAATTAATTGTTGGTTGTGCGCCTGATACTTTTTTAGGAGGTGCTGGGCAAAAAGCTAGGGAAATAATTGATAGCAGTGAAATAGGCAACATAGTTCTTGGAACATTTAACTTAATGTCACACGGAATGGAACATTGGCATCCTAATCCGGATTTCTTTTTTAAACCTGGGGCAGGTCCAGTTTTTGATGTTGGTGTATACTACATTACTCAACTGGTTAACTTGCTTGGATCCGTAGAGAGAATAATTAGTGTTAGTGGTACTGCCACTGAAGAAAGAATTATTACTAGCAAACCTAATTACGGAAAGAAAATTAAAGTAGAGACACCAACTACATTAATGGGTGTTATGGAATTTACAAATAAATCAAAAGTTCAATTATTCGCCTCTTGGGATGTCTGGAAACATAAGCATAGTACAATAGAATTATATGGGCTAAATGGATCTATTGTTCTGCCTGATCCAAATTATTTTGGTGGCGAGTTACTATTATCTAATAAAGATTCTGACTGGCAGAAAATAAACACTGACTCAATGTTACTTGGCACCCCTAATAGTGAAGATAATAACGCCATGGTAGCAAACTACAGAGGCATTGGTCTGTCTGATATGATCGATAGTATTAAGAAAAACATTCAACCTCGTTGTTCCATTGATCTTGCTCTGCATGTTCTTGAGATAATGGAAGGAATTTTAATCTCTAGTATAAATGAGTCAATATACAAAATCACAACTCATTGTGATAGGCCAGAATCTTTAAATGAAGAGGAAATTAGATCTTTAAAAGTTTAAAATTAATATTCACGATATTTATAAAATTTTTACTGTATGAACAGAATCTCTTTCAGTTATTTTAGGTTCTCCTAAAAACTCTATGAGAGTGCTCTTATCTTTTTCAGTGTCAAATAATATTTCAATCGCTTTTTCTCCTAAATCCTTTAATGGATTATCTACGGTTGTAATTGATGGCGAAGACAGATGCTCTAAAATTGGTCCACCGTATGAGATAACCGAAATATCCTTTCCTATTTCTTTATTTAATTCCTTACAGGCATTTATGGCTCCTACGGCTGTAAATTCCGTTGAAGAGATTATACTTGTAATTTCAGGATTTTTTATAATTGTGTTTATTATTATATCTTTGGCCTGTTTAGGATTCTCTGACCGTAAGGTTTTATAATATTTTTTTTTAAATTTAAGATTATTTTTTTTTAAACCTTTTAAAAATCCAATTTTTCTCTGATGTGCAAAGTTATATTCTTCAGAAATATTTATAAAAGCTATATTCCTATGGTTTTTATTAACTAAATAATCAACCATCATTTCTATACTTGCCTCATTATCAAGATCAACCCATGAATAATTATTAAAATTCTTAGAACGACCCCAGGAAACAAAATGTACTTTATTTTTCTTTAAAAAATTAATTCTATTATCGTATTTTTTTGTATTATGAATGATAAGTTTATTAATTTTCTGAACATTAACTAATTTTTCATAAGCTTCTTTTTCTTCCTTTTCATTTTTTGCAAACATCATTGTAAATTGAATATTCTCAGAATGAAGCTTATCTGACAAGCCTGCAATAAATTCGAAGAATGATGATTGATTCAGTATTGATGAATTTAAACCATAAATAGGTAAAACAAATCCCACTGAGTTTGATTTGCCAGATGCCAGTCTACTTGCATGGGGATTTGGTGAATAATTGTATTTTTTGGCTAAATTTAGAACTCTGATTTTTGTTTTTTCACTAACATCGGAATAGTTTCCTAAAGCTCTCGACACAGTTGTGATGGATAAGTTAAGTTTTTTTGCTAACTTTTTAATATTCATATTCATAAAAATACAAGATTTACACAATAGATTAACCTTATGCTATTGACAACCAAAACGTTTTGGTAAAAAATAAGTTATCTAATTATAATTGGAGGCAAAATGAGTAAAACGACAAAATTAGCTTTGGCGTTTTTAGTTAGTGTTTTATTTTTTAATGCTAATGTTAATGCTGAGGCATATAGCGGTCCGGATCTAAGTGGACAAAAGGTAACCATTTCTGGTCCTTGGTTGGCACCTGAAGATGGATACATAAGAGAAATAGCTGCAATTTTTGAAAAAGCTACTGGGGCTACAGTTGAATATGGTGGTTCAGATAGTTTTGAACAACAAATTGTTATTGATATAAAAGCTGGTAGCCCTCCAGACTTAGCAATATTCCCACAACCAGGTTTAGCAGCTAATATGGCAGCAATTGGTGGATTAGTGCCACTAAGCGATGATGTGAAAAATGAGGTTTTGAACAATTATGCAGCTGGTCAATCTTGGGTTGATCTTGCAACATATCCTGATCAAAACGGAAATGATCAATTTTATGCTATTTTCTATAAAGTTAATGTTAAAAGTTTAGTTTGGTATTCTCCAGACAACTTTGAAGATAATGGATATGAAGTTCCAACCACAATGGAAGACTTGATTGCTTTAACTGAACAAATGGCTTCGGAAGGAAATACTCCGTGGTGCATAGGTTTAGGTTCAGGTGATGCAACAGGCTGGCCTGCAACTGACTGGATGGAAGATATAATGTTAAGAACGCATGACCCTTCTGTTTACGATATGTGGGTATCAAATGAAATGCCATTTAATGATCCTAAAGTACTAGAAGCTATGGACTTTTTTGGTTCTTTTGCGTTAAATGATAAATACGTTAATGGCGGATCTAAAGCTGTAGCTACAACTGATTTCAGAGATTCACCAAATGGTTTATTTTCATCTCCTGCAGAATGCATGATGCATCGTCAAGCAAGTTTTATTCCTGCTTTTTTTCCAGAAGGACTGGAAGCTGGCGTAGATTATGACTTCTTCTATTTCCCAGCTTATTCAACAAAGGATCTAGGAAAACCTGTACTTGGAGGCGGAACATTATTTGCTGCAACTAATGATAACCAAGCAACTATGGAGTTTGTGAAATTTTTACTTCATTCAGAACCTAATGAACATTGGATGGCAAAAGGTGGTTTCTTAACTCCACATAAAGGTGCTGATTTGAGTAAATATTCTAGTGATACCTTTAGAAAACTTGGTGAAATTCTTACTGGAGCAACAACCTTCAGATTTGATGGTTCGGATTTAATGCCCGGCGCAATTGGTGCTGGTAGTTTCTGGACTGGTATGGTTGACTATACTAATGGAAAATCTGCAAAAGATGTTGCTGATGCTATCCAAGCAAGTTGGGATGCCATAAAATAATAACTCCTTTGAAATTCATAATTCCTCCTAGAATAGGCGAGCAATTAAACTTGCTCGCCTGTTTTTTTTGTATAATAAATTTCTTGTGACTATTTTTTCTCTAGTTTTATATGTTTTAGCGGGAATTCTGGTTTGTATTTTATACTACCATATATCTAATTTTTTATTAGATTTTTTCGCAAAAAAAGATTCCAAAGACTCATCAATAAGGGCTGTTATTTTTATTGCTCCCGCATTTATTGTTTTAGTAATATTCATTTTATATCCAGTATTTGAAACGATAAGATTAAGTTTTTTTGATAAATTTGATAGAGAATTTGTTGGTATAAATAATTATATCTGGGCAGTTAATGATCCGGAGTTTAGAAGGTGTATTTTAAATAATCTTGGCTGGCTTTTAATTGTTCCAACCTTGAGTACTTTTTTTGGACTAGTTATTGCAAATCTAGCTGACAGAATTTGGTGGGGGACCATTGCAAAATCTATTATTTTTATGCCAATGGCCATATCATTCGTTGGAGCTGGAGTTATTTGGAAGTTTGTTTACGATTACAGAGGACCGGGTGATCAACAAATTGGTTTTTTAAATGCCATCATAGTATCTTTTGGGTTGGATCCTCAGGCCTGGATAACTATTCCTATTTGGAATAATTTGTTTTTAATGGCAATTATGATCTGGATACAAACTGGATTAGCTATGATAATATTTAGTGCTGCTTTAAGAGGTGTGCCGAAAGAAATGTTAGAAGCAGCCCGAATAGATGGTGCTGGTGAATTAAAAATTTTTACTTCTATAATAATTCCTTACCTTCAACAGACCATATTAGTAATTTGGACAATAATAACCATAGTAGTTTTGAAAATCTTTGACATCATTGTAGCGATGACAAATGGTCAGTGGCAAACAGAAGTTTTGGCAAATCTTATGTTTGATTGGATGTTTAGAGGTGGTGGTGACTCAGGGAGAGGCAGTGTATTCGCAATAGTTATAATGGTTGCGGTTATACCTATTATGGTTTTGAACATATACAGACACAAACAGGAACAAAAAATATAATGAGGAAAAACCTTCTTTCATCCATAATTGCTCAGTTAATTCTTCTTGTATTTGTAATAATTTGGATAATTCCTACATTTGGACTGTTTGTAAGTTCATTTAGGGATAAAGATTTATTGGCTGTAAGTGGATGGTGGACCTCATTAACAACTACTCAAGTTAATGAGATACATAGAACTCTAAACAAAGACGCACAAATTCAAGAAAACAATATTTACATGATAAAAGCAAATATATTTGATATTGATAAAGGAAAAAAAATTACTAGTTTCGGAATTACATCAAAAAACATCAATCAATTCTTAATTGAAGAAAAGGCAACTTTAAAAGATGGGAGTGAATTAACTGTCTCTGAAAATGGCGAATATATATGGAAATCCCAAATTCCTTTTAAAAATAAGAAGGGAAAAAGAATTTTTATAACTGCATCTAGTCCTCCTAATTTTACTTTGGAGAATTATAAGGAAGTTCTATTTAAAGAAGGAGTTGGTCAAGCTTTTTTAAATACTTTGACCGTAGCGATCCCTTCTACAATTATTCCGCTAATAATATGTTCCTTTTTTGCTTATGCTTTATCTTGGATGAGGTTTTTTGGAAGAGATACATTATTAGCAGTAATTATCGCCTCATTAGTAGTTCCATTACAAATGTCTTTAATACCATTATTAAGCATTTATAACGATATAGGGGCATTATTTAACGTAAGTTCAAAATCATATCCAGGTGTATGGATGGCGCACACGGGATTTGGTTTGGCTTCAACCACTTTTCTTTTAAGAAATTTTATCAAATCATTACCGCATGAAATGATAGAAGCTGCAAGAGTAGATGGGGCAACTCATTATGATATATTCACAAAAATAATATTACCTTTGTCCATTCCTGCTTTTGCTTCTATATTTATTTTACAGTTTTTGTGGGTATGGAATGATCTGCTTGTAGGATTAGTTTTTTTAGACCAAGTTCCCAGTGAAATAATTATTACTGCTAAATTAAGAGAGTTACTCGGATCTAGAGGTGAAAATTGGGAGATTTTAACTACAGGAGCTTTTGTTTCAATGACTGTTCCTCTTGCTATATTTTTTTTACTACAAAAATATTTCATCAGGGGGCTAGTAGCTGGTTCTGTAAAAGGGTAAGATGAGTAAATCTTTAATAATTATTCCTGTTCAGGCTGAAAAATTGTTAAATAAAATAATAGATATTGAAAAACAGCATCTAGGATGCTTAATTCAGTTGCTTCTTATTTAATATTCAATTAAGTTCCGATTTCACTTGAAAGATCGCTCAAAGGAGGATGAAGTGGCCGATATAAATATCAATACAGTTAACAAATATTTTGGAGATGTGCATGTCATTAAAGACATATCTCTGGATGTAAAAAGTCAATCTTTTACCGTTTTAGTTGGACCCAGTGGTTGCGGTAAATCAACTATGCTAAGGATGATTGCGGGTTTAGAAGATATCAACTCAGGCACAATATCAATTGATGGACAAGTTGTTAATGATTTGCCTCCAAAAGAACGCAATATTGCAATGGTTTTTCAATCTTATGCTTTATATCCTCATATGACTGTTTTCGATAATATGGCATTTGGTTTAAAGTTGGAAAAACGGTCTAAAGATGAAATAAATGAAAGAGTGCAAGAAGCTGCGAGAATTCTTCAAATTGAAGACTATTTGCAACGCAAACCTAAACAACTTTCTGGAGGACAACGACAACGTGTTGCGATTGGCAGAGCCATTACAAGAAAACCTAAAGTTTTTCTGTTTGATGAGCCTTTATCAAACTTAGATGCTGCACTTCGTGTTCAAATGCGTGTGGAACTTGCAAAATTGCATGATGAGTTAAATGCGACAATGATTTATGTCACTCATGATCAAACAGAAGCAATGACTTTAGCTGATGATATTGTGGTTCTTGATGAGGGAATAGTTTCCCAAAAAGGATCTCCAATGAAACTATATAATACCCCTTCTAACCTTTTTGTAGGTGGATTCATAGGTTCCCCAAAAATGAATTTTATTAAATCAACAATAATTAGTAAAAACAATGATTCCACAGAAGTGAATTTATTCGAATCATCGAAACTAACTGTACCTAAAATTTCAGACATTTCTTCTGAAGGTGATCAAGTTCAAATAGGTATTCGCCCCGAACATCTTCTGGTTAATCAAGAAGGGGATGCGAGCTGGGAAAGCAAAGTTTTTGTTGTTGAAAAACTTGGCTCTGGAACTTTTTTATATTTAGAGAAAGAAGGTGAGCCCTTAGTTGTGGAAGCGGCTGGCGATTCGAATATCAAAGTAGGAGATACTGTTAAAATTGGCTTTAACGCATCTCGATGTCATATATTTGATAATTCTGATCAAGCCTTTCAGTAATAGAATCGGCAATATTTCACGTAAGGTTTAATCAAGATCTACTGCCGATTTCTTACTTATTTATTGTCAATATTAGTTACAAATCGTAATTATTTTAATCGAGCAGAGAGTTTCATATTATTTCCTCCTAAAGAAGTATTCCTCAAACTTCTCTGCTCATTACAATTTTAATTTTTTTCATCACAATAACAAAGTGAGAATATAATGAGAAATTATTAGATTAATTAAAATATTTTTCTAATTTTACTTTTATTTTATTAGGATCTGTAAGATGTACGGTTACAAAATTTAATTTTTTTGCTGCCTCAATATTCTCTTTTTTATCATCCACAAATACGGTCTCCTCAGGAGTTAAATTGAATTTAGAAATTGCTAGTTCATATATTGCTATTTCAGGTTTAATTAATTTAACCTCTCCGGATAAAAGTAAACCATCAAATTTATTTAAAAAAGGATAATCATCCAACATTCCCACAAACGTTTCTTCTGACCAATTAGATAAAACATAGCACAAAAAATTTTTTGATTTTAAATCCAATAATAACTCAACAGAACATTGAAAAGTTGTTTTAATCATATTCCGATGATTGGCATAATACATTTTTATTTCCTTGTCATACTGAGGAAATTTATTAATTAGTTCATATTCCGCATCTTTAATTAGCCTTCCCCTGTCTTGTTGGGCATTCCATTCATCACTGCAAACATTTGTAAGAAAAAAATCCATTTCATCTACGGAAGAAAAAAAACTTTGATAATAATGTTTTGGGTTCCAATCAAAAAAAATGCCGCCCAAATCAAATAGAAATTTCATATTAATTAATATATCTATAAAATAAATTAAGTATAAAGAATATTATCAAAAAGCATTTAACATATTAGAATTGATTGTTAAATATGATAATTATGACAATATTAATGCTATGCAAAAAAATATTATAGATTCAATTCAAAATGATTTTTTTGAGTTGACAAATAAAAAATTATCTAAAAAACAAATAGAGAAAAAAATCCTTCCTATATTTTTTTACATATACAATTCAAAAAGAAAAAAGTTTTTAATTTCAGGGTCTCAAGGAATAGGTAAAACTACTATTCTTGAAATATTAAATAGAAACTTTCATAAATTTTTTGGAAAAAAAATTTTATCGTTGAGTTTAGATGATTTTTACTATGATAAGGCTCTAAGAATAATATTATCAAAAACCATACATCCTCTATTGATGACAAGGGGGGTTCCAGGAACCCACAATACAAAAAAAATATTAAATGTCATAAAAAAATTCAATAAATCTGAATATCCGATAAAAATTCCTATTTTTAACAAATTAAAAGATTTGAGTAGGAAAAAACAGAGAATAGTAAACAAAAAAACCGACATAATTATTCTCGAAGGATGGTGTTGTGGTTCTCCTCCAATAAATAAAAAATATCTACATAAAAATATTAATTATTTAGAAAAGCGATTTGATAAAAAATTAACATGGAGAAATTATTACAATAATAAACTTAAAAATGAATATTCAGAATTGTTTAAAAAATTTGATAAATTAATATATTTTAATGCGCCTAACTTCTCTCACGTTTCTAGTTGGAGACTGAAACAAGAAAAAAATATGAAAATAACTAAAAACTCTAAACAGGGGATGGACAAAAAAGAGATTGCTGAATTTATTCAACATTATGAAAAAGTTACAAAATGGATGATGAAAGTTTTGCCGACAAAAGCTGATTTGACCATTTATATTAATACAAATCAAAATATTAAAAAAATATCCATCGCTTAACCGCCTTCATATACTGACCATACTCATCAGAGAATTTATTCAGTAAAGAGTTCTCTTCTAATTTTATTACATAATTATGCAACCAAATAGCTAGCCCAACAGCTGATAAAAAATACATAACATTTTCAAAAACCAAAAACATACTTAATAAAAACATTACGATTGCAAGATAAATAGGGTTGCGAGTATAAGCAAAAATTCCTGTTTTTATTATCCGATCAGTTGTTGATGCTGGAAGCGGATTTTCATCATAAGATTTAAACATATTGAATCCGGAAATGAAAATAAATGTGCTCGATATTAAACCTAAAACACCCAAAAGCTTGAATGCATAAATAAGAGGGTATTTGGGTACAATGAATTCACCTATTACATAAGAAAAGACTAGCAATCCAACTGCTATCCGCAAAGGATTGCCAATAATATTTGGTCCATTGCTCATAATTTGTTTATTAATAATAACATATCTTCATAATTTTTTACAACAGCGTAAGCGCCCGCATCTAAAAGCTCTTGATCGGAGCGATCCTTGTGCCAATGCTTTCCTGCTATTAAGCCAATAACTTTAACACCTGTTGAAACGCCCGCTTGAATTCCAACCGCGCTGTCTTCAATAATAATTGTCTCTTTTTTATCAAGATTGGCAATATCTATAAGTCTTTGGTAAACATCGGGTTCGGGCTTGGGTTTTCCTACTAAATCAAAAGAACTAATTGAGTCTTCGTTAAAATAACAATCTATTCCTACTATTTTCAAACCTCTTTTGATTCTCTCTTTATTGCTGTTAGATCCAATAAACCTATTATGATTTGTATTTTCCAAAAAATGATTCACGCCAAATACAACTTCTAACTCTTTAGAAAACAAGTCGTTAGCAAGAGACATTACATCATTAAAAAAAGATTGCTTATCAAGAATATTAAAAAGTGATGACAACTCAGATATAACCTGAAATGTTTTTTTTCCAGCAAACTTTGAAAATTCATTTTCCTCAAACGTAATATTTTTTTCAGCTAAATATTTTCTCATAGCTTTTGCCGCTAGAATTTCACTATCCACAAGAACGCCATCAAAATCAAAGATGATATTTTTTATCATTAATGGGGCTCTTATTTATTGAATTTTTCCAATAATCACAGCATTTTTTGAAACTTTTACGAACTTGTAATTTTTTTTTTATAATTTAATAGATTAGTATTAAGGTGTATCCGCTAAAAAAAGAGTTTGATAGTAATTCTACTTATTGTGAACACAATATAGATGTTTCAGGCATTCCGAGTATCTTTATTCATGGTGTCGGGCTTGATAACACAATGTGGTTACCACAGAAGAATTTTTTTCATAATAAAAAAATTATTTTTTATGATTTATTAAATCATGGAAAATCTAAGAAGGAATACCTTGGACTTAATTTTGAAGATTTTATCAAACAACTCAATCAATTACTTGAATATTTTAACATAAAGAAATGCAACTTGATTGGTTTTTCCTTAGGTGCATTAATAGCTCAACATTTTACTTCGCGGCATTATGATAAATTAAATAAACTAATCATAATCGGTAGTGTCTATAAACGAACAGAAGAACAACTTAAGAAAGTAAAAAATCGTTTTAATATGGCTTTGCGAGGTGAAAGCATAACAAAAGACTCGATTAATCGTTGGTTTAATAAAGAATATTTAGAAAATAACCCTGATATATATGATTTCTTTTTTTCTCTTCTGGAAAAAAAGAAAAATAAAGATTTTCTGCCTGCATATAAATTATTCGTTGATGCAGATAATTTGCCATTGAATTTTTCAAATTTTACTATGCCCACGTTAATAATGACAGGTGAAAATGAAATTGGATCTACGCCGTATATGAGTAAAATGTTGCAGAAAGAAATTCAAAACAGTAAACTTTATATTGTTTCAAAAGCAAAACATATGGCAACTTATGAAAAAGCCAGTGATGTTAATTTACAAATATCAGAGTTTCTATATTAAAACTAAAGCAAGTCCCACTAATCCGCCTCTATCCTGTCATTCTACCGTAACAGATTTAGCAAGATTGCGAGGTTGATCAACATCAGTGCCAAGAAGAACAGCTAAGTAATAGGCTATAAGTTGTACTGGCAAAGAATAAAGAATGGCGGAGGTTACAAAATTTGTATTTGGCAAAACAATTGTCTGATCACAGTATTTTTTCGCCTTATCTACGCCCTTAGTGTCACTTATTAAAATAATTTTGCCATTTCGGGCTTTGATTTCTTGAATATTTGATAAAATTTTTAAAAAATTTTCATCATATGGAGCTAGAACTATAACTGGTATATCTTCTTCAATGAGAGCTAAGGGGCCATGTTTTAACTCTCCTGCAGCATAACCCTCACAATGCTTGTAAGTAATTTCTTTTAATTTAAGGGCGCCTTCAAGTGCCAAAGGATACATTGGCCCCCTACCTATATAAAATATGCTTTTTGCATCTCTCAAGCTATGAGCGACTTCTTCAAATTTTTTTGAATTATTTAATATCCTTCTCATTGTTTGATGGATTTTAAACAATGATTGAAAAATAGTGTCCTTAGCATAATCAATATTCTCCATATTATTTTTTTTTATATGTAAAGCTAATAGAGCTAAAACTGCCAACTGTGATGTAAATGCCTTTGTTGAAGCAACACCAATTTCAGGTCCAGCAACTGTAGGCAATATATAATCACTCATTCTTGCAATAGAGCTACTAAGAACGTTCACAATTGATATAGTAAAAATGTTATGCTGCTTAAACTTTTTGAGACATTCCAAAGTATCCATAGTTTCTCCAGATTGAGAAACAACAATACCTATGGAATTATTGACAGGTTTGTCTTTTCGATAACGATATTCTGATCCAATATCAATTGAAGTGGGAATCCCTGTTAATTGTTCAAGCCAATATTTCGCAATCATGCATGAATGATAAGCTGTTCCACAGGCTACCAGAATTAAATTTGATACATTGCTAAAATCGATTTCATTTTCCGGAAAAAAAATCGAGCTGTTTTTTTTGTCAGCAAAATTTAAGATTGTATCTTCAATGCTTATAGGTTGGTGAAAAATTTCTTTTTCCATAAAGTGCTTGAAATCCCCCCTGACTTTAAAATCTTTTTTTGGCACAAATTCATGCATTTCTCTTTTCACTTCATTTCCTTCAATGTCATAAATTGATATTGAAGACTTGTTAATTGTAGCTATATCATTCTCTTCTAAAAATATTATTTCCTTTGTTTCGTCCGGCAAACCCAAAAGATCGGAACTGATGGAATTAAAGGCATCTGACAGGCCTAAAACAAGAGGGCTGCCTTTTCGCGTTGCATATATTGAATCTGATCCCCTAACCAAAAAACCAAGCGAGAATGTTCCTACAATTTTATTACTTAAATCTCGGATAGCTTCGATTGGATTATTATATTTGTTCAATAATTTATTAAATATTTCAGCAATAACTTCTGAATCTGTTTCAGATGTAATGTTTTTACTATTCAATGAATAATGATTTGATAATTCTTCAAAATTTTCAATAATGCCATTGTGAACTAAAGCACAATTATCTTTTATAAAAGGATGACAATTAGTTAACGACGGCTTTCCATGTGTTGCCCATCTGGTGTGCCCAATAACCATATTTCCTTTTATTTTATCTTTAACAATTTCTTTTTCTAAATGTGAAATTTTTCTTATGCTTTTTTTATGAATAAAAGCATCCCCATTCAATGCAGTGATGCCGCACGAGTCATAGCCTCTGTATTCTAAAGAGTTTAATCCTGAAACTATGTCGTTAACACAATTATTACGACTAGCTATTCCTACAATGCCGCACATGATAAAGGGAGATTTATATTATTTTGTATGAATTAACAGTATTATTGAACCTGATTTATTAAAAAAATTTTCTAGTACTTATGATATTAAATTTCCATGTAGATAAACTTTTTTAATGTTTAATGACTTATCTAGAACTATCAAGTTTGAACAAAACCCTTTTCCTATTTTTCCTTTATCATTTTCACAAAGATATTGAGCTGCATTGAAACTTGTCATTGCCACTGATTTTTGCATTGAAAAATTAATTTTAACTAAATTTTTAAATGTATCATGCATATTTATAACGCTGCCTGCTAAAACAGTAGAATTAATTGTAGCTCGTCCATTTTTTTTTGATATTTTAGTACTTGAGAAATCATAGTCTCCATCAGGCATTCCAGTTGCAGATATTGCATCTGTAATGGCATAAAGCCTTGGAATGCATTTGTGAGCAAGATGAATATTTTCTTTATCAACATGATGTAAATCACAAATGATTTCTGCATATTCTGCATGTCTAAGAGCAGCTGTTACCACTCCTGGGTTGCGGTGATCATCCCCTGACATAGCATTATATAAGTGTGTAAAACCTACCTTATTCTTATTCAATATTTTCATACAGCAATTATAGTCAGCTAAAGAATGACCAATTTGAACTCTGATATTATTATCAATTAAATAATCTATACAAGCTTCAGCTCCTTCCAATTCTGGCGCTAGTGTAATTACTTTAATTTTGACTTTTTCCTTAATCTTTTCAAAAAAATCAATATTGGGAAGTTGTGTGAAAGGAGGTTGCGCCCCTAATTTGTTTGGATTAATAAATGGCCCCTCTAAATGAACGCCTAATATATTTGTTTTATTTATGTTGTGAACGATAAAATGATCAATACCTTCAACGGCATTAATAGTATTATCAAAAGAAGCTGTCAGTGTTGTTGGTAATAATGTAGTTGTGCCATGCTTGAGATGATACTTGGATATTTCTTTTATGGAAGAAAGTCCTGCCATAGTGTCAAAGCCGTTTCCACCATGGCAATGAAGATCTATAAAACCTGGTATTATTATATTTTCAAAATCTGATTGCTCATTTTTATAAACAGATTCTATTTTGTCACTAAATTCAATAGTGCCCGTATACGAACTATCATGATTTATAATTTTTCCTGAAATTTTGTTCACAAAGAAATTAAGGACCGCATTTAGCGGTCCTTAAATAAATAGGTTTATTTGTATTCTTCAAGCTCCTCAGCTGCCTCAGCAACTAAATCAGCTGGATCTCCTTCACCAAGAATAGCTCCTTGGATCATAGAGTTCATCACTGTTTGAAAAGCTTTATAATCAACTAATAATGGTTCTGGTCCGCCATCTGCAATAGCATCAATAAACATCATCCAATAATCGTCATTGTATGGTGCTACCTTGCCAATTTGCGAGTACTGCATAATTGGTGTCAATCCCCAACTAGTATCAAGATCATATTGAGCATCGCCTGAAGCTAACTTAGCAACAAGTTTGCTTGCCAAATCTTCATGACCAGTGCCACTGAAGATCCCAACACTGTCTGTAATTAGAAGAGTTCCTTGTTTTCCTTGAGGTCCAGCAGGAATTCTTACCGTTTTTACATTAAGTCCTTCACCGTGCGCACCACGACCCCAAGGACCATTGATGTACATTGCAATTTTTTCATCATTAAACAATTCTGTTAACTGAGAACGCTCCCATGCCAATGGACCTTCTTGAGATACATTAGCTAGTTTTGCATAAAAAGCCAAAGCTTCCACAGTGTTAGAACTATTTAAAGTAATAGTATTGGTATCAGGATCAATTACTTGTCCACCATTGCTATAAAGATAATTCAAGAATTGATGCATAGTATTATCGAAATCTTTTCCGCATAATCCTATACCTGCAATTCCAGTATTGTTTTTAATTGTTTCAGCCATAGAATAAAGTTCATCCCATGTCTTAGGTCCTTCACAAGCAAGACCTGCTTGCTCGAGAATACCACAATTCATAAAAAGTGCCTTAGTTGAAAAAGCGTGAGGATAACCCCAAGTTTTTCCTAGATGGCTAACTGTATCTAAAATTCCAGGTTGATACATTGCTTTTTGTGATTCAGGAATCTCAACAGCAACAATATGGCCGTTCTCTGCTAGACCCTTAAGAGTTCTGGATCCAAGATATGAAAAACTAACTGGATCGCCAGCTATTGCTAAATTGATAACTTTATCTTGACAAGTGCCCCAGGGAACAGCTTCCATCGTAACGGTAACTCCAGGATTATCTGCCATAAACTGGTCAACAACAGCTTGATCAGCTGCTCGAATTTCACCACCACACATAACTCCATGCATTTCTGTACCAGCCATTGACTGAAAAGAGCTGAACAAAGAAACAAAAAAAGCCGTGAGTAGTGAGCCTATAAAAGTAAATCTCATATTACTCCTCCTAAATAATTATTCTACAAACTAATTTATAAGCGGTTTTGTGGCAAGATAGAATTTCAATAAAATCAACAAATAAGTATAAAATGAGCTAATTTTTTACCGCTCCGGCCGTTAATCCCTCCACAATATATTTTTGTAAGAATATAAAAAGTAATAAAACAGGTGTTATGCCTACTAAAGATGCAGCCATCATTTCATTCCATTTAACAGTTTGGTAACCTATGAACTCATACAGGCCAGCTGGTAGCGGCATAAACTCCTTTTTCTGATTAAACGAAATAGCATACAAAAATTGTTGTGCGTAAGCTCCTATAAAAGCATAAATGCCGACAACAACAAGTCCCGGGGTGCTCAAAGGAGCGATTATGTGTCTTAATATTTGTAATCGTGAAGCGCCATCAACAAATGCAGCCTCCTCTAAATCTATTGGAATTTTTTGAAAATAAGACTTAAGCAACCAAATGGAGGTAGGAATCAAAAAAGCCACTCCCGGCACTATCATTGCATAATAAGTATTTAATAAGCCAAAAGATCTTAATACTTTATACAAAGGTATTAGTAACACAGGCCCGCTAAACATATTAACGGCAAGCAATAGATAGAGGGTTCCGTTTTTTGCTGGAAAATCAAAACGTGCGTAGGAATAAGCTGCCGGAATTACAAACAATAAAGTGAGTATTGCGACACATGATGCTAGAAAAAAACTATTAAAAATATATCGACCAAGATAAGGAACGGTATTCCACATTTCACTATAAGCCCAAAAAGACAAATCATCGGAATAAAATTGATAGGGGGATCTAAACAAGTGATCCAGGGGCCTAAGTGAAGCATAGAACATTTCTACAAAAGGCAGAAGAATAAACGTTAAAAAAATTAGAATAAAAAAATATAAGAAAATTTTTTGGAATATATTGTATTTATTCACTGGCAACCTTCCTATTGATTTGAGCAAGGAGTGATAAATAAAAAACTGCAAATAAAGTTAATAAAATGACCACCACTACAGCTCTAGCTGCGCCTCTGCCAAATTTATAATTACCCAAAGCTTGTTTATAGGTATCTATGATAAGGGTCGTTGTGGCCCCTCTTGGACCGCCCTCGGTTAATATCCAGATTATTTCAAAAGAATTAAAAGTCCAAATAGCAGATAATAAAGCCATTGTTATAATTACTGGCGTTATCTGAGGCAGGGTAATGCTATAAAAGCGATCCCATTTTGAAGCACCGTCACAATAGGCAGCTTCATACAAATCCTTTGGAACGCCTTGCATTGCAGCTAAGAAAAAAACAGTGCACATAGGAGTGCCGACCCATACATCAGCTATAATAGTGCTAATAAAAGCACTTTGCTTATAAGCAAGAAAACCGAAAGGACCGTCAAGAATGCCTGTGCGCATTCCAACTCCAGCAATGATTCCAAAATACCCATTATAGAGCCAAAGCCATCCAAGCATCCCAATTGCAATAGGTATAATCCATGGCGGCATCACAAGAACACGAAAAACTGCCCTTCCCTTTAAATGTGAATTAAGTAATGCGGCGCCTATTAAGCCAATAATTAATTTCAACGAAACAGAGAAAAACATCCATACGAACGTTCGAATAATTATTTTATGAAATTTAGTGCTAGAAAGCATTTTGGCAAAGTTTTTGGTTCCTATGTAATCTTCCCCTGCCAAGCTAGAGTTTGTAAACGACAATCTGACTGTTTCAATCAAAGGCCATGCCACAATACACAGTATATAAATAGCCGCTGGTGCGATTAAAGCATAAGCTAAAAAAGTAGGGGAATTATAAGCTTGTAATTTTGTTTTTTTAATCATTTTGTAAATTATAGTTATCTAATTTTTTCCAAGTATCTGTTAAATCAATTATTTGATTTGTTTCTCGAGATTCGTCAATTTTCATTGCTACAAGACCTGCCTCCATACAATTTACCACTCCTACCGGTAAAGGATGGGATGAATTATTAAACAAATAATCATTAATATCTTTTAACATTAATTGATCGGCACCATAATGTCCTTTGGTTCCTTGTTGAAAAGCTGCTCCAAAATTTTCATCAAATATCTTTTTACCAGTATGAGAATTATGAGCTTTTAGATATCCTCTTACAAAATCACCTTCTGCCATCCCCTTCGTGCCAATAAGAGCAAAACGTCTAAATTCATCTGGTACTTTCATATTAGTATGAAAAGCCAAGGTTGCTCCATTCTCATATTCAATTATTGCTACTTGATGATCCACAATATCCGCATCACTGTCAAAAACCTCTTCTTTTGATTCCCATCCTGGTAAATTATATTCCAGGTACACGTCCAAATTTTTCTCACCTTGTAAAATCGGAGATTGATCGGGCACAAAAGCATTTCTCCCACCAAAACTAGCGACTCTGATTGGCCTGCAACCGACAATCATTGAATAAAAATCAAGATCATGGCAACATTTTTCTAAAATAAAACCTCCTGAATAAGAAGTTTTTCGCCTCCAATTTCGCATAAAAAAACCTCCGTGCCATGGCATAATATGTTCAGAAGCCTCTATTGAAATAATTTTCCCAAAAGCATCCTCCTTCATAAGTTTTCTTATTGATCTTGCGTGTTTAGAATAGCGCAGCACTAATCCTACAAGTACCTTGTCTTTTCCATATTTTTTTATTAGTTCTGCTAATTGCCAAGTTTGCTCTTCATTAGCAACAATTGGTTTTTCAGCAAATATAGTGACTCCTGCTTCTAGGCCTTTTTGTATATGCTCTAAATGCAAATGGTTGGGAGATCCAACCAGTAATAAATCTAAATTCTCTTTTTTTAACATTTCTTCAAGGGAAGAATATTTTTGATGAGGAAAAAAACTCTTTTCTTCCGAAAATTTTTTTCCTATTGGCTGAGGATCAACAAATGCGACTAAAGAATAGTTTGGATTAATTTTTGTTAATTCAAAAAAAACATGGGCTGCTCTATTTCCTAAACCGACAACTCCTACTTTCATTTTTGAAATTTATAAAAAATTACAGATTATCACAAGCTAAATGATCAAAAATCATGATTATTCCAACCCAATTTTGTGGTCAACTGCATTGATTGAAACAATGCTGATCTAAAATCACTCCAATTTCTTCTATTTTTTGAAGACCAAGAAACTTCAGCAAGTGTAGCTAGTCTAGGATTAATCATTGAGTCAATATAATGATCTTTAGTTAATGTTTCTGACCATAGTTGACCTTGCACACCGGCAATCAAGTGGTGGTATTTTGGATCTATATCATTTAATGGTTGCCAGGCATGTACATCGGGAGTTTCAATTGTTGCCGCCCAGCAAATCCCTCTTTCATATGTAGAATTATTGTAAGCCATATCAAAGTAGCATAATTGTCCTGGACACATAACCGTTTCAAAACCTTGTTTTAGAGCTTTTTCAACCACTGACATATGCTCCCAAGCAAATATTAAACAACTTTTATCAATATTCCCAGTGCCACCTCCACTGCCTATATCTTTATGAGGAGGGAGAGCCGCTTCATTCCATGCGGCTGTACGTTTATTGAAACGTTTTAATATATTAATAATACGATTAACAAAATAATCTTGGATTTCATCAAATGATTGGAATTTATTTTTTTTCATAAATTCAATTAATTCAGATGAGCCTCTCCATGAATCTTTTGGTCTTTCATCCACGCCAATATGAATTAGAGAATAAGGAAAGTTCTCAGCTATATCTTTAAGTACACTTTCTAAAAAATTCCATGTGTCGTCCAATGTTGGATTTATTGTATTGTTTTGATAATTACCAACATCTTGAAAAATATTATTTGACTTTTTGTCTTGCAACTCTGGCATAACTTGAAGTAGCGCCCAAGAATGAGCGGGCAAATCAATTTCTGGCATTACTTCAATATTTAATTTATTTGCATACTCAATTATTTCTTTAACATCTTTTGAAGAATAAAAACCTCCTGAACGATGGTAGCCAGTTCCGTAAACAGGTGGAATAATTTCATGGTAACCTCGATAAGAGGTTTGTTTTGCTAAATTCGGAAAACTTTTAACATCTAATCTCCATGCTTCGTTATCTGTTAAATGCCAATGAAAACGATTGAGTTTAAATAACACCATATAGTCAAGTAAACGTTTGATATGATCTAAAGAATGAAATTGACGCGCGCAGTCCAGATGCATTCCTCTCCAATTAAATTGCGGCCTGTCCTGAATTAAGCCAAGAGGAAGCTTATCTCGATAAAAAAAAATTAGATGCATGAGTGAAATTAACGCATAGAGTCGTCCTCCATAATCAGAAGCAATGATAAGAATCTGATCTTGTAAGATGTTTATCGCATATTCTTCTGTCTTAAGTTCTTCTTTTTTGAAATTAATTAGCATTCCTTGCTTAGAATTAAAATTAATTTTTAAATTTAGACAGTGCCGTGAAAGAACATTAATAATTTCAAGGAGTCTCTGATCATTGATGAAAAAATCATTATTACATTTTATAAAGTCATTCTTCAATTTAACCACAAGCGGCTCTGGAATGATTGGCATTGAAGTGTTTACGTAACTTGTTGAATAAATAGTCTGAGCAATCTTTTTTTCAAATGTCAGTTTATTTATCAAAGATTGAATAATTTTCTCATTTTCATCTATGACAAACAGGCCTTCTGGTCCACAAGACATATTATAAGTGCCAATTCTTGGTTCTTGTAATGTAAGCGCAATGAGCAAGGATCCGTGTGCAGGTAAATTTGAATCATCTGTTTTTAATTCATAATATCTGCCAGTTTGTCTGGATATTCTTGCGTCTTTAATGGATTTTATAGAGTAGATAAGACTGAAACAAATTTTAAAAGCGCTGAAAATTTGATCGGAGTTGTTTTTTATAAGAATTTCCAGAAGATTTTTGTTATTAAATTTAGGTGTTATAGAAAGAAAAGTCATATTAAAAATAATATAATACTGTAGCTTTTTTTATGAACAATAATAACAAGATTTTTTATAATATTTTCCGACAAAATTATTTACATACAAATGAAGCGCATGCGCGCGTCAATTTAATAGGGGAGCACACGGATTATACAGGTGGTTATGTTCTTCCCTGCCTCCTGCAATATAAAACAGTCGTATCCATTGCTGAAAATAAGACTTCTCAAGCACACAATGCTTATTCTGAGTTTTACAATGAAACAATGTCATTTAATGATTTTATAAAATCAAAAAATAATCAATGGGTTGATTATGTAAAAGGATGTTTTTTTGTTTTTTACGATGAAATTAAAAATTTAGATAATGTTTACTTAAATATTCTAATCCAAAGTGACATACCAATGGGAAGGGGCATTTCATCATCCTCTGCACTGTGTGTTGCTATCCTTAAGTCACTTAATGATTTTTTTAATATCGGATGCACAGATAAACACATTGCGATACTTGCTCAAAAAGTGGAGCGCAATTACATTGGTGTGTCAGGCGGAATAATGGATCAAATGGTTTCTTCCATTGGAATTCATAGTAAGGCCTTTTTTTTAGATTGCTTAACACTTAAATATGAATTGATAGACCTTCCAGGTGATTATTGTTTTGAATTATTGGACTCGGAAGTCCAACGTGATAACAGAAAAAGCGCTTATAATGAAAGACATGATCAACTTAAAAAGGCGGAGGAGATATTAAATGTAGAAAATTTAGGAAGCGTAAAAATAGATCAATTGAATAAAAATAAATTCGACGATCTTCTAATTTATAAACGAGCGTTACATGTTGTGACTGAAAATCAGAGGACCCTAGATGCAAAAAAATGCTTACTCAAACAAGATATGAAACGATTTGGAGATCTAATGAATTTAAGTCATCTATCTTACTCTCAAGACTTTGAAGCTTCTACAAAAGACGTTGATCTTTTAGCAAAACGATCAATTGAATCTGGAGCACTTGGATGTAGATTAACTGGAGGTGGATTTGGGGGATTTACAGTATCTATGATTGCAAAAAAAGACTATGAACATTGGTACAATAATATGGTTAAGTTTTATTCTAGGGATAAATTTTTTAAATTATAATGGAGAATTATAAACTTTATATTAACGGTAAATTTGAAGATTCAATTTCAAAGAAAACTTTTGAATCTATTGATCCAACTACTGAAAAACCATGGGCTAGTATTGCAGAAGCTCAAGCAGAAGATGTAAATGAAGCGGTAGAGGCGGCTAATATTGCCTTCCATGGTGAATGGTCTTCAATGTTGGCTAATCAACGAGGTCAATTTTTGCGCGCCATCGGAGATCAACTCAAAAAAAATGCTGAATTACTTGGTACAATAGAAACACGTGATACAGGAAAAATGTACAAAGAGACGAAATTTCAAGCAAACTATATTGCAGAGTTTTATTATTATTATGCAGGACTTGCTGATAAAATTGAAGGTTCAACATTGCCTATTGATAAATCTGATATGCAAGTTTTCACCACAAGAGAACCAATAGGAGTTGTAGCTGCTGTCATTCCCTGGAATTCCCAACAACTGTTAAGTGCCATTAAACTTGCGCCTGCGCTTGCAATGGGAAATACGATTATTGTAAAAGCTTCAGAGGCTGCGCCTGCTCCTTTATTAGAATTAGCAAAGTTGATTGATAAAGTCGGCATTCCTAAGGGGGTTGTCAATATCATCACAGGATTTGCAGAAGAATGTAGTAAAGTTTTGACATCACATCCAAAAATTGATCGCATTGCATTCACTGGCGGCATGCATACCGCTAAACACATTGTTAGAAATTCCGCTGAAAACTTATCTCAAGTAAGTTTAGAGCTTGGAGGAAAAAGCCCAGTTGCAGTTTTTGATGATGCAAAAATTGATAACGCTCTTAATGGTGTTACTACTAGTATTTTTGGTGCAAGTGGTCAGAGTTGTATTGCTGGTTCTCGACTTTATTTACAAGAAGGAATTTATAGTGAATTTTTAGATAAAATTTCAACAAAAGCTAAAAATATTAAAATTGGACCACCAATGAGAGAGGACACCCAAATGGGTCCGCTTGCAACACTTGATCAACTGAATAATATTCAAGAAAAAATTGATCAAACAATTCAACAAGGCGGTAAATTAATCACAGGTGGTGAAAAACCTAAAGATATGAATCAAGGCTGGTATTATAAACCAACAATTATTGAATGCGATCATCATAATTTGCCTGTCGCTGAAAATGAATTATTTGGACCGGTATTATCAGTCATGAAATTTACTGATGAAGAGGAAGTGATTAAATTGATGAATGATAATTCATATGGACTTGCTGCAGGAGTGTTTACTGAAAATAACGGAATTGCACTTCGAGTATCTAAAGCTGTCAGGGCAGGAATTGTATTTGTAAACACATATCGTTTGATCTCCCCAATCGCTCCTTTCGGAGGATTTAAAAATAGTGGTTTTGGTAGAGAGTCTGGAATGGAAGCAATAAAAGATTACTCGAATATTAAAACTACTTGGATTAATACATCTAAAGATCCAATGGGGGATCCATTTATAATCAGATAGATTATATTGCGGTATTACAATAGTAATACCGCAACTAAATAACGATTACTCTTTTCCTAATGGAATTTGCTTTTTTGGATCCCAAAAAGGAAGATCTACTACAATTGATTCAAGTTTGCCGTATGGGGAATGAATATTAATTTTATTTCCCTTATTAGCTTGCTCAATTATAACAAAAGCAAAGGCAATATTTTTCTTTAATCTTGGTGAAAAGCATTTTGATGTTACATGGCCTATTTCTTTCCCGCCGGTATCATGGACTGGCCAATGATCGGGTACAAAATATCCTGGCGTATATTCTGGTGGAACAATCATTGTAATTGGATCGCCTAGTATTTCAATGCCAACTAACTTTCTTTTTATTCCCTCAGCTTTAATTTCCTTTAAAGCTTCCTTGCCACAGAAATCAGCTTCCATATCCAAATCAACAAGACGGTCCATACCAATTTCATATGGATTGTCAGTAACACGCATATCTTGGAAATACGAAAAAATACCTGCTTCAACACGTCTAATTTGTGAAGGTCCTGTTGGTGCTATCTTATAAGGTTCTCCAGCTGCCATTATTTTTTCATATAAATCTGCACCGCGACTACCATCACGTAAATAAATTTCATAACCTACTTCCCCACTCCATCCCGTACGTGATACTACCACAGGTATACCGTCTAGCTCAGTTTCTTTGCACCAGTAATAACGAATATCATTAATCCAAGAACCAAATAAATCCACCATAACATTTTTTGATTTTGGTCCTTGAACTTGCAAAGGAGAGACATCAGGTTCAACTAATTTGATATCATATTTGCCTTTCCCGGCGACTCCCATGGCCCACAATAATAAATCACTATCTGAAATTGAATACCACCAATGATTTTCTGCTAAACGCAATAAAATAGGATCACTAAGTATTCCGCCTTCATAATTTGTATTCAAAACATACTTACATTGCGTTACTTCACAATCAGATAAATTTCTTGGGGTGAGCATTTGTGTAAACTTTGTTGCATCAGGGCCCGTAATTTCAACTTGTCTTTCAACTGCAACGTCCCATAAAGTAACATCATTAACTAAGCTCCAATAATCATCTTCAGGTGTATTATAATATACTGGAAAATACATGTGATTGTACGTGGTGTATTCTTTACAACCCCATTTCAACGTTGATTCAAAATAAGGTGACTTTCTAACTCTTGTACCAAAACCTAGATAAGGCTTTGGAGGATTATTTGTACGTGTGGCCATGCTAACTCCTTAAATAAATGAAAAAAAATATATGATAATTTTTTCGTAAGTGTCTACAGTTTGTTTATTATGAAAAAATATTTCTTAGGATAATTTTTTCAAAATTTTCAACTCATTAATCTGGCATTAGCTGGATCATAGGCCATTTCTTTCAAGACTTTGGCCTTTCTTTTATTACCCTGTATTTCGATTTCAAATTCACTTTCCTTTTCAGCTAACTCAGCCTTAACGTAGGCAAAGGATAGGCTTTTATTGACTCTAAAACCATATCCTCCTGAGGTTGTTACTCCTATGATCTTGTTTTGCGAATATACTGGTTCATTTCCGATTGCATCGGCGTCATCCGAATCAACCTCTAAATAAACAATTTTAATATCTATTCCTTCATCTAACTTTTCTCTTATGGCTTCTGAACCTACAAATGTATTTTTTGTATTTAAATTATAAAACCGATTCATATCAGCTTCTACCAAAGAAATCTCACCTGTAAGTTCGCTTCCCCATCCTTTATAAGCTTTTTCTATTCTCAGGGAATTAACCGCATATGTTCCAAAGTTGGTCATATTGAATTGTTTTCCTGAATCCATAAAACCTTTGTATAGATCTTCCATTTGATTCATCGGATGATGGAGTTCCCAACCCAATTCACCTAGATAGTTAATTCGAAGTGCTCTAACAGGAATATCATTAATTGAAATTTCCTTTCCTTTTAACCAAGGGAAATGTTCATTGCTCAAATCGGCATTTGTTTGTTGAGATAATACTGAACGAGAATGAGGTCCTGCTAAAACTAGAACACCATAATTTTGCGTCACATTTCTGATATTCACTTTTTCATCTTTTTTTATGTGATTATTAAACCAATCAAAATCTCTGATTTCAGAAGCGGTTGAAGATAAAACATAAAAAAGATTATTGGGAAAACGAGTTATTGTGAGTTCACTTTGAATGCGTCCTTTTTCATTTAGCATATGGGTGAGAACAATGCTGCCGTCTTTTTTTGGGATTCTGTTAGCGCACAAACGGTCTAAAAATGTTTCACTATTTTCACCAGAAATTTCAAATTTTGAAAAAGTGCTTAAATCTAAAATCCCAACACCTTTATGGACGGCTTCACATTCCTTTTGCACATAAGAAAAAGCGTTTGACCTTTTGAAACTATATTCTTCCTGTATTCCATTTTTAGCAAACCACTTCGGACGTTCCCATCCGAATGCATCGATATACATCGCCCCTTGGTCTTGCAATTTTTTATAAATGGGTGTTGTTTTGATTGGCCTGCCAACTTCCAAACTTTCGTTTGGCAAAGGAGTAACGTACATACGTTTATACTCGTCAGTACTTTTTGCTACCGCATAATCTTTATGCGCCCAACTCAAGTATCTTCGTGGATCAAATTCCAACATATTGATATCTGCGTCTCCGTAAGTCATCCATTGTGCCATATACTTGCCTGCACCGCCTCCTTGAGCTATTCCAACACTTGCCGCGCAAAACATCCAAAAATTTTTTAATCCAGGAGCGGGTCCTGCGAGAAAATTACCATCAGGAGTGTGCGTAATAGGACCGCAAATTATTCTTTTAATTCCGACGTCACGAAACTGGGGTATTCTGTCCATCCCTCTATTCAAATGTTCTTCCAACCTGTCAAGTTCAGGCTCTAACAGTTCCATATCAAACTTCCAATCCATCCCGTCCAAAGCCCAGCATCTTGCATCTTTTTCATAAATTCCTATTAACAAACCTTTTCCCTCTTGACGTAGGTAACATGAAGAATGGGGATCTCTTACTACTGGCAATTCTTTGCCAAGTTTTTTAATTTCAGGATGTTCGTCTGTAACTAAATAATGGTGAATCATATTGATACTAGGTATATTTTTTAGTCCAACCATATGTCCTACTTCAGGACAAAAACTACCTGCAGCATTAACAACATGTTCAGAGATAATTTTTCCTTTTTCTGTCATCAATTCCCACTCGCCAGTAGGAAGATGATTAATATTAGTAACGCGATTATGCCTATATATTTCTGCGCCACCACTACGAGCTCCTTTGGCCATAGCATTGGTAGTACTCGTTGGATCAGTGTGTCCGTCTTCAGGAGTGTGTAGCGCTCCGATAATTCCGTCCAACTTAATAAAAGGATGTATTTTTGAAATCTCTTGCGTTGAAATTATTTCAGCAGAACAACCCACATTAATTAAAATTCCTTTGACATAATGAAACCAATCAAGATCTTTTTGCGCATAGGCCAATCTTAAACTTCCACAACCGTGCCATCCGGTTGATTGTCCTGTTTCTTTTTCTAATTGTTTGTATAATTCTGTGGAATGAAAATGTACTTTTGCTAAATTGTAACTACCGACAAAATGGGGGCACTGTCCGGCTGCATGCCACGTTGAACCTGACGTCAGTTCCCCTTTTTCAATTAACACCACATCACTCCAACCTTCTTTTGTTAGATGATACAAAAGGCTTACGCCCATAATACCGCCACCAATAATTGCTACTTGAGTGTGTGATTTCATTTTAATATCTAATATTTTCTATCTCGTGGTACACGCATATGTCAATATTTCGAAATTTATTTTTTACTATGAAGTATGCGACCTATAACATTCATAAGCAGTTGGGCAGCTAGTGTAGAGGTTGAATTTGTAATATCATAATCAGGTGCTACCTCCACTAAATCCAATCCTGTAACTTTCCCCTGTTTCGTTAAACCATCAATAAATTCAAGAATCTCATAATAATAAAAACCCCCGTGGCTTGGTGTTCCAGTTCCGGCTGCGATTGATGGATCGAATGCATCAATGTCTATCGTTAAATAATAACGAACATTTTTTGGAATATTTTTTAGAATCTCAGCAATTCCTATCTTGCGAAACTGCCTAACAGAGAAAATTGTTGATCCTTTTTCTTTTGCAGCAATATATCCATCACGTGCTGTTGAAGAAACGTTTCGAATACCAATATGCGTAATGCCTGAAACGTAAGATTTTTCAGACGCACGACGCATTGGATTTCCATGACCAAATCGAACACCATGTCTTTCATCGACAAAATCTAAATGCGCATCAATCTGAATTACATGAACTGGGTCTTGATTTTCAAATGCTTCAATACACGGGATATTTATGGAATGATCACCTCCGATAACTACAGGGATAGCATTAGCTTCTAATATCTTTTTTACGCCAAACTTGATGTTTGCATGACTTTTTGTTGTATCTGTATGCACAATATCCGCATCACCTATATCAATAATCTTAGCCGTATCAGGAGATAAATAAGTAATGTCATCTTCATGGTCATAGGCCCCAGCATGACCAAAAGAAAATAAAGTAGATGCCTCACGAATTCCCCTCGGCCCCATTCTACAACCAGAACGCCACTGGGTTCCCATATCAAATGGAGCGCCTAATATACAAACATCAGCATCAATATTGTCCCAATCACTAATATAAGGGTATTTTCCAAATGTGCAAATGCCTACAAAAGGCAGATTGAGTCTTCCTTTTTCATATTCATTAGACATAGAGTTTTCATATCATTAAATAAAAAAAATGTACATTGAGTTACATCAGATTATTTATATATTTTTTATTGTTATTCATCTGATAAACAGAAATTAAAATGCAAATGTCTAATAGAACTAAAGGACTGTATATATCTTTAATAGGTGTCTTTATCTTGAGTCCAGATAGTTTGCTAATACGATTATTAAATTTGAATGATATTAGTTTAATTTTTTATAGAGGCATTTTACCCGCAATAGCTACGAGCCTTTTTTTATTAATATATTATAAAAAAGATATCTTAAAAGCTTTTATTTTAATCGGTTATGCGGGATTGTTAAATGCGTTCTTGTATTCAATAGTACACATTGCTTTTGCTTATTCAATTCAACACACAGCTGTAGCTAATACATTGATTTTAATTGCCTCAGCTCCAATATTTACTGCAATACTTTCTTTAATTTTTTTAAAAGAAAATCCCACGCCTATTACATGGTTAACGATTTTTTTTGCATTAATTAGTATTATTATTATTGGCTGGGGAAGTTATACATCAGATGGTTTTATTGGTGACATGTTCGCACTTATTACAGGCATTGGTATGGCGGCTGGTGCTATTTTAGTACGATATTGTAAAGATAAGGATTTAGTTCCATCAGTTGTCATTGGTTGCATATTAACTACCCTCTATTGTCTGCCTTTTTCTCCAGACTTAACAGTTAGTAATGAACAAATTATTTATTTATTTCTTATGGGTTTCATAGTCATACCTTGTGCTTTTATTGTGCTTACTGTCGCACCTAGATATGCGCCAGCACACGAAGTCACACTTATTTTTCTGCTTGAAAGTATTCTGGGCACACTTTGGGTGTGGTTTGTTATAAATGAAAAACCACCATTAAATACTTTGATTGGAGGAACAATGTTGCTATCTTCAGTTTTTGTCTTTGTTTTCATAACCGCAAAAGAAGAGTATAGATCTAGTGTATTGTAGGTTCAGTTTTAATTTTTTTTACTACATGCTCTCTAATTGTAATATAAACACCACTTGATACAATTATTATCAAGCCCAACCAAATCCATCTATCTGGAAAATCACCAAAGAAATAGTAGCCAATGATTATATTATTCACGATTTCAAAATATGCCAATGGCGCAAGTTTAGAAGCTTCGGCAAATTTTAAAGATAATATTAATAACAAATGACCTAAAGTACCAAAAGCTGCTAATCCAATCATAAATAACCATTGATGATATGTCGGTGAAATCCAGACAAAGGGGACGATGATTGAAATAATTATTGCCCCTAATAATCCTGTAAAAATCAAAGTAAGCAAAGGACTGTCAATTGAAGATAATTTTCTTGTTGCTATAATATAAAAAGCATAAGCAACTCCTGTACCAAGCCCCGCTAGGGTAGCTAATTGAATCTCATTAAATCCAGGCCTAATGATAATTAGTGCGCCAATAAAACCAAATATGACCGCACTCCATCTACGAAATCCAACTTTTTCTTTTAAAATCAATGCAGATAATAATGTCACGATAATGGGAGCTATAAAGGCTAATGTAAGTGCTTCTGCAAGAGATATAACGGATATTGAATAAAAAAATAAAATTGTCGATAAAAATAAAAAAACACTTCTTGCAACTTGTATATTAATGTTTTTTGGCCAAGTTAAATGATTCCGAAAAAAAAAATAAGTTAGAGGCAAGCTGATTAAAACCATAAAAAAATAACGACCCCAGACAACTTCTAGAAAATGAAGATCTGTATTAACCATAAGATGCTTTGCCATCCCATCCATAATAGGCAAAACCGACCATGCCAATAAATTTAGAAATATTGCTTTCAAAAAAATATTTGATTAATGTATTTAAGATATACTATATCAGTTATAAAAAAATGAATATAAAATTATTAAAGAATAATTGGAGAAAATATTACAAGAGAGGTTTTATAACTGGATTAGTTGTTTTATGTTTTCTTTGCTTTGTTGATCAAACATTACAATTCACTATATTTTTTAATAAAATTACAAACTTAGGTATGTTTATGATAACTTTATCTTATATTTTTTTTGGCGCTGTATTTTGTGGATTATTAAGTCTAATAATATTGATAATTATGTCTTTAGTAACAACCTTCAAGAATTAAATTTATAATTTATTTTTTTTAAACCAATCTTTTAAATGCCATTCATTATCTTTCTTGGCTAATTTTCTTATTAAAAAAAACATAATAGCAAACCATATTATTACAGTTATAATTCTATGTTCATTAACTAATTGGAAAATATTAGCAAATAAGTTTTCAATAATCTTATAATTCATTTTTTATTAACTTTATCTTAATTTTTTAAAAAAAAAAGGGCAGTTTATTACTGCCCTTAATATTAATATAAAATTTAGTTATTCATTGTCCTTAGCGGTTTGAGCTTCATGCTTTGCTGCAGATATAATTATACCTAAACATACGCAACATACACCAAAGTGATAAGAACTAGCATACCTGGTGAATCAGCCCATGTAAAATAAGCATCAACACCTTCCCAGCTATTTGTTGGTCCAGGCCAAGTATTCATAATATGTTCCTTTCTCTTTGTTAATTGTGATAAGCTTGTAGTCCAAGCTCAGCTTTATCAATTCCAGCTTTTTGGACACTATCAGGTACACGTAACCAGCCACCTGCTTTCATAATCGCTGAAATGCCGTAGCCAGGTACAAAACCAACTAACGCCATTACAACAGCGCTGATTAATTGACCCGTGAATGATGATGGAGGTATATCTCCTGCAGCTGGATATCCAGCGGCAAAAAGACCAACAACTAACATGCCTAGAATTCCACAAACACCATGAATTGACACTGCTCCTACACAGTCATCAATTTTAAATGTATTATGCAGGAAGTCATTTGCCGGAATAATAACGATACCAGCTACAATCCCTAATAAAAATGCAAACCCTGGATACCAAATATCAAGACCGCTAGCACAAATAAATATTCCTGCTAGTCCCCCAGACATCATCCAGAAAGGATTACCTCTACTCCACCAGAAAGCGCCAATCATACCTCCTGATAGACCCATTAGAGTATTGAAGACAAAAGATGATAAAGTTGCTGGCGCACCATAAATATTTGTCCAGCCTCCTAAATCAGCTCCTCCCCAAATTAAACAACCTCCGAGGAATCCAAAAAAACCTACAATCAAGGTTAATAGTCCAACAAAAGATAAGACAAGACTATGACCTTCAAGTTCATTCATCGTGCCATCCTCGTTATATTTTCCTACTCTAGGTCCTAAATTTAATAGAACTCCAAATGCAAACAAACCAGCTATTGTATGTACACAACCTGCTGCTGCTGCATCATGAAATCCAAATCTAGTCACAAGCCATCCATCAGGATGCCATCCCCAAGAAGCTCCTAAGATCCACACAACAGAGCCTAAAACTACAGCCAAAAATGTGAATGCACTGATTCTGATTCTTTCTATTACAGATCCAGAGAAAATTGAAGCTGTAGTACACGCAAACAGCGTAAATGCTGCCCAGAATACACCAGTTGCTTGGTCACTTAACATTGGACCCATTGATACATTCCACGGAGCTCCATATCCTTCTAAATCAATAGGAATAAAACCTCCAGGAAAAGCTAGATAGATCCACCATCCAAATAGCCAAAAAGTTGGTATCATAAATGCAAATGCTAATAAATTTTTAACACCAGAAGAGACGGCATTTGGCATTCTAGTCGCCCCCACCTCATACATTAAGAAACCAACGTGAATAATAACCATAAGTGCTGTACACCACCAATAATAGGCTTCCATACCTACATTAGCTTGGGTGGTAACAAATACATTTAATTCTTCTAACGTCATTTGACCTCCTTACGAGTTCATTTTTTTATTAAACCATTTAACGTATAAAATTTTTGGAAAAAAAAGATCAAACTTTATTCTTTTGTATACCTTGCTTCCCTTCTCTTAAATAAGTTAAACGATAATTTAAGGTTCTTATGATATCATTTTCAGACAGAATCAATAAGATTATATTAACTTATCAACATTGTAGCTATATAACTATTTGAAATTTATGAATTTTTCTAAAACTATA
>JAGFWP010000025.1 GCA_017639935.1 Pelagibacteraceae bacterium
CTAAAAAGAATTATGGTACTGCATTTAAATTATAAAACCACACATAGCTCCTCGGTTATACAGAGAAAAAATCCCTGTCAGGGGAATTACATCCCAAAATACTTACCAATTCACGATAACTAAATGAAACGCCTCTGGCTTAAATAAAAGGAAGAATAAAATGAAAAAGACAATACTAATCATATTGCCTCTGTATCCAATGCTCAAGGCGAAGTCTCAAATATGATTGCACCTGTTGAAACAATGGTGGGTGATACTCTTATTTTGAGCTGGATTTACTTTGATTGGGTATATGATAGTGACACCTACGAAGGTGAAATGAATTTTGTGTTAGAATAAAAAACGAGGTATTACTATGAAACGAATCCTAAGACTATTTATCATTCTACCATTACTTATCTGGGTTGCTTGTGAGGATGAAGCACCCTCAGATGCAGATAATACCATACATGAGTTTGAATTACATTCAAATAATAGAGTTTCATCATTACTCATGACAGAAAGTGAATATAGTGATTGGATTAATAACGATGGATTTACAGATAGTGGCATGAGAATTCCGCTAATAAATGATGTGTATAATAAGTTTCCCGATGAATATGATTTTATTTTTTTTGTATTAAATGAACCATCAATACCAGCAAATCTTTCTTATTATGGTATGTTAATTGGTGTGTCAAATAATGTGCAAGGAATAGGGAAAAGTATCTATGATTATTCTTCAGATTATGGCTCCTCAGGTAAGCTAAAGGCTGTGATGCAACTAACTGGATTAGAATATTTAAAATATGGGCCAGCTCTTCATGAATTAGCGCATCAATGGGCAAATTATGCACTTCCAACTCACTCTGTTGACGGTGTAGGGTCAAATCTAACTTCATATCCTTATTGGGGTCATTGGGGATTTACAGGTGGAAGCACCAAAGGTCAACTCGGTGGTTTTAAGCAAAGTACTTTAATAGATAATGGTAACAACTCCTACACTGTTGAAGAATTTGGACCCTTTGCGAATGGCGGCAATGGAATTCCATATAATGAATTAGAATTATACCTTATGGGAATGATACCAATCTCATCAGTTTCAAATTTTGATATGTTTACAGATATAACGTCTTTAGCTGTTAATACGTCTACTTTTGATTTTACTGCTAATACCAGAACTACCTATACTCCTCAATCTTTGGAGGAACTTTTAGGGCAAAGGGATCCTTCTATTGATAATTCACAAAAAGATTTTAAGCTATTAGTGGTTGTAATAACAGATTCACCTTTATCAGATGATGAATGGAATAAGGTGGATGCTACTGCTGAATGGTTTTCTATTAAAGGAGATGATGGTACAAGTCTTTATAATTTTTGGGAGGCTACAAATGGTGTAGGTTCCATTACAGTAGAAAATTGAATACTATATAAAATTACAATTATCCTATACAGGCTGGAGAATACATTACCACTAAGAAGATGGTGCTGTTGAAGTAACCCACACAAAAGAATTGTATAGTGGGAAAGTATTTAGAAATTATATGGGTGGTGAGACGATGTATGAAGGTTCTTACAAGAATGGGAAAAGGAATGGAAAATGGACTGAATGGAATAAGAAGGGACAGAAGAAGTTTGAAAGAACTTACAAGAATGGGAAAAAAGATGGATTATGGACTGAATGGTTTCATTATGATGGAGCAGTTTCAGAAACAAAAACCCTTTTTAAAGATGGGAAATTTATTTCTACGAAAATCGGGGAAGTAATCTTCCTCAAATAGCCTCCTCACGGGGGCTTTTTTGTTTGTAAAAGAGACACCCACATTGTTGGGTAATTATATGTAATTTTCGGTATGAAACGCCTCTGGGTCATATTACCGCTGTTATTTATCCTTTCTTGTGAGGAGGAACAAGATAATCAACCTACTCCTGATTCTACTTCAGAGAAAACTTTTTACAAGAAATCAGATGTTGGGACAGATGTGATACAACTTACATCTAAGCCTTCTCACGACCGCATATTTTATCAAGAGCCTAACTATTTTAGTCCTGATAATTCAAAATTCTTATTTTATTCAAGAGATACAGATGACAAAGGCGAGATAGAAAAAGCCGGGATATATTTACTTGATTTAAATACAGGGAATATAACTCTCCTGAAAAATAGGCCTTTCGGGTTTATGCCAACATGGTCAAAAGATGGAAAAGAAGTATATGTTGGAGAAAACTCTAAAATTTTGGCTATAAACATAAAAACATTAGAAGAAAGAACAATAAATATTCCTACTGATTCTACTGATTTTTCTTGGATAGTATCTCTTCACCTAAACCCAAGTGGAGACAGACTGCTTTTTGTTGAATCAGGGCAGGAAACACACAAAGCACTTTCCACAATAAAAACAGACGGTTCAGATTACAGAAAACTGTTTATTGCAGATCAAGAAACAGTATTCGTTTTAGGTCATCCAATCTTTGTTGATGATAATACAATTCTGTTTTTGACAAGAGGTGAAAACCGAAACTCTAGAGGCGATTTTAATAAACCGTATTTAATAACTCTTGACGGAAAACTGACAAGAATACCTGTAACTTGTTCCCATTATGATGTAAACCCAAAAGGAGATAAAATTCTGTGTGGACAGGACGGATATATAATTGACTTGGAAGGAAACAAGCTAAAAGAGTTCCCAGAAATACACGGTCATGGAGTTTGGGCACCAGACGGTGACGTTTTTCTATTAACCGGCGACCCTGTTCCTGTGCCTAAAGAATCGCAATATTTTGGAAAAATTGTGATAATGAAATTTAGTTCTGATGAAATATATAGTTTAGTTAGTCATGAAAACACGTATGACAGTTCTATTGAAGTACATGTACAGCCAAACGCACAATTCTCAAGAGATGGAAAACATATAATCTACGAATCAGATAGAAATCAGATGCAAAATATAGACCTCTATTTAGTCGAAGTTCCAGAATAGAGAATAGGAAACTTACATAAAGGATATTCTGATTTCTTATTCAAATTGATGTTAAACATTTTTTCATATACTAAAACAAGAAATTTGTGTTTAAGTGGTCAATTTATATGGATGGTACCAAGGATAGGCTCACCCATTTTTACATATCGGCTCTTAAACTTTCTGTGAAATTTTAAGTATGGCGATTGCTATAACGATTTTGACAGTTGGTTGTGGTCAAAAGACTGA
>JAGFWP010000026.1 GCA_017639935.1 Pelagibacteraceae bacterium
TCGGACCAACACCAGGTCCTCCTCCTCCATGGGGAATGCAAAAAGTTTTATGTAAATTAATATGACATACATCAATACCAAATAAAGCTGGTTTCGCTAAACCAACTAATGCATTTAGATTGGCTCCGTCCAAATAGCATTGCCCCCCATTGGAATGAATAATTTCACAAATCTTTACAATTTCTTGCTCAAATACACCGTGTGTAGATGGATAAGTTATCATCAATGCAGCTAATGTATCTGAATATTGAGATGCCTTCATTTGTAGGTCTTTTATATCTACATTGCCATTATCGTCACACTTTATGACAACAACTGACATACCAGCCATTACTGCAGAGGCGGGATTAGTGCCATGGGATGAACTTGGTATCAAACAGATATTTCTATTTCTTTGATTTTGATCATTAAGATAAGCGCGAATTGTCATTAATCCTGCATATTCTCCTTGTGCGCCAGAATTAGGTTGTACTGAAACTTGATCAAAGCCTGTGATATGAGATAGCATTTTGTTCAAGTCTTCACTTAATTTTAAATATCCTTTGACTTGATCCATGGGAACAAAGGGATGTATTCTTGCAAAACCACGATATGCTATCGGAATTAATTCAGTTGCAGCATTTAATTTCATTGTACATGATCCAAGTGGCATCATAGCTCTATTTAGTGCAATATCCTTATCAGCTAATTTTTTTAGATAGCGCATCATTTCAGTTTCCGATCGATATTTTTTAAATATAGGATGTTCTAAATAAGATGAAGTTCTTGCTTTTTCTTTTAATATACCAATATCAACATTTTCTAATTTCTTTGCAATATTTTCATATTTAATTTCAATACCAAAAACTGTTAATAATTTTAGAACATCTTTTTTACTAGTTGTTTCATCTAAAGAGATACCAACGCGATCCTCATCTATAAAACGAATGTTTATTGATTCATTTAAAGCTTTAACAAAATATCTATTAGACATATTGTTTGTATGAATGACAATTGTATCAAAAAAATTATTAGAATAAATTTTGAATTTTGTTTTAATGGCATATGCCAATACTTTAGTTTTTTTATGAATATTTTTCGCTATTGCTTTAATGCCTTCAGGTCCATGATAAACGGCATAAGCAGCACTAACATTTGCTAATAATGCCTGAGATGTACAAATGTTACTTGTCGCTTTATCTCTTCGAATATGCTGTTCTCTAGTTTGAAGAGCCATACGATATGTGATCTTCTTTCTTTTGTCTATAGACACACCTATGATTCTTCCTGGAATAGATCTCATAAATTCGCTTTTTGTAGCAAAAAAAGCAGCATGAGGACCTCCAAATCCTAATGGAGTTCCAAATCTTTGAGAATTGCCTAATACAACATCAGCATTCATTTCTCCTGGAGGTTTTAGTAAAGCTAAACTTAATAAATCTGTAGCAACACAAACAAGTGTTTTATTTTTATGGCAAGTTTTAATTAGATTTTCTAAATTGCTTAAATGACCGAATGTATCAGGATATTGAAATAATATTCCAAAACAATCCTTTAAGTCTAATTCATTAATTTCGTTAAATAATTTAATTTTAATATTTAAAGGTATTGCTCGTGTTTGAATTACTGCGATAGTTTGAGGATGACATAAAGAATGGACTAAATAAGTATTTTTTTTTTTATCTAAAGCATGGCGAAAACAAAGTGTCATAGCTTCAGCTGCAGCGGTTCCTTCATCTAAAAGTGATGCATTTGCTACATCTAACTTTGTCATATCAATTATTAATTGTTGGAAGTTCATTAACATTTCCAATCGACCTTGTGATATTTCAGGTTGATAGGGTGTATAAGCAGTATACCAGCCTGGATCCTGAATCATATTTCTATGAATAACACTGGGTGTTATGTTGTTATAGTAACCCATACCAATATAACTTTTAAAACTTTTGTTTGTCCTTGATAAGGTTGACATTTCATCTAACATTTCAATTTCTGTATCAAGAGCAGGAATATCTAAAGATTCATTTTGTAAAATATTGTTAGGTAATGTTGATTTAAGTAAATCGTTTAATGATTTACAACCTATTTCCTTGAGCATTAAATCTTGGTCTTTATTATTTGAACCAATATGTCGATAAGTGAATTGAGAAAATTCTTTCATTATTTTATTATTTAATTGTTTCTTTGTATTCATCATAATTCATTAGTTTTTTTAACTCCTCAACATCATTTAATTTAATTTTCATATACCAGCCTGAATTTTCAGGATCGCTGTTTATTAATTGAGGTGAATTTGTAAGTTCATTATTAACTTCAATGATTTCACCGCTAATAGGAGCGTAGAGATCACTGGCCGCTTTTACTGACTCTACTACACCAACTTGATCACCAGCATTAATTAATCTTCCTACTTTTGGCAGTTCTATAAAAACAATGTCTCCTAGACTTTCCTGTGCATGATCGGTAATGCCAATGGTAGCAATTTCATTTTCAATCGATATCCATTCATGATCTTTCGAATATTTTTTTTCAGTCATATTGTTCCTTTCCTGTAATTATGTTTTATAAAAGGTAGGTTAGTTAATTCAACTTCTTCCATATTATTTCTAATAGAGCAAAGAATTTTACTAGAATTTTTTAAAATAATTTTATTGATATAAGCCATAGCGATGGAAGTATTCAAAGTTGGACTATATCCGCCACTAGTAATTGTACCTATGTTTTGATTGTTTTCATTAAAAAGTTTCATTTTAGAGCGTAGAATAGACTTAGATTTTGAAAGAATGCCCACTCTCTTTTGTGACACGCCTTCTTCTTTTTGTTTGGATATTATTTGATAGCCATTAAAACCACCTAACTTCATTCTTTCTTTAGAAACAGCCCAGGATAAGTTTGCTTCAACAGGGGTTATTTCTTCATATAACTCATTGCCATAAAGACTCAATCCTGCCTCTAAACGTAGAGAATCTCTGCAGCCAAGTCCGCATAATATGACTTCATTATTTGACATAAGATCATTAATCAAATTATCAATTGCAGAATTAGGTATTGATAATTCAAATCCATCTTCGCCTGTATATCCAGTGCGACTGACAAATATAGAATGGTTCTCATAAATAAAATTTCTAATTTGCATAAAATACATATCTTCAATTCCATCAAATAGATTGGAAATAATTTTTGAAGAATGAGGTCCTTGAATTGCTAACAGAGAATTATTATTTAAAATTGAATAACTCTTTACTGTATCAATAAAAATTTCCTCATCAATTTTTTTTCGAGAAGCATTATAAACAATAAAAAAGTAAGTGAGATCATCTATTATTAATTTAGATATAATGATATCATCAATTATCCCGCCTTTTTCGTTTAAAATAAAAGAATAAGAAGAGCTGTTAAGTTTTAAATTATCTAAATTTAAAGGAATTATTTTTTCAAGTTTTGTGCAGTTAGACTCTGTGTTTTGAATTAATATTTGACCCATATGAGACACATCAAAAACACCTGCCGATTTCCTTGTATGTAAATGTTCTTTAATAATTCCTGTTGAATAATTTATAGGCATTGAATATCCAACAAATGGAGCAAACTTGGCACCATGACTTTCATGATATTCGTTTAAAAAAATTTTTTTCAATAAATTAGGCAAAAAAATACTTTCCTCTTTTACCCCTCTGTCATTGTACCTGAGAGTTTAGTTATACAACTTGCACCTTCGGTAGAGCAATTAGCTCATTTTCCAGAGTTTTTTTTCCGCGGTCCTTTTTGCCTGAGAGTTTCCGGGTATGTTGCTCCTTCGGCTCTGTAATAAACAGTATCTCCCGCTTTATGAAAAATATTTGTATTATAACACGAAAAGATCAATTCAGAGGAATTAAATTTTTTTCTTTATTTTCTTGATATAATTTTGATAATTTAACGTATTCTTGGTAAATTTTCTTGATATTATTTTCGAAATTATATTCTTCTGAATCTTTTAATTTCTTTATTTCATCAATGATTGAATAACTTCTCCAATAACTGTTTATCCTATTATAATCTCCGTTATCCAATTTAAAAATTTCTTTTAAAATATTAATATCATGAGGAATATTGAATAAATCTTTTGTTTTTTTATAAGGGAAAAAATAATAGATATTGTCAAAACCTGACCAGGTGATAGCTGATAAACATAATGAACAAGGCTCATGAGTAGATAAAAAAATACAATCAGTGGGTTGTGTCTTGTTATTTAGATTAAAATTAAAATATTCATTTATTGTTGAAATTTCCCCATGATTAAGCGGGTTAATAATTTCATTATTTGTACCAATAATAACTGTGGAAAGATCATTTTTATTTAATATGGCTGCTCCAAAAATTTTATTGCCTTTAGAAATTGATTTTTTTGTTGCTGGAATAATTTCATTTAAAATTTTTAAAATTAAAATATTGTAAAATTTAATCATTATAATTAGTGATTATATATAATAAAAGATCTTTAAATTAATAATTTGATGTTTCATAAAATTTTTTTAATTATTTTCATAAATTTAATAAATTTTAATGTTTTTGGAGATAATAATAGAATAATAATAGCTAGCACAACTTCAGCTTATGATAGTGGTCTTATGAACTATGTAAATAAGGAATTTGAAAAAAAATTTAACATTGATGTTCATATTTTAGCCCTGGGAACAGGTCAAGCTATCAGAATTGCAAAAAATGGGGATGCTGATGTTCTTTTAGTGCACGATACTCTTTCTGAAATAGAATTCATAAAAGAAGGTTATGGAAATGAAAGATACGATCTAATGTATAATGATTATGTAATTATTGGTCCTAAGAAAGATAATGAAAAATGTGATTCAATAGAAAAAACATTATTAAAAATTATTAATAATGAATTTATTTTTATTTCTCGAGGTGATGAAAGTGGTACGCACAAAAAAGAAAGAGATCTTTGGAATATGATAGGGTTTAAATTTAAAAAACCTTCCTCTTGGTATAAAAAAATAGGACAAGGTATGGGGTCTGCTGTAATTTTGGCAAATGAAATGAACGCTTATACCTTAAGTGATAGAGGTACATGGATATCAAGCAATAAAAAAGAAAATTTAAAAATAATATGTGAGAATATACCTCCGCTTTTAAATCAATACGGTATTATTGCAGTAAATCAAAAAATTAATTCTAGAATCAATTCAAAAGACGCATACAAATATATAAATTGGATAATCTCTGATGAAGGGAAAAAATTAATTAATGGTTTCAGGATAAAAAATAAACAATTGTTTTTCTTTAACCATCATTAGACAAAAAAAAAGACCCAGCAAGCTAGGTCTCTTTCTTATATCGTGCATTTCCTCCCGATATAAATTATTTAAAGTTTCCTTTAAACTATTTAACTATTACCTTTGCGTGCAATAGATGATTAAAATCTATCAACTTTTTCAATTAATACAACTGTATCTATTAATAATTTTTGAAATATATAAAAAAATCAGAGGGAAACTTGTTAATAAAATGTGTAAAATTAATATTTATCTAAGTGGATTATCTTCTTAAAGGTTTATCTATTGTGATTTGAACATGTTTTTTACTTTCTCTAATAAATGTATAGATACCAGCGAACACTATGAGTCCAAGACCAATAAATCCTTTAAAACTCAATGTTTCCTTCCATATAATCCAACTAATTATCAAAGACCATATAATCAAAATATATTCAAAAGGAGCCACACTTGGTGGGGAACCAATTCTGTAAGCCTGAAAAATGCATAAAAAACCAATAGATCCAACAACTCCAATTAAAAACAATGAAAAAAGAATGTTAATGCTGTTTATAGACCAGGACATTAGTAGAAATTGAAAATTATCATTTAAAGGATTATTGTAAATACCATTACCTGTAATGACTAGCACTACTAATGAACTTATTATTCCGCAAATATAAATATGAAAGATCTGTGAGAATAAATTATCTTTAGCTGAGGTTTTTTTTTGAATAATCATAGTTAAAGAATATAAAAAAGCACAGATGATGGGGAAAGTTGTATAAATATTAAAATTATCTATATCAGGATCCATCACTAAATATACTCCTGCAAAACCAATGATCAAAGCTAACCATCTTCTCAAGCCAATAGTTTCTTTAAGAAATATGACTGAAAGAATGGATATGAAGAAAGGACATACAAAAAATAATGTTACTGCTAGAGCAAGGGGCAATTTAGACAATGAAAAAAAATACAAAGAAAAAGCAATAAAAAACATCAAACCCCTTAAAATAGTTAAGACTGGATAATGAGTTTTGAAAATAATAGGCTCTTTTCTAAATTTCAAGAATATTGATAAAAAAATCACTCCTAAAAGAGCTCTAACAAATAAAATTAAAAAAATATTAGTTTCAGAAGATATAAGTTTAATGACAGTATCTTGACAAGCAATTACACTCATACCTAGAATTATTAAAATGATGGCTTTCGGAGTGTTTTCTTTGATTTCCATATTATATATTATTAAAAAATATTAAAAATGATTACACAAAATAAATATAATGTCATTGGAATAATGTCAGGAACTTCAATGGATGGCATTGATTGTAGTTATGTTAGAACTGATGGAGTTAATTTTGTTTCTATGATAAATGAAAATTCTTATGAATATTCACAAAATTATAGAAATAAATTAAAAAAAATTATTAAATATATTCACAATATAAAATCATTTAAAAAAAAACAACAAATTAAAAACTTTGAAAATATTGTAACTAATAAATTCATTCAAGTAATTAAAAAATTTATAAAAGATTATGATATTAAACGTTCGTCAATTGATTATATTGGGGTAAGCGGACATACAGTCCTCCATGATCCTAAAAATAAAAAAACAATTCAATTAGGATCTTGTAAAGAAATTCAAAAAGAATTAAAAATAAAAATTGTAGGAAATTTTAGAGAAAATGACATAAAAAACAGTGGCCAGGGATCTCCTATTGGAGCTTTTTATCATCAATACATTCTGAATAATTATTCTTCACTAGCTGCAATAATAAATTTAGGAGGCATAGCAAACATTTGTTATTCTCATAAAAGAGAATTAATAGCTTTTGATCTTGGTCCTGCTAATGTGCTTATTGATGATTTAATGCACCATTTTTATAAAAAAAATTATGATAAATACGGTACTAAAGCAATTAAAGGCAAATTAGACAAAAAAATAATTGATTTTTATAAAAAAGATAATTTTTTCAAATTAAATTATCCTAAATCTCTGGATAGAGAATATTTTAAAAAATATTTTATCCAGTTAAAAAAATTAAAAAACATTAATGCAATACATACTGCATCAATGATGACAATAGTCTGTATTGATTTAGGATTGAAATTGATAAAAAAGAAAATTAATGAACTAATAATAACCGGAGGTGGTAGAAAAAATTTATTTCTAATAAATGTACTAAAAAAACAATTCAAAAAAAAGGGAATTAATATAGTTTTAATAGATAATCTAAATTTCAACGGGGATTTATTAGAGGCTCAGGCTTTTGCTTATTTAACTGTAAGAAGTATAAGAAAATTGCCATTAAGTTTACCTACAACAACTGGAGTAAAAAAACCCACCTTGGGGGGGGCACTATATAAATAATTGACTTATTGATCTCTAGTAAGTTCTGTCCAATTTTGCATATCGATGTTTGATCCACATAAAATAATTAAAGTGTTTTGATTTTGAAATTTGTTTTTTAAATGACCAGTTAACGCTGCGATACCAGCTACACAAGCAGGTTCTAAGGCAACTTTAAAATGCTCGAACATAAATTTCATAGATTTTTTCATCTCTTGATCTGAAACTGTTACCATTTGATTAATAACGTTTTTACAAATAGAAAAACTATATGGCATATGCAGAGGAGCACACAAACTATCTGCTATAGAATTAATATTGACTTTTGTTAATGGCTTGTTATTTTTTATACTATCAGACAAACCTTTAGCTCCTTCCGGCTCAACACCAATAATTTTACAATGAGGAAATTTCTGACGAATAATGGATCCGACACCGGCAATTAAACCACCTCCTCCAACAGATATGATTATATTATCAATATTTTCTATCTGCTGACAAATTTCAAAACCAAGTGATGCTGTCCCCTGGATAGTAAATTTTCCATCAAAAGGATGAATAAAATAATAACCATCTATCTTTGATGCTTTTTCAGTTTCCTTAAAAGCACTATGGGGATCTGTTAAGAATAGATTAGCATTCAAGGATTTTACTTTATTTAATCTATATTGATTAGCGCTGTCATATAAGAATATCTTATTTTTTATTGAGAACTTGTCTGCCGCATAAGACGAAGCAATGGCATGATTTCCAGCACTAACGGCTGTTATGCCATTTTTCTTTTCATCATCCGTTAAGTTTAATACATTATTTATTGCTCCTCTTGCTTTAAAACAACCTGAGTGTTGAAGAAATTCAAGTTTAAGAAAAAGATTAGTATTGAAAAAATCATCTAAATATGAGGAATTTTTTACAACAGGAGTTTTGATTATATAAGGAGATAACTTTTTATAAACTTTTTCAATTTCTAAATAGTCAATCTCTTCTGGGGTCAATTAATGCCTCTATACTTTTTTATTTTATCATAAGCCAAATTGATTGCAGACAACTCCTTATTAGCTTGATCAACAAATTCTTGAGGCATACCTTTGGCTATTAAATTGTCAGGATGATGTTCTTTAGTTAATAAAATCCATTTTTTTCGAATATCATCATCACTATCATCACGTTTTGCTCCTAATACTTTGTAAGGATCAGATTCCTTATCATTCAATCTAGAATTAAAAATTCGTTGAAAATCTTTTTCACTTAAATTAAATGAATTGGATATAGATTTTAATACCTCTATTTCACTCACAGAAACATTGCCATCGGCTTCAGCTATAAAAAATAGATTATTCAATAATTCTTCAAGTATTAATTTATTATCAGAAAATAGCACTCCAACCTGATCTGCAATTTTTTCATAACCAAACTTACTTTTTTTTGCTTCATCAAAAATTTTTGCAACTTGACTCATTTCTGTCTGTGGAATTTTAAACTTTTCCTTAAAAGCGATAATTTCATCTTTTGTAACCACTCCGTCAGACTTAGCAATTTTTGCACTTAAAATAATAATACTTAATGCAAAAATATTTTGTTTTTGTTGATTTGATATTTGATTAAAATTAAATTTCGTTTTTTTCGATCTATCAAATACATTACCCGCCATTACACCTAGGATTGCTCCTAACGGACCTCCAATGGCAAATCCCGCAGTGCCCCCTATAATCTTTCCCCAAATACTCATGTTGTTAAATTAAATATTTTATATAAAAAATTGTAACTACCATCTTATATTTGCAAATTCATTAATAAGTAGCGGGAAAAATAATAAAGTAAAAAATATTATTAATGTATTAAATAAGGTGTTGAAGCAATATTGCCGTAACACTTCTGAAGACGTTAATTATTTTGATTTTACATTTAAATATAAATAAAAATTCAGTTAAATTTTATTGATAAGAACGTCTATACTTTTTTAATATTAGTCGCGTTTTCTTTACCTCTATTTTCTCCGATTTCAAAAGTAATAGCTTCACCTTCTTGTAAAGTATCAATTCCAGCTTCCTCTAAAGCTGAAATATGAAGGAAAACATCTTTTCCTCCAGCGTCGTTTTCTATAAATCCATAACCTTTGTTTGGATTAAACCATTTAATTTTACCTGTTGGCATTATTTTCTCCTTTTTTAAAATGTGTTGAGGTAGTTTTGTAAGATTTTAGCTTTTTAGTAATAAATATAAATCTTCTCTTTAGTTAATTAAGATTTATTTAACAATAAATCAATTAAATGCAAGTCATTTATCTAGTGATTTAGTAAATTTTATACTATTCAAATATAGGTATAATTACCATTTTATTAACATCAACTAGCCCTTTATTTGTAAGTCTTACATTGGGGATTACTGATAAAGACAATAAATTAAAACCCATATAAGCTAGAGAACAACCTGATTTAGTCCATTTTTCTTTAAATAATCTATTGTCTTCAGCTACTTCAGAAGCTTTTTTATCAGAAAGTAATCCCGCTATAGGTAATTTAACCTTTGATATTAATTTTCCATTATTTACGATAACTATTCCTCCTTGGCTTTCATTAACTAATTCAACAGCTAATTTCATATCTTTTTCATTCATTCCGGATACAATTATATTGTGGGCATCATGTCCTACACTACTAGCCACTGCTCCTGATTTTAAATTAAAATTTTTGATAAAACCATGAGCGAAGTCACCATTTTTTCCATGTCTTTCTATTACACATAAATGACACAAATTATGAGAAATTAATATTTCATTCCAAGATTTTGGTTTCTTATTAATTTTTATAGTTTCTAGAAATGTCATTATTCCAGGAAGCTTAGTATTAATAACATTAATATAAAAATTTTCTTTATCAGGAATGGATGGAACAAGTTTAATTTGTTTTGGAATTATTACAGTTTCATATGCTTTTCGGGGATATAAATATCTATTATTAGATAATTGTTTATCTAAAAAAGGTGTAATTTTTTTATTTTCTACAACCAATCGTCCCCCTAACCAAGTATTATGAACATTCAAATCATCATCCAGCATTACAACATCTGCTCTTCTACTATGCCCTAAAGCTCCATAATCTCTATCAATGTTAAAACGAGTTGCTGGATGAAGTGATCCCAAAGACCAAGAGGTTGCTTTGGTCATTCCTAACTTATTAGCTTGTCTGACAACCCAGTCTAATCCAAAATTAAATAAATCATCTGCATCCCTGTCATCAGTGCAAACACATATTCTTTTTGGATTTGCTCCAAGTTCAGTTATTATTTTAATGGCCTCTGGTAAGCTATTCCAGGGAGTTTTTGGATTTCCTCCTCTTAAAAAAATCCACAAACCAGCTTCTAATAAATCATTAGTAAATAATTTTTCTTCTGCTTCATGCGTGTCAGTAACACCGCTAGCAGCATACGCAGCTACAAACTCTCTTCCAAATACATGTCCGCTCACAGGAAGATTTCTTTTTAAAGTTTCTTCTATAATTGCGTGAGATCTTGGATCTCCATTACATACTGAAACAAAATCCATTTTTTCACCCAATCCAAGTATCTCGGGCCACTTATCAAATAATTCTGCTGCTTTCTTGGGTGTAAGTTCTCCTCCCGAGGTTTCTAAAGTGTCATTTGTTGCGGGGATAGTACTAGGCAGAGTTAAAAAAATTGATAAGGGCGCTTGACGACAATCCTCAAGCATCCATTCAATGCCTTCTACATCACAAACATTGCCAATTTCATGTGAATCACAAAAAATAGTTGTTGTGCCATTTAATAATGCTGCTTCAGAATACGCACAGGCGGTCATCATACTGCTTTCAATATGCATATGTGGATCTATTAATCCTGGTGCTAAAATATTGTTGTTAACATCATAAATATTTAAATCTTTTTTATTAAAAACATTTGCAGATTCACCATTATTTTTAATGCAAGCTATTCTTCCTTTAGAAATCCAAACTTCCCTAGCTTCAATTATTCTATCTGTATAAGCTGATAATATTCTTGCATTTGATAAGATCAATTCAGGTTCTATTTTGTTAGAAGCAACCTTTGATAGATGTTTAGAAGAATTAGATAGATCTGGGACTGAAAATCTTGTTATCATATTAAATATTTTATATTATTTCGTTGCTACCAATAATTAAATAAATAATCTAAAGAGTAGCAAATTATTTAAATTATGTCTTTTCTTAATTATTTTAAAAAAATTGATAAAAAATCTCCATCACTTTTAGAGGATCCAATTAGTCAATTATTCGTCAGAATAGCAGTCCCCTCAAGTGTTGGTACAGTTTTTATGACATTATACAATGTAGTTGATACATTTTTCGCCGGTAAAATTTCAGCTGAAGCTCTTGCTGCACTTGCCCAAACATTTCCAGTTTATTTCATTATAATTGCTATCGGTGTGGGTTTAAGCATAGGGACAACTTCTTTGATATCAAACGCAATTGGTGAAAAAAAAGATAAACAAGCTTCATTTTTTTTTGCACAATCAATACTATTATCAATCGTCACTGCCACTTTTGTTACTTTATTAGGAATATTCATTGGCCCTCGTATTATTTTTGCAATGAACGACAGCTTGGTATTATTAAATTTATCAATGGATTATCTTAATATAATTTTTTTAGGATCAATTTTTATTTTTATTCAAATGTCTGTTAATTCATTGTTAACGGCTATAGGTGATACAAAAAGTAATAGAAATGTCTTAATCTTCAGTTTTTTCTTGAATATAATTCTCAACCCACTTTTTATATTTGGATACGGGTTAATCCCTGCAATGGGCATAAAAGGGATTGCCTTATCAACAATTGTATCTCAATTCATTGGTGTAATATATATAATCCACAAAGTCTCTAGAACTTATCTAAGTGAACACATTTATCCAAAATATTTTTTACCTAATTTTAAGATTCTAAAAGATTTATTAACACAAGGTATTCCAGCCTCATTGGGCATGATGATGATTAGTGTGGGTGTTTTTATAATATTGTTTTTTATTGGTCAATTTGGTGATCTGGCAATTGCAGGTTACGGTACTGCTATACGTTATGAACAGTTATACCTTTTGCCAGTTTTAGGTCTAAACACAGCTGTTCTTGCAATGGTGGGTCAAAATTACGGAGCAAAAAAAATTATCAGGGTTAACAAAATTTATAATAAAGCACTTTTATATGGTTGTGGTTTTATGTTTGTTAGTGGATTTATTATATTTTTCACAGCTGATTTTGCAGTAAATTTATTCACTGATAATAAAGAAGTAATTATATATGGAACTACGTATTTAAAAATTACAGCATTAATGGCACCCATATATCCAATATTTTTTATTAGTAATGCTCTTATCCAAGGTTTAAAGAAAGCAAATATAGTAATGTATTTAACCCTGTTTAGAATGGTAATTTTACCAATATCACTTTTATGGTTTTTAATATTTTATCTTAATTCTTCATATGCTTTTGTTTTTTGGGGACTTTTAATAATAAATTTGTTTTTTGGAATTTTTGTTTTTATTTTCACAAAATTATTAATAAAAAAGGAATTGATAAATAATTTTAATAAAAGAAGGATTTAATCCTTCATTCCTGTTAAATTTGGAACAAATAAAACATCTGATAATTTTTCTATTTCTATCTTGTTATTAATTTTAATAAATTTTTTTAATATTTGTTTTGATCCTCTTATTATTGGAGCTACAATAACTCCTTTATCTTTTAAACAATCAAAGAATTTTTCAGTAATATCTTCGGTTGCTGCTGTAAATATTATTCTATCAAATGGATTCTGTTCAGGCCAACCTAAATTTCCATCTCCATGTTTTGTTACTATATTTGTCAGTTTTAATTTTTTAAATATATTTTCTGCGCCAACTAATAATGATTTTATTCTTTCTATTGTGTAAACTCTTCTGGAAAGGAAAGAAAGTGCAGATGTTTGATATCCACTACCTGTCCCAATCTCCAATACTTTATGTTTCTTATTTAAATCCAAAGATTGTGTCATAAGAGCAACAATATACGGTTGGCTAATTGTTTGCTCTCTGTCAATAGGTAATGCTATGTTTTCATATGCTTGATGACGAAAATTTTTTGAAATAAAAATCTCTCTTGGTATTTTTTCTATTACTGATAGAACATCAGGATCAGTGATACCCCAATTTCTTAATTCAAGAGTAAGTCTTATTTTTCTTACATCAAGCACTAGGTTATTGTTGTTTGACCATTAAAATATTTTTGAAGAACTTTTGGAATTTCTACATTTCCATCAGCTGTCTGATAATTTTCCAAAATAGCAATTAAGGTTCTGCCTACAGCTAACCCAGAGCCATTGAGTGTATGTACAAAATCATTTTTATTTTCATTCTTATATTTGGCATTCATTCTTCTTGCTTGAAAATCACCGCAATTAGAGCAACTTGAAATTTCTCTATAAGCATTTTCACCTGGTAACCAGACTTCAATATCGTAAGTTTTATTAGCTGCAAAGCCCATATCACCTGTGCATAATGTCATTACACGATAATGGATATTTAAATCTTGTAATATGCTTTCAGCAGAAGATAACATTCTCTCCAATTCTTGCTTAGAATCTTCTGGAGTTGTGATTGAAACTAACTCCACCTTTGTAAATTGGTGCTGTCGAAGCATTCCTCTTGTATCTTTACCTGCTGCTCCTGCTTCTGATCGAAAACAGGGAGTATAAGAGGTGACTCTCATAGGCAATTCTTTTTCATTGATAATTTGCTCTCTGACTAGATTGGTCAAAGGAACTTCAGCAGTTGGAATTAGCCAGTGAGAATCCCCCGCGGTAAACAAATCTTCACCGAATTTAGGAAGGTTCCCTGTTCCAAATAATGCGTCATCCTTTACTAAATAAGGAACATTCATTTCTGTATAACCGTTCTCGATTGTATGTTTATCTAACATAAATTGAGAAATAGCTCTTTCTAATTTTGCAAGCATTCCTTGAAGAACAACAAAACGAGATCCTGATAGTTTAGAAGCTAAGTCGAAATCCATTAAATTAAGATTTTCACCTATTTCAAAATGTCTTTTAGTTTTAAATGTAAATTTTGGTTTGTCCCCCCATATTTTATATTGAGTATTGTTTTTTTCATTATCACCAACTGGAACATCTTTTGAAGGAAGATTAGGAATTCTACACAAAATTGCGCTTAGCTCATCCTCTTTAATTTTTTCTAACTCTTTTAAACTAGAAATTTGATCTTTTAGCTTTTCTACTTTTTTGATAATAACTGTAGCATCTTTTTTTTTAGATTTAATTTCTCCAATTTTTTTGGAAAGAATATTTCTTTCGGCTAAAATATTTTGTAATACAGTTTGAGTATTTCGTCTTTCCTCATCAATTTTATTTATTTTTTCAGCACAGTTCGTTAACCCTCTCAATTTGATTCTATTATCAAATTCCACAGGGTTTGTTCTTATAAAATTTATATCATGCATATTGATATTGATTTAATCGTTTCTGTTCTTTTCTATAATTTTAGCTAAATAAATTGAAATTTCATATAAAAATATAATTGGCAAAGCTAGGCTAATTTGACTAAAAGGATCAGGTGGCGTTAAAAAAGCAGCTGCTAGAAAGGCTGTAACTATCGCATATTTCCTGGATTTTTTTAGTGTTTTATAAGCAACTAGATTAGCTTTTGCCAACAATGTAATTACTACAGGAAGTTGAAAAGCGAGACCGAAAGCAAATATAAATCTCATCATAAGATTTAAATATTCTCCCATTTTAGCCTCTAATCTAATGGGTATTCCAGTAGAATTCATATTTTGATATGAAAGAAAAAACTTCCAAGCTACAGGTGCGATAAGGTAATAAACCATTGAGCCGCCAGCAAAAAAAAGGACTGGGGTAGCTATTAAGAACGGTAAGAAAGCTTTTTTTTCTTTTGTATATAATCCGGGGGCGATAAATTTCCATATTTGAATAGCTATTAATGGAAATGAAAAAAAGAGAGCGAAGAAAAAAGCTATTCTTAATTCAGTAAAGAAAGCTTCTTGTAAGGCGGTGTAAATAAAACCTTGACCATTTTCAGTGTCTAACAAACCTACCAGAGGTCTAGCTAAAAATGCAAAGAGATTTTCAGCAAAATAAAAACAAATAACAAAAATGATGATTATATAAACAAAGCTCCACAATAATCTTTTTCTTAATTCAGTAATATGATCTATTAAAGTCATTTCTTTAAGCTTGGATTTACTGTCATCCATATTATTATTTTTTTTCTTGATCGTTTGAACTTAAATCTTTAATTTCTTTTTCAAAAACTTCAGCTGTATCTTTTATAGTTTCTAAATCTTTTTTTATCTCTTGGGTTGGATCCAAATCTTTTTTGATGTTTTTTATTTCTGAAATTGAATCTTTAACATCTTTAAGATCACCTTCTTCTGCAATGTCATTAAGTGATTTTTTGAATTCTCTAGAAATCTTTTTAATTGATTTAGAGAAAGAGCCAATTTGTTTTAAAAGATTGGGTATTTCTTTCGGGCCGACAATAATTACTATTATTATTACTGTTAGTGCTATTTCAGACCAACCAAAAGAAAACATTTGTATTATTTATCTTCGTCAGTCTTTTTCTCAATGTTAGTATCTTCTTTTTTCTCTTCTTCGGTCATTCCTCGTTTGAATGACTTAATGCCTTTAGCCATATCTCCCATCAATTGGGGAATCTTTCCACGGCCAAATAAAAGAAGTACAATAACTAGTACTATAAGAAGTTGCCATATAGATGGTGTCATAATCATTTTCTCCTATAAATAAACGCTCATAGCGTAAAAGACGAAAAAAATAAATCTTTGATTTAGAAGAAGATGCGGGGTAAAAAATAGTTTTTATTAATGTATTATGGTTAAAATTGCTTAATTTTCAGTGATAAAATCATCAATATTTTCCTCATCTTCATTTTCATTATTAATAGTGTTAAAATCTTCGTTTTTTGCCAATTCACTAATAGTTGTAATTGCTGATTTTTTTTCTAAAAATCCACTGGCCTTAAGTTCATTTTTATCTGGTAGGTTAGCAATATCATCTATTTCAAAATGTTCTAAAAACATATCAGTTGTTGCCCATAAAACAGGCTTTCCAGGAATATTTTTTCTACCTTTCGGCTTAATCCAACCAATTTCCAATAAATGATCTATCGATCCTCTGCCCATCTGAACTCCTCTGATGTTTTCAATTTCTGATCTTGTTATTGGTTGTTGATACGCAATAATAGCTAAAGTCTCAAGCGCAGCTCTAGATATTCTTCTTTTTTGTTTTTTAAAGATAGTTAACTCATCAGATAAATCACCAGAAGTTCTAAATGACCATTTTGAACCTGTTTTTACTAAATTAATACCCCTGTCTAAATAAAAATTCTTTAAATTTAACAAATACTCTTTTAGTTTATTTTTTTCTCTAATTTTATCTTTTAAATCATCTTCCAATACAGGCTCATTGGATGCAAATAGAATAGCTTCAATGATTTTGATGTCTCTATTTATTATCATTGTTTTCTAGATTTAAGAAAAATATTTCCAAATGTTTCATTTTGCTTCACATCAATAAAACCATTTTTCGCAAGCTCCAATGATGCTACAAAATTTGATGTGATAGAAGATTTATTTATAATTTGATTCTGTCCAAATTTGGGAATCAAGTTCATAAAATTTGTCCATTCAGTAATAGAACCAAAAATACCCTTTAATCTTTGGATTGCTTGATCTACTGAATATAATTCTGACGGATTTATGGTTAAATGATTAATTTGTTCATTTTTTTTAAGAATCAGTGAATAAGAGTTTAATAAATCATACATAGATGAAGTATAGGTGATATTATATTTTATATTTATTCCTTCTGTTGAACCTCCATAAAATACATCTCTGCCAATCAATGGTTTGGAATATAGTTTTTTTGATATTTTTTGCATAGCCTCCAGTCTTTGTAATTGATATCGTAAAGCTTCTTCTAATTCCTCAGGGGTATATTCTTCAGTTGTCTCATCTTTAGGCAGTAATAATCTTGATTTTAGATATGTTAACCACGCAGCCATAACTAAATAGTCTGCGGCAATTTCTAAGTGAATGGTACTATAATTCTCAATAAATTTTAGATATTGTTCAGCTAAATCTAGAATAGATATTTCTGATAAATCAACCTTCTGTTTTCTGGATAATTCTAATAGAAGATCTATTGGACCTTCATATCCATTCAATAATATATAAAATTGACTGTCTTTGTATGATGATGTGTTATTTTCCTCAGAAAACATGATTTTATTATAAATTTTAATAACGATTCGGTTAGTACATTAATTTAAATTTTGTGCATTTATAATTAAACATTTTCGTAAAAAATTTAAGTGCATTAAACAATAATCCGAAGCTAGGATTCGTGTAGAAAAATTTTTATAAAGTAGAATATATTCATTACCCAAATCACTATTAAAAACAACAATAAAGAAATCATCAATTTTAAGAGATAAATCGTTAATATGATTGTTATTTTTATTTGTCATAAAATCAAATTTTTCTTTCACTAAATAGTAATCACTTGAAGAAAATATCTGGATAGAATATTCAAGGAAAGGATCGTTTATTATCTCTACATTTTGGATCTTTTCGTCATTAAGATGTAAAGATTTCTTATCTTTATTCATCACTTCCTTACCCCCTTTATCATCTGGTATAATATAAAATGATCCGATAAATTCAGGCACAGTAAAAAAATGTTGTTTTAAATTCATAAATAATAGAATTAAAATCACTATTAATGAAAAGATAAATAGAAACATAAATAAATATTTATTTAAATTAATTGATTTTTTTTTAAAAATTCTTTTTTTTATCATCACATATTTTCATATGCTTCAATACCAATGATAGTAAAAGCTCTTTTCACAACTATTCTAAATGACTCAATCCATAATAATTTAGTCAAAGTTTTTTTTGTATTTTCTAAATCTAACATTCTTAAACTTTGATCTTCTTTTCCCATATTCCAGAATGAATGAAAGCTTGAGGATAAATCTTCTAAATAATTAGTAATTCTATGAGGTTGTTTAAAAAGAGAAGTTTGATTTAATAAGTAAGGCCATGAGAGGAGTTTTAGTATTATTTCCCATTCATATTTACTTAATAAAGAATAATCGAATTCATTAAATTTATTTTTAAAATTTTTAAATTCCTTAAATGTTTTTGACTTATTAATGACTGAAGAAGCTCTAGCATAAGCATATTGACAATAAAAAACTGGATTGTCTTTATTTTTTTCTATCACTTTATCCATATCAAAATCCATTGGCGTTTCACTTTTTGATGAAATCATAAAATATCGCAATGGATCCTTTCCTACTTTTTTTACAATTTCATTGAGAGTAATAAAATTACCTTCTCGTTTAGACATTTTTAAAAAATTCTTATCTTTGATAAGACGAACAATTTGACAAACATACACTTCTAAGTATTTTGGGTTGTCAGAAATAACTTCTGTTAAAGATTTCATTCTTTTTATGTAACCAATATGATCTGCCCCCCAGATATTAATTAAATGAGTGTAATTTCTTAAATATTTATCATAATGATATGCGGCATCGTTTGCAAAATAGGTCCATTCTCCACCAACTTTCTTAAAAGGACGGTCTCTATCATCTGTAAAATTACTTGATCTAAAAAGCAATTGCTTTCTAGGTTCCCAATCAGCTGAATCATCTCCTTTTGGTTTTTCCAGAAATCCTTCATATAAAAGGTCTTTATCTTTTAAGATGGAAAATACTTTATCAATAATTTTATTTTCAACAATTGTTGATTCATAGGTAAATTGATCAAAACTAATATTAATAGACTTTAAATCTAATTTAATAGATTTAACCAATTCTTTTATTGCAAATCCTTCAAAAAATTTTTTTCTTTCAACTTCTTTAATTTTCAACCACTTGTCATTATCTGAATCTGCTATTAGTTTTGCAATAGGTATTAAATATTCACCTGGATATTCTTCAGGAGAAATTTCTATTTTAACCCCAAAAATTTGTTGATATCTCTTATACAAAGAATTGCCAAGAATATTGATTTGAGAGCCAGCATCATTAACATAATATTCTCTTGTAACTTTGTGCCCCGTGGCTTGAAGTATCGAGGCTAATGCATCGCCTAAAACAGCTCCTCTGATATGTGCAATATGAAGCGGTCCAGTTGGGTTAGCTGATACAAATTCAATGTTAATTTTATCATTATTTCCTGAAACGTTATTACCGTAATTATTTGGATGAGATAATAAAAAAAATAATTTTTTTATAATAAAATCTTCTTCAAAAAAAATATTAATAAATCCAACTTTTGTAATTTCAATTTTTTTAACATATTCAAAATTAATAATATTTTTATGAATATTTTTTCTCAAATCATAATCATTCTTATTGAGTTGTGAGTTCAATAAAATAAATAAATTTGTTGAAACTTCTCCTTGTTTTGATTTAGAAAGATAGTCAATGGTCAAGTTGTCCTTTTTAAAATCTTGATTGACAATATTGTTTTTTATTAAATTATCAATTACGTCTAATAAGTCTTTTTTTAAAATACTTATATAATCATTCATAGATTGATTTATAAAGTTTAGACGCGTAACGATCTGTCATTCCTGAAATATAATCACAAACAATACGGTTTTCACTTTCTTCTTTTTTTTGTATTGACCAGTCTTTGGGCAACTTATCAAAGTTTATTAGATAATATTTAAATAATTTTGTAATAATATTTTCGACTTCATTTCTTTTTTGTTTTAATTTTGAATGATTATATACATTGTCATATAAAAAATTTTTTATCAAAACACAGTCTTTTTTCATTTTTTCAGACATCGTTATTAAAAAAGTCTTACTTTTAAAAACATCATTAATGTCCTTAATATTATTATTTATAATATTTTTATTTGAATTTAATATAATGTCATTAACCATTTTTGATATACTAGTTCTAAGCAACTGATATGTAGTTAAGGATTCATCTATGTCTTTATATAATCTATTTATATTTCTGATAATTTCATCAAAATAACTAATTTCTTTAAGCGAATCCAAACTAATTAATCCAGCTCTTAATGCATCCTCAACATCATGATTATTGTAAGCTATGTCATCAGAGATTGATGCTATTTGGGATTCTAAATGAGGACTGTGATTTAAGTGTAAATTGTAAATTTTGTTGAAATTTGATGTATGATAAGGAACATCATTAACAATTAATCCATTATGTTTAGCAATTCCCTCCAAACTCTCCCAAGTTAAATTCAAACCATTAAAATTAGGATGTCTTCGTTCTATATGAGTGATGACTCTTAGTGTTTGATCATTATGTTTAAAACCACCAAAGCTTTCCATAGATTCATTAAGAGCCTTTTCACCATTATGACCAAATGGTGGATGTCCTAAATCGTGAGCAAGCGAAACAACTTCTCCCAAATCCTCATTAAGCTTCATTGCTCTGCATAATGATCGGGTTATTTGAGCTACCTCTAATGAATGTGTGAGTCTAGTTCTATAATAATCGCTGTCACTTTCTATAAAAACTTGGGTTTTATGTTTAAGTTTCCTAAAAGAGCTAGAATGTATGATTCGATCTCTATCTCTTTCAAAAGGAGTGCGTTTTGTTTCTTCATTGAATTCTTCATGAAAACGTCCTCTTGAGTTTTGAGGGTCAGCAGATAATATATGTGCCATAAAAAGATTTAATTGGTCTAAAAATACCTTATATTATCTATTAATATAAAATTATAGTATTTATGAAAAATAAAATTGAAATAACAGAAGATGCTCAAAATTATATTGATGATTTAATAAAAAAAGATGAATCAGATTACTTCCGTATTACTGTGCTTGGGGGTGGATGTGCTGGTTTTCAGTACAAATTTGATTTTGATAAGAAAAAAAATGATGATGATATCTTAATTAAAACAAATAAAATTTCTGTATTAATAGATAAAATTTCCTTAGGTTTAATCAATGGATCAAAAATAGATTATGTTGATGAATTGATAGGATCGTCATTTAAAGTAACTAACCCAAAAGCATCATCTTCATGTGGTTGTGGAACTTCATTTTCTTTATAATTAATGAAAATTGCAACTTGGAATGTAAATTCTGTTAATGCACGAATTGAACATTTAGTAAAATTTATTAAAAAAGATCAATCAGATATTTATTTGATTCAGGAATTAAAATGTATCAATGAATCTTTTCCCTATCAAGAAATAGAAAAACTTGGGTACATAAGTTATGTGGAGGGTCAAAAAGCTTGGAATGGCGTAGCCATTTTAAGTAAAAAAAAATTAAAGATTCTTAATAGAAAATTACCAACATTTAATGAAGATGTGCAATCTAGGCTTTTGGAAACAGAAATTAAAATAAATAAAATTAAAAAACCAATCAAATTGTTCTGTATTTATTTGCCTAATGGTAATCCAATTGAGACTGAAAAATTTGATTATAAAATTAAATGGATGAATAAATTTAATGAGTATATCTTGAATCTTTATGAGAAGAATAATCCAATTATCATTGGAGGAGATTTTAATGTAATACCCACAGATGAAGATGTGTATTCACCTGAAAATTTTAAAAATGATGCTTGTGCCCATCCAAAGACAAGAGAGCAATACAGAATATTGATAAATAAAGGATTTACAGATGCTGTAAAATTTTTTTTAGATGGAAAAACCAATTGGACATTTTGGGGATATAGAGGTGGAGGATGGCAAAAGGGTAACGGACTTAGAATAGATCATTTTCTAACTACTCCTGAAATAACAGATTTAATTAAAGAAGTTAAAATTAATAGAGAACCCAGAGGTTGGGAAAAAGCGTCAGATCATACTCCGGTAACTTTAGAAATTAGAGATTAATTAAATACTAATTAGTATTAAAAAAATTAGTTTATTAGTTGATAAATAATAATATTTCATAATTTTTAGATATCAGCATATACATGAGTTTCACTTTTTGCACCAGGCTGAGTTACAGCACCTTCATAAGCCGGTCCAACTGTTTGAGCGTATTTCCATATTGAACCAGAATTATGGTTAGTTTTACGTGGCTTCCATTCACTTTTACGTTTTTGTATTTCTTCATCACTTAAATTTACATTAATTTCCCCTTTAATGGCATCAATAAATATCTCATCTCCATCTTTAAGTAATCCTATCATGCCTCCAACAGCTGCTTCTGGACCTACATGACCTATACAGAAACCTCTTGTCCCTCCTGAAAATCTTCCATCAGTTATTAGAGCTACTGTATCTCCAAGACCTTGACCATAAATTGCTCCTGTTGTTGAGAGCATTTCTCTCATGCCTGGTCCACCTTTTGGTCCTTCATATCTTATAATTACTGCATCCCCGGCTTTGATTTCATTTTTTAAAACAGCTGTAAGAGCATCTTCTTCACAATCAAAACATTTTGCTTTGCCATTAAAAATTAATTTGTTCAGACCTGCTATTTTAGAAATACAACCATCCTCAGCAAGATTCCCCCAAAGGCCCACAACAGAACTATGTTCGCTAAGAGGTTTGTCACAAGAATAAACGACATCTTGATTTTTTGGAACAATAGTTGTTTTATGATTTTCAGCAATTGTATTTCCTGTTGTAGTAATACAGTCTCCATTAATAAATCCTCCATCAAGAAGTGATTTAATTACTACAGGAACACCACCTACATCATACAAATCTTTAGCAACATATTTGCCTCCTGGAGACATATCTCCAATGTATGGAGTTTTTTGATAAATTTCCACAACGTCTCTTAATGAAAATTTAATGCCAGCTTCATTAGCAATAGCTGGTAAGTGAAGAGCGGCATTTGTAGACCCGCCTGTTGCAGCAACTACTACCGCCGCATTTTTTAATGAATCTAAAGTTACAATATCTCGTGGACGTATATTTTTTGAAATCAAATTCATTACTGCTTTTCCACTTTCTATGCCGTATTTGTCTCTTTCCTCATATATAGCTGGAGTCATTGCAGAATTTGTAAGAGCAAGTCCCAAAGCTTCAGATATGCATGCCATTGTATTTGCGGTAAATTGTCCACCACAAGAGCCTGCAGATGGACAAGCAACCTGCTCTATCTCTTTTAAATCATTGTCTGATATTGTGCCTGCTGCATGTTTGCCAACTGCTTCAAACACATCAACAATAGTAACATCTTCTCCCTTATATTGACCTGGAAGAATTGAACCGCCATAAATAAATACTGAAGGAACGTTAAGTCTAACCATAGCCATCATTAGGCCAGGTAACGATTTATCACAGCCAGCTAAGCCTACTAAACCATCATAACAATGACCACGCACAGAAAGTTCAACACTATCCGCAATAATTTCACGACTAACAAGAGATGATTTCATTGCTTCATGACCCATAGCAATTCCATCTGTAACAGTGATTGTTGTAAATTCCCTTGGAGTACCTCCACTTTCTTTAACTCCAATTTTAACTGATTGAGCTTGCCTACCAAGAGTAATATTGCAAGGTGCTGATTCATTCCATGTTGTTGCAACACCTATAAATGGTTGATAAATTTCTTCTTCAGTTAAGCCCATAGCATAGTACATTGAGCGATGTGGCGCACTTTTGGAACCAACGCTAACATACCTGCTTGGTAATTTGGACTTAATATTTGATCCTTTGTCTGACATAATTATCTATTAATAGTATCAATGATTTGATCAATTTTTTCAATAGAAGATTTAATATCTATTGATTGTTTTTTAAACTTTTCAATAACTTCTTCAGATGCATTATTCATAAAAGCTGAATTTTTTAGTTTATTTTCTAGTTTATTAAAATTGCTTATTTCTTTTTGTTTTTTTATTTGTAATTTTTCAATTTCTTTTTTTGCATCAACAATGTTTTTGAGAGGTATTGTCAGTGTAGTTTTTTCTACAACAAGATAAGCAGCTCCTATAATCTTATTTGATTTTTCTTCAAATGATATCCTATTTAATTTTAACAATCTTTTTAGTTCATTTTCATAACTATGTAGAAATTTGATGAAATCTTTGTCATTATTCGAAAAATTAATATCTATCAGTTCCTTATAAGGAACATTTAACTCTGACCTAAAGTTTCTAACTGTTGAAATAACTTGAATCAATTTTTTGAAATATATTTGAGATGCATTAAATTGATTATTTATTTGAAATTTTGTAAATAATTCATTCATTAAAAAACTACTGTCTTTGTTTATAAAAGACCATAATCTTTCAGTAATAAAAGGCATAATGGGATGAGCCATTTTTAAAATTTGAACAAAAACCCAAATTGCAACTTTTTTCGTTTCTTCAGTTTCTTTAGAGCTATTTTGAAAATGTATTTTGGCAAATTCAATATACCAGTCACAATAAGTATGCCAAATAAAATGATACATAACATTTGCTATTTCATGAAATAAATACTTAGAAATATATTCCTGAATCAGTTTAAATGTTAAGGAGAGTTCATTTATTATCCATTGATTCAAAGAATGTTGAATTGAAGAAGTATTAAGATTGTTGTCAAATTTACAATCATTAAGAAATAAAAAATTAGCAGCGTTCCAAATTTTATTAGTAAAAGATTTATATCCTTTAATTCTTGATTCAGACAATTTAACATCACGTCCAGGATTCAAAAGAGCTGTAAGGGTAAATCTTAAAGTGTCTGCACCATATTTGTCTAGCAACTCTAAAGGATCAATAATATTTCCTTTCGACTTAGACATTTTTTGTCCTTTTTCATCACGAATAAGTGGATGTATATAAACTTCTTTAAAAGGCGTTTCTTTCATAAAATAAGAACCCATCATCATCATACGAGCAACCCAAAAAAATATAATGTCAAATCCAGTTACTAAAACATTTCCTGGATAAAATCTTTCTAACTCATAACTTTTTTTGGGCCAGTCCAATGTTGAAAAAGTCCATAAAGCTGAAGAAAACCAAGTGTCCAATACATCAACTTCTTGTGTAAGTTTTGTTTCTTTTTTATAAAATGTTATTGCTTGCTTAGTTGCTTCTTCTTTTGATAAAGCAACAAATACTTTCCTATCAGGTCCATACCAAGCAGGAATTTGATGACCCCACCATAATTGTCTAGAAATACACCAAGGTTGAATATTTTCCATCCAATTAAAAAAAGTTTTTTCCCATTGTTTGGGAACAAACTTTGTTTTTTCATTTTTCACTGATTTTATTGGATCAATTGATAATCTTTTTGCATCGCAAAACCATTGATCTGTTAACCAGGGTTCTATAACAACACCTGATCGATCTCCATAAGGTACAACCATTATCTGATTTTCTTCTTTAATAAGTAAATCAAGTGATTTTAACTCTTTTAGAATTTTATTGCGTGCTTCGTATCTATCCATACCTTGAAATCTGTTAGGTACATTTTCATTAAGCTTGGCTTGTTTATCAAAGATGTTAATGAACTCTAAATTATTTTTTTTACCTATTTCAAAATCATTAAAATCATGTGCTGGGGTAATTTTAACTGCACCAGAACCTTTTTCAGGATCCGCATATTCATCTCCTATTATTTCAACTTTCCTGTCAGTTAAAGGAAGGTTGCAATGCTGGCCAATATATTTTTTATATCTTTCATCTTTAGGATGAACGGCAACAGCTGTGTCTCCAAGCATTGTTTCTGGTCGTGTTGTGGCTACTGTTATAAAATTATCATTATCTATTGGATATTTAATATGCCATAGATGCCCTTCTTGTTCTCTTTGATCCACCTCTAAGTCAGATACAGCTGTTAATAGTTTCGGATCCCAATTAACTAACCTTTTGTCCTTATAGATAATATTATCATTATAAAGCTCCACGAATACTTTTTTAACTGCTGTAGAAAGGCCCTCATCCATAGTAAATCTTTCTCGTGACCAGTCTGCTGATGATCCTAAACGACGTAATTGATTGCTTATTTTATCTCCTGAAACTTTTTTCCATTCCCATACTTTTTCAATAAATTTTTCTCTTCCAAGATCTTTTCTATCAATATTTTTTCTTTGTAACTCTCTTTCAACCACCATTTGAGTGGCTATTCCTGCATGATCAGTCCCAGCTTGCCATAACACTTCTTTGCCTTTCATACGATTATACCTGATAAGGATATCTTGAATGGTAAAGGTTAGTGCATGGCCCATATGCAAACTACCGGTTACATTAGGTGGAGGCATCATTATACAATAAGTGTCAGAATTTTTTACTGGTTTAAAACATCCTGATTCTTCCCAGTTTTTATAAATAGAATGTTCTAACTTCTTAAAATCAAATTGTTTTTCTAACGACATAAAATATTTTATTTTTTCTTAAAATATTTATCTAAATAATTAGGGATATTTTTATCCAACCATTCGTCAAAATGATCTTTAAAAATTTCTGATATTTTCTGATTTAAAATTTCTTTTACTTCTTCTTTTTTAAGGAATTGATTTTCCAAAATATCGATCGTCCCATCTTCATTTACTAATTTATTTAAAATCAATATATCATCATCTTTTTGAGATTCTGACTTATCATCTTCCTCAATTGCCTTTCTTATGATGTTTAATGTATTTTTAATCGATTGTTGATCAGGCATCTTTACGTCTAACTTATATCTCAAGCTTTCTATATTTTAAATGCTTAATTTATAACAGGAAGATAATTTTCAAAAGTATTTAGAAGAGTCCCCTCTAAAGATTTTATCTTAAAATAATTTATAAGATAATTTTTTTTGGAATCTAAATAATCCACACTACTTAATAAAAGATTGCCTTCTTCTTCAATTAAATCCGTTATTGTTTTGGTTCCGAAATCGTACTCTTGTTTTAAACTTTCTAAAGCTGTTTGACTTGCTTGTATCACAGCTGAATTGCTGTTCATTTTAGCTTCACTTATTTTAAAATCCTTATAGGCATTAGAAATTAGAATTTTTAAATCCTCTTTGTAATCTTCAAAATTAAGTTCAGCTTGAAGTATCTGAGATTGATATTTTCTAATGTTAGAATTTTTGATACCTTGCTGATAGATTGGTATTGTTAATGTTAATGCAACAGATCCTTTAGTAGTTTCAGTTCCATCATCAATCCTTCCTCCATCTGAATATTCTGCGGAACCCACGATGTCAATATTAGGTTGTTTTGTTTTTTTTTCTTTTAATAATAAAATTTCTTTATTCTTAGTATCATTAATTAACAATTTAAGAATTAAATTATTATTCATTGCAGTTTTTAAAACAGAAGAAAGTGTAATCGAAGATTCAATATCTATAACATCTTCTAAATTTACAGGTTCCAATCCAGCAATGGTTTGGAAGCTTTTTTTACTAATTTCAACATTTTGTTCTGCTGCAAATAAATTAGCTGAAGCAATCGCAGAAAATGATTCAGCTTTTTGTAGATCATATAAAGTTGAGGATCCTAAATCAAATTTAGTCTTGGTTATTTCCAATGCTTTAGAAACAGATTCAAAATTTTTTTCAGTTGCTTCAAGTGATTTTTCATAATTTATGACAGTCAAATATCCGGTAATTGCATCTAAAATCAGATCTTGAATTATAATCTTGAAATTAATAACTTCATTGTCAAATAAAATTTTTGATCTATCTATTTCAAGATCATTATATCCTGCATCAAACAAATTTTGAGTGATGCTAAGTTTATATTTATCAGTAAAAGTCTCAGGTGTTGTGGTAGAAGTGGTTGTTTGAGATTCAGCATTAGAATACGTGCCTGTAATTGTACTTGTTATTGTTGGTAATTTGGCTCCATAAGCGCTTTCAATAAATTCCTTTGATTCAATTAGCTTTTCTAAACCTATTTTCACCTTGGGATTATTTTGTACGGTACTTTCAATAGTCTCATCAACGTCAATAGAAAATGATTTGAATGAAAAAAAAATAATCACAAACAAAACAATAAATTTAAACATTAAAAAACGAACTTTGTTTCAATGTTATATAATTCGTATTTGGTAAAAACATCAAATAGAAAGTCACTTGTATAAGCATTGTCATTATTAGTAATTTTATATGCCTTGCAAAGATGAGGATTTATTTTCTTAATCATAATAATTTTTCCAGATTTGGAACTTACTTGATTCTTTATAGTATTTAATACTTCTCTTATTGGAGTATCAATAAATATAATATCGTATGGTGATTCATTGATAAAACCTTTTTGAAAAGGAACATTTACAATTGTTGTATTTTTTATATTTAAATTATTAATGTTCTCTTCAATTTTAGAAATAAAATTTATCTCATTCTCTATTATTATCAATTCTTTGCACAAACTTGAAAGAATGACTGAGACGAAACCTGTCATCCCTCCTATATGTAAAATTTTATCTTGTTTACTAATCTCAGCACTATGAACTAATTGAGCTATATGAAGATTTTTTAAATAACCTCGATTTGAACTTAATTCTGCATCCAAATCATTGTATGAATTTTTTTTTATTTCTTCAGGAAGAAAATCTTCTTTCTTTATATTTTTAAATAATTCCAATATTGTTGGATTGTTAATTTTATTTGGTCTTAATTGATTTTCAACCATTAATTCTCGAGCTTTTTGAAAATTAAAATTCATTATGATTACCTGGAAATCTAAAATCTTGCTTATAATGTTATTTGTTTCATATTCAAATATTTAAACTATCATAGTTTAGTATCTCACTTAAATACCTATAATATGTGATTAATTGACTAAACGACCATAAATCATTATTGATCTTTCAGCATTGACTGGCTCGGTGGCAGAGTGGTTATGTAGGGGCCTGCAAAGCCTTGCACAGCGGTTCGATTCCGCTCCGAGCCTCCAGAATATTCTTGTTTTTTTAACTTTTTTTCACTATTTGAATTATTTGTTTCCCCAGTAGCTCAGTTGGTAGAGCAAACGACTGTTAATCGTTGGGTCGCTGGTTCGAGCCCGGCCTGGGGAGCCATTTTATTCCCTCCATATTGGCCTTGTTAAGCAAGTTGCCCCTCCTTCTGCTTTTATGCAAAGTTCATTTCCTGAAAATAAATTTATTATGCATCCTGATTTGTTTAGTAATTCGATAGTTTTTGGATAACCTTTCATAGCAACTATATTTCGAGGAGATAAAGCTAAAATATTTACAGATAAAGTGTTGCTATTAAAATACTCATCTTCAGGTATTTCCATCAATTCAATATTTTGATTTTTTAAAATATTAATTACGTTTTCTGGCAATAAAGATAAACATCCAATAGCTAGATCATAATCTAACATTGAAATCAAAGACATGAGGTGAAAACATGAATCTCCACTATTATATTGAGGTAATTTTATCGGAATTAATTTAACATTATGAAAATTTAAAATATTATTAAGCTGATTAATTCCATCTTTATTTGTTCTGTAACTTTCTCCAACAATTAATGTCTTATCATTAATCCATAAACAATCCCCTCCTTCAACTGTTCCGTTATTTATAACCTTACCTATAATTGGAATTTTTTCTTCATTATAAAAGTTAGTATGTTCTTCTGTTTCTTTTTTTCTCAAATTTTTACCCATATTCAATATTATCGCTCCATCGTTAAGAACCAATGATGGGTCATGGGTAAAAATAGAATCACACAACTCTTCATTTTCATTAGTTAGTTTTAAATCAACTATTTCTGCTCCTGAATTTTTTATTATTCTATAAAATTCATTATAATTTTGATTTAGAATTTCTTGGTTTAACGGAGATGTATAATTCCATTTTTGCAAATCAACTTTTGACATAAAATTTTGCGGCCTCTTCATTAAAACTTTTTTTAACTGCGAAACCATGTTCTGTGCGCCAAACTTACTCATATCAACTTTTTACAATCATCAATTGATTAAAGCTAGTAGTATAGCTAGGGGAGACTTTTTCTCTTCGCATCTGCCACCCTTTCTTTATTCCCTCTGCCGCAAGTCTTAATGTTGAACTACCATAGCGGTAATTAATTTCATCCAACGATTTCATCAAAGAATCAGATCTCGGTCTATCATAATCCAATAAACCGCGCACAGATGATGAATTGTGCAATTCATATAAAATTATTCCAGCTTTTTTATAACGATAACCCTTCCTATATATGCTTTGAATTCCTCCCACAGCTCTTTTAACTATTAATTTGCTGTCGCTTGTTGGGTAATCAAGCTGCAATTTTATAGAATTTGAATACTGCTTTTCTTTTTTATTAAAATGATTAGTGAGAACAAATACACTCATAGACTGGGCTATTAAATCTTCTTCTCTTATCTTTTCTGCCGCTCTTGAGGCATAGTTAGCTATTGACTTTTTCAACTCTTCAATTTTTTCAATTGGACGACTAAAAGACCGGGAAACACAACAACTCTTTTGAGGACTAGGCAATAATTCTACTCCTAAACAGGAAACGCCGTTCAACTCTATTTGAATTCTCTCTCCAACAACCCCCATATTTTTTCTCACCCAACCCCTGTCTAAAAGTTTAAATTGCTTCGCATTGCTTACATCATATTTTTTTAGAAATTTTGATAAACTTCGCCCTATTCCCCACACTTCTTCAATTTCAGTTTCTTGCAATGCCTCATTAATTTTTTCCTTCTCTTTCAAAATACACACCCCTTCATAAGAATTATTTTTTTTCGCAAGGTGATTAGCTATTTTTGAAAGTGTTTTAGTCGAACCGACACCAATACTAACAGGAATGCCGACCCACTGTTTGATTGTTTTCCTAATATGTTTGCAATACGTTAATAATTCATAGTTTTTAAAGCCTTTAAGACTTAAAAACGCTTCATCAATAGAGTAAATTTCAACATCTGGAGAAAAACCTAAAAGAATTTCCATAACCCGTTGGGACATATCGCCGTATAGAGCATAATTTGATGAGAATACTTTCACATTATTTTTTTTTATAAAGTTTCTTACCTTAAAGTAAGGCTCCCCCATCTTAATCCCTAAAGCCTTTGCTTCTGTTGAGCGTGTAATGATGCAACCATCATTGTTTGATAAAACAACAATGGGTTTGCCTAATAATTTGGGGTTAAACACCCTCTCACACGACGCATAAAAAGAATTGCAATCTATTAGAGCAATAGATTGTTGGAGTGATTGATGGTTAATTGGAAGTTGTCTCATGAATTATATAAGTGACAACCCCCCAAATAAAACATTCCATTTCTTCCTTTACTTCAATGCTAGGATAATCATCGTTAGCAGAAGCAAGAAAAAGTGATTTTTCTTTTTTCTTTAATTTTTTAACCGTTAAATCGCCAAAAATAGAGGCTATGACAATGTTATTGTTTTTAGGCACAATGCTGCGGTCAACAATTAATAAATCACCAGAATAAATGTTTGCACTTGTCATTGAAGAACCGCTTGTTTTAACAATAAATGTAGCTGCTGGATGTTTTATTAGATATTCATTCAAATCTAGCTTATTTTCCATATAATCTGTTGCTGGAGATGGAAAACCAGCTGAGACTTTATCCAAAAAAACTGGTGTATTTATCTGAGTATTTTTAATTATACTAAAAAGATCAAGATTTTTATACTTAGACATTATATTTAAAAATTATAATAATTTATTGAAAAACAATAATTTTATTAATTACTTTAATATTTTGTTCTACTTTTGTTCTACTTTATTAAAATTATAAAGAAAGTCAATGAAAATGAATGGGAATGTAGAAGAAAAATTATCTTTGATGGGCTACCATTAATTTATTTTCAACTCTTAAGCTGTACCGCGACAAACTAAAGCAGAAAATCCAATAACACATAGCAATAAATATATACCCTTCAAAAGGAAAGCCCATCCAGTCAGGGTTTGCTTGACTTGTAAATACAGCTAATAATAAATCCATAAGACTAATAATAGCTACAAGAGTTGTATCCTTAAATAAACCAATAAATGTATTAACTATTCCGGGTATAACGATACGAAGTGCTTGTGGCATAATAATAAGACCCATCATTCTCCAATATCCAAGACCTACCGCCTGAGCTGCTTCATACTGGCCTTTTGGAAGAGCTTGAAGCCCCCCTCTTACAACTTCAGCCATATAAGCACCACCGAATATCGTTAATCCAACAATACATCTTAGTAGAGTATCTATATCAACTCCTTGAGGAACAAATAAAGGAAACATAACTGAAGCAAAAAACAAAACAGTAATAAGAGGTATTCCTCTCCAAAACTCAATAAACATTATGCATAAAGCTCTTACAACCGGCAATTGTGAACGTCTGCCTAGAGCTAATACGATTCCTAGAGGTAAGGCAAAAACAATTCCAATTCCACCTAATAAGAGAGTTAAGAAAGCGCCCCCCCATTTGTGCGTAGGAATATGGTGTAATCCTAAAGTTTCATTTCCAGATAAAAGAAAAAAAGCAATGATTGGATAGCCAACAAAAAGAAATATTCCAATGTAATGTTTCTTTTTAAAATTAGGTATAAAGAATAAAGCTATAGATATAGCTAAAATAATAAATGTTAAATTGACCCTCCATTGTTCAGCGTCAGGATAAAAACCATAAGAAAAAAAATTGAACCATACTTTAATATAAAGCCAACAAGCTCCGGCTCTATATTTTACTTTATTTTCATCATACCATTCACAAACAGTTCGATCTTCACCACTCCATACAGCATCAATAATGCCCCATTGAACAATAGGAGGAATGATTGAATATAAAATATAAATCCCAAGTAAGGTAAATAAAGAATTATACCACGTTGAAAATAAATTACCCTTAATCCAACCAATAGTGCCTATGCTGGCAATGGGTGGTTTTCTCTTTTCAATAATTTGTTTTTTTTCCATATTATCGATCTTTCAATGCCATCACACTATTGTACCAGTTCATAAGTAATGAAATAGTTAAACTTAAAGATAAATAAACTGACATAGTCATAAACAATATTTCTACAGCTTGACCTGTTTGCATTAACGCAGTTCCAGCAAATACATGGACTAAATCAGGGTAAGCAATTGCAACAGCAAGGGATGAATTTTTAGTAAGATTTAAATACTGGCTAGTTAAAGGTGGTATGATAACTCTCATTGCTTGTGGTATAATAATTAACCGCAAAATTTGACCTTGTGTCAAACCTACTGCTGAAGCAGCTTCTTTCTGACCTTTGCTAATTGCTAATATTCCTGAACGTACATTTTCAGCAATAAATGCAGCTGTATATAAAGATAAGGCTAGAAGTAATGCTACAAGTTCAGGAATAAGCCTAATGCCTCCTTTAAAATTAAATCCTTTCAAAACAGGTTGTTCAAGAGTGATAGGAAAATTATAAATAAAAGAAATTATTACAAAAGGGATAATTAAAATTGCTAAAGAAAAATACAAAATTGGAAATTGTTTTCCTGTTAAATTCTGTCTTTTCTTTGACCATAGGTAAATAATTATAATTACAATAATTGAGAATAAACCTGCCAACAATAAATAATTAAATCCATTTTCAGGAACAGGTCTTGATAAAAACAATCCTTTTAAATTTAATAAAAAGTGATCATTAAAATTGATACTATTTTTAGCTCTTGGTAAAATTCGTAATACTGCATGATACCAAAAAAATATCTGAAGAAGTAATGGAATGTTTCTTAAAGCTTCAATATAAAAACCACAAAATCTTGATACTAACCAATTATCCGATAGTCTTCCAACGCCAACTAGGAAACCGATTATTGTAGCAAGAAAAATTCCTAAAACAGCTACTAAAATTGTGTTTAATAAACCGACAAAAAAAGCATTGATATATGTATGTGCGGCTGTATGGTCTATAAAGGGCAGATAGCCGATATCAAACATGGAAGTTTCTGATAAGAAACCAAACCCATGAGAAATACCATTGGCCTTCATATTGGTTGCAGTATTGCTTACGATCCAACCTAAGAACGCAACAACAAGAAACATTACAATTGATTGGACAACAATTGATCTAAATTTACCGCTTTGAAAAATATCTTGTTTAGGGGGTTTTATAATATCTGTTCTTACATTCATTTTAGATCGCAAAAAAAATATGCTCGGCTATTATACCGAGCATATATAAAATTTAAAATAGTATTCTAATGCTTATCTAATAGGTGGTGCGTATAAAAGACCGCCATCCTTCCAACCAGCATTAGGTGAACCTGCTCTTGCTAAAGCAAGAGGAGTATTTGCACCAACATGACGTTCGTACATTTCTCCGTAGTTACCTACTTCGAAAAGAGCCCAATAAGCCCAGTCTTTTTCTAGACCTAAATGTCCTCCTGTATCACCTTCAACACCAAGGATACGTTTCACTTCAGGAGTTGAACTTGTGTCTCCCACTATGGATTTAACAGCGTCTCCGCCTGCCAAACCTAGTTCATCCCAAGTGATTAAAGCATTAAGTACCCAGAATACAATATCACTCCAAGGTTCGTCACCTTCACGAGTAACTGGACCTAGAGGTTCTTTTGAAATAGTTTCTCCAAGAACCATATGTTCATCTGGTTGAGCAAGCTTAGTTCTTTGTGCCGCTAGACCTGATTTATCTGTTGTATGAACGTCACAACGACCAGAATCATAAGCTGCAATAACTTCATCAGCTTTTTCAAAAACAACCGGCTCATAGCTCATACCATTAGCTCTAAAATAATCAGCTAAGTTAAGCTCAGTTGTTGTACCTGTGTTAACACAAACACTAGCTCCATCTAGTTCAAGAGCGCTTGTAACTCCAAGTGCTTTTGGAACCATGAAACCTTGTCCATCGTAAAAATTAACACCATTAAAAGTTAAACCAATTTTTGCATCACGAGATAAAGTCCAAGTAGTGTTTCTTGAAAGAATATCATATTCGCCTGCAGTTAACTTTGTAAAACGTTCTTTTGCAGATACTGGAAAGTATTCAACTTTTTCATCTCCACCTTTGCCGAAAATAGCAGCTGCAACAGCACGACATACGTCTACGTCAATACCAACCCAGTTACCATCAGCATCAGGGTTTGAGAAACCAGGAAGACCCTGACTCACACCACATCGAACGTGACCTCTAGCTTGTGTATCTGAAAGAGTGTCTGCAATTGCAGAAGTTCCAAAAGATAAAATCAAAATAGAGGTAAATAATCTTAATACATTAGAAAGTTTCATATGTATTTTCTCCTTTTTAATAATTAATATTAATAATTAATTGCTGATATCAATGCTCTATGTGAAAGAAATGATCAATAGTTTTTTTATTGCTATATATTTTTTAATAAATATTTAGTACATATGGTATGATTTTTATTTTTTAACACTAGATATAGATGAACTGGTTTATTGTAATATATTTCTTGATTAATGGATCATGGATAGAAGCAGATCAATTAAATAAAGAAGGATGGTCGCCTAGCGTTCAACCTAATTATGAAACTTGTATTCAAAAAATAAATGATTCAAATGAACGTTTTAAAAAAATAGCTGAGTACAGAGAGATAGAATTGGATATAAAAATGCAATGCGAATGTAGAAAAAATATTGAAAGTCCCGAGATTGCGGATTGCAAAGAAAGAAATTGGTTTCAAAAAATATATGATAAATTATTTTTAATTAAATAAAATAATGTTGTTCATTGAAAACTCATATTTAAAAGAATTTGAAACCAAAGTTCAAAAAATTGAAAATGATTCTATTATTTTAGAACAAACAGCTTTTTATGCAAAAAGTGGTGGTCAGCCGGGGGATGTTGGTAAATTGACATTAAACGGAAAAGAAATAAATATTATTGATACCGTATATGATCACGAAAAAAACATACTGCATGTATGTGAAAGTATTGATGACTTAAAAACTGGCGAAAGAATAAAAGGGGAAATAAATTGGGAAATAAGATACAAGCATATGCGAATGCACAGCGCACTTCATCTTTTGTGTTCGTTATTGCCTTATGATGTTACTGGCGGGCAAATTTCATTTGAAAAAAGCAGACTTGATTTTAATGCAAAAGATAAAATTGAAAAAGAGCAAATAGAAGACAAAATTAATCAATTAGTAAAAGATGACCATAAAATTTCATTTGAATGGATTACGCAGGAAGAATTAGACAAACAAACGGATTTGGTGCGAACTATGTCTGTCAAGCCCCCAAGAACAAAAGATAAAATACGTCTTGTTAAAATAGGAAATATTGATTTACAACCTTGTGGCGGCACTCATATAAAAAGCACGAAGGAAATTGGTGAAATAAAAATAGGGAAAATTGAAAATAAAGGAAAAATGAATAGAAGAGTGAATTTATCGGTTAATGACTAAGAATCTGACTTAAGAATAATTTTGTTCTATCACTCTCTGGATTATTGAAAAATTTATCCGGCGGGGCCGATTCAACTATTTTTCCTTCATCCATAAAAATTATTCGATTAGCAACTGTTTTAGCAAAACCCATTTCATGAGTTACCACAATCATAGTCATCCCGCCTTCAGCAAGATCAACCATCACATCTAAAACTTCTTTAATCATTTCAGGATCAAGTGCAGAAGTTGGCTCGTCAAATAACATAATGTTTGGATTCATTGCCAAGGATCTTGCAATAGCTACACGTTGCTGTTGTCCGCCAGACAATTGGCCAGGATATTTATTTGCTTGTTCAGGAATTTTTACTTTTTCTAAATGTCGCATCGCTAATTCTTCAGCTTCCTTTTTTGGCATTTTTTTCACCCATATAGGAGCTAGAGTAACATTTTCCTTGACTGATAGATGGGGAAACAAATTGAACTGCTGAAAAACCATCCCTACTTCACGTCTTACGCTATCAATATTTTTTAAGTTGCCAGTTAATTCTATGCCGTCTACAATAATTTTACCTTCCTGATGTTCCTCTAAACGATTAATACATCTAATCATTGTAGATTTTCCTGATCCAGAAGGCCCACATACAACTATGCGTTCTTTTTTACCGACTGATAAATTTACATCTTGCAATACGTGCAAATCACCGAACCATTTGTTGACATTTTCAAGTATAATAATTGGCTGTTCTGACATAGTTAATTAAACTGAACCAACATTAATACCTATTTTGTAATATTTTTCCATTAATAAAAGCTTAGAGCAGTCAAATAATATTATACAGTCTATCTAAACGGAGGAGCAAATAAAAGACCGCCCTCTGTGTAGAGCTTGTTCAAACCTCTATCCAAATTTAATAAGGTTTTCGAACCTAGATGCCTATCAAACACTTCCTTATAATTACCGATTTGTTTAATGATGTTGTATGCCCATTTCTCATCAAGTTCGATCATATCCCCATATGCGCCAACAATGCCTAATAATCTTAATATTTCATTGTTGTCAGATTCCAAATAGTTATCAATATTTATTGAAGTAATATTTAGCTCTTCTGCGATAATCATAACTTTCAAACTCCACGAAACTACATCTCGCCATTGATCATCCCCTTGCCTAACAAGGGGTCCTAATGGTTCTTTGGAAATTATTTCAGGCAGGATGTTGAAATTGCTAGAATTTGGAAGTGAAATTCTTTTGTTGGCAAGATCTGTAATATAATCTGAATATACATCACAGCGACCAGAGATAAAGTTTTCAAATGCCTCATCATTTAATTCAAGTGGCACAGGTGTATATTTAATTTCATTTTTATTAAAAAATAAATCAATATTAAAACTAGAAGTTTCACCTGGAATAATGCAAACAGAAGCTCCGTCTAATTCTTTAGCTGATGAAACCTCGAGTGAAGATTTTACCATAAATCCTTGCCCGTCATAAAAATTAATTCCTGTGAATTCAAAACCCAAATTGACATCACGAGAGAACGTCCATGTTGTTATTCTTGAGAGCATGTCTACTTCCTCTCCTGCAAGTATTGGAAATCTAGATCTATTAGTTGTTGGTATGAACTCAACTTTGCTCGGATCAGCAAAAATAGCAGTTGCTACTGCCCTGCACATATCAACATCAAAACCAATCCAATTTTTATCATCATCAATGTTTGCAAAACCAATACGAGGCTCTGAGACTCCACAGACTAAATAACCTCTTTTTTTAACTTCATCGAGTACGGAGGCTTTAATAGAAGACGTAAAAACAAAAAAAATAAAGACAAGGAGAAGTTTAAGAAAAAACATGAATAAATAATATACTTTTTTTGTATTTAATCTAATTTAGCTTTATTATTTTATAATAAAGAACATTAAAAGTGTTTTTTCTATAATTTAATTAAATAAGATGAACATAAAAACTAAGCTTACTAAAATAGGTAGAGAGCCAAAAAAAAACAAAGGTTTTGTAAATCCTGGAATTTATAAAGGATCCACTTTAATATTTAATGACTTCAAGTCTTACATTAAAGATAGAGATCGCAAAGATGATGTCGCTTACTATGGCATCAACATCAATCCAACATGGAATAAATTTGAAAGGGCTATTTCTAAACTGTACGGCGCCACTGACACTGTAGCAACTCCTTCAGGATTAGCCGCTCTTGTCATACCTTTTTTTACATTCTTGAAAAATGGAGATCATGTTCTAATCAGTGATGCTCTCTACAATCCTACAAGACATTTTTGTGAAAAAATATTAATGCACTATGGAATAGAAATTAATTATTTTCATCCAACAAGAAGTATCGACAAATTTGACAGACTCATAAAAGATAACACTAAACTAATTTTTTTAGAATCACCTGGAACAGCGACATTTGATATAATTGATTTCCCAAAAATAACAAAAATTGCAAAAATAAATAAGATAATAACAGTAGCAGATAATACCTGGGCATCCCCTATATTCTGCAACCCGCTTAAATTGGGCGTGAATATAATTGTCGAAGCATCCACAAAATACATCAATGGACACTCAGATGTACTTTTAGGGTTTGTTTCTTCAGATATTTTAACGGCAAAAAAAATTCGATCTTACACTAAAACGCTTGGAATTTGCCCTGGCTCAGAAGAAGTTTATTTAGCCTTAAGAGGTCTTCCGACCTTGGAATTACGAATGAAAGAAATTGAAAAAAATACCTTAAATTTAGCCATAAAATTAACTAAAGAAAAAAAAATAAAAAAAGTTTTTCATCCCGCATTAACAAATCATAAAAATCATAAAATATGGAAAAGAGACTTTACTGGAAGTTCAGGACTTTTTTCTTTTGAATTAAAGAGAAAGTACTCTGATAAAAAATTAGAAAAATTTTATAAAAAATTGAGAATATTCAAAATTGGTTATAGTTGGGGTGGTTTTGAAAGTTTAATTACCTTTCCGACTATTGATAATAGAAGATACAAAGAAAATATAAAAGGAACGCTTGTGAGAGTATATTGTGGTCTTGAGCACACTGAAGATCAAACAAATGATATTGTAGAAGCTTTAAAATTCCTAAAATAATAAGTTGATAGATTCGTATTTTTATTTAACTGCAGCAATAGGCGTTGTTTTATTCGGCATATCCAAAGGAGGATTTGCGGGTCCTATGGCTATCTTAGCTATACCAATCATGGCTTTAAGTATGAGTCCTGTAGTTGCTGCTGCAATTTTGCTTCCAGTTTTATTGGTTATGGATGTTGTGGCTTTGTACATTTATTGGAATAAATGGGATCTGAAAAACATTAAAATTATAATACCTCCAGCAATATTTGGAATAGCAATTGGCGCGTTAACTTTTAAATACAGTTCAGATGACAGTATAAGAATTATAATAGGCACAATTGCCATTCTCTTCATTTTATTTTCAATAATTCAAAAAAATGATTTTTTTATAAAACCCACTAAGGCAAAGGGAATTTTTTGGTCATCAGTTGGCGGATATACCAGTTTTATAATTCATTCAGGGGGGACGCCAATAAATTTTTATCTACTTCCTCAAAAATTGAATAAAACAATATATGTTGGCACATTTACCTTAGTATTTTTTATTATAAATTCGATCAAGCTTGTTCCATATTATTTTTTAAATCAGTTGATTATATCAAATCTCAAGATATCTTTAATATTATCTCCTCTTGCTCCGATTAGTATATATTTAGGTTATTATCTTCATAAAAAAGTTGATGAAGAAACTTTTTATTTTTTTATTTATTTTTTTTTAGCAATTGGAGGAATAAAATTAATTTATGACGGAATATTTTAATCCATCCCTTCAGCAATATGGATAATTCTCTCAGCTACTTCATCATTTAAAAAACTATAAGCGTGTTGATATTCTTTTGATTTGTAACACTCCTTTGCCTTTTCTGGAGAATCAAAAACAGATACAACAATCCTTTCATATTTCTTACCTTCGATATTCAATACTTTTCCACCTCTCACTAAAAATTTACCGCCATGTAAATTAATTGCTGGACCTGCTAAATCCACATATTTTTTAAACTCAACCTGATTCTTAACATTAACGCAAGCTACCCAATAACCTTTAGACATGATTTTTTTCTCCTTTAAAATTTGTTTTATAATCTGCTCTTTTTTTTCTTCTTAATCCAAAAGGTCCCGCTATGAAAATTGTCATAGTGCTGGTATTGGGCTTAAGATCTACACGATGCAAATGATCGGCAGATCTAAAACCTATATAGCCTGGTGGACGCCAGAATTTTCCTTTACTTGTTGTTTCCCAATAGCCACCCTTAATAATAATAGTTATGTAAGGACACGTATGATTATGAACCCCCTCTCCATGATCATTATCTAACATTTTATGAATGAAGATATTAAATGGGAACCATCTAGGTCTTTTTCGCAATAAAATATAATATCTTGCAATCCAAGGTTTTGCTTTATTATACTCTGGATGTGAGGGTCCTCTATCTAAAATAATTCTTTTACGACCTAAATACTCAAAAAATTTTAACAACATTAATTGTCATCAGTTAGATTCAACATCATTATTTTTGTTTTTCATTAAACCTCTAAATCTGAAATAGATGATTCATTGGCATCAACTATTTTCTTTTCAGTAATAATTTTAGTTATATATTTGGCTGGAGTGACATCAAAAGAATAATTTTTACAATTGGCATTCTTTGGTGTGATGCTTATCCTTTCCATAGTTCCTTTTGAGTTAAGTCCGCACATAGAAGATACCTCTTTTTCATCCCGTTCTTCAATAGGAATGTTTTTAATTCCATTCGATATAGAAAAATCTATACTAGAGATTGGTGCTGCAACATAAAAAGGAATATTATTGTCATAAGCAGAAAGTGCTTTCAAATAAGTGCCTATTTTATTACATACATCTCCATTTATAGCTGTCCTATCAGTGCCTGTGATACAAACATCAACCATTCCTTTTTGCATGATGTGTCCACCCACATTATCTACGATTAATGTATTTGGGATATTTTCATTTATTAGTTCCCAGGCAGTAAGATTAAAACCCTGATTTCTTGGCCTTGTTTCATCTACCCAAACATGAATTGGTATTTTTTTTTTATTGGCTTTAAAAATTGGTGATAATGCCGTACCCCAATCAACAGTGGCTAACCAACCTGCGTTGCAATGAGTTAAAATATTAATAGTTGAATTTTTATTTTTATAAATTCTTTCTAATAACTGAAGCCCGTTGTCTCCGATTTTACTACAAACTTCAATATCATCTTGCCTGATATTATTTGCTATTTGCAAAATATATTCAGTTCTGTTGTTATTTTCGTTTTCTTTAATTTTATTAATAACTTTATTTACAGACCAAATAAGATTAACTGCTGTTGGTCTTGTTGCTTTTAATTTCTCTCCTGATTGAATTAAAAAATCAATATCAGAGCTCTCTTTTGAAGCCAAATACATGCCATAGGCTGCTGTGACTCCTATCAATGGCGCTCCTCTTACTTGCATTTCTTTGATTGCGTATACTGAGTCAGACAAAGTAGTAAGATTAACTATTTTTAATTCGTGTGGTAGCAATCTTTGATCAATTATTTTCACTACATCTTCAGTATTATCAAACCAAATGGTTGTTAGGTTTTTTCCATTAACAAGCATATTTAATTATTAGATTTTTTATATCTTTGTAAAATTGTTTTTAATTTTTTTTCTACTATTGAATCCCAACTGTCTCGGTGAGTAATTATTGATGTATCTAAAATATTTCGACTTTTATCCTTAGTAAAATCAATACCTTTATAATAGTCGATAGAAATTGATTGTATAAATTTTTTTGATTTTTCAGTGTTCTTCTTCATCGTTTTTAATATCATTTCTAAATTAACAGACTCATGATCTTGGTGCCAACAATCATAGTCAGTTACCATTGATATTGAACAATAACGTATTTCAGCTTCTCTTGCTAATTTAGCTTCAGGAATGTTTGTCATACCGATTACATCGCATCCCCATTGTCTATATAAATTAGATTCAGCTTTTGTTGAAAATTGAGGTCCTTCCATTGCCAAATAAGTACCTCCAAAAACATTAGAGATTTTCAACTTATTAAGAATTTTTTTACTTAATAGCATCAATTCCTTGGAGGTGGGTTCTGACATTGGCACGTGAGCTACAATGCCTTCATTAAAAAAACTTTTTTTTCTATTAATGGTTCTATCAATAAATTGATCTACTATGACAAAAGTGCCTGGATTTAAAGATTCCTTTAATGATCCTACTGCAGACAAGGAAATAATATCTGTTACTCCGCATTGTTTTAAACAGTCAATATTGGCTTGATAATTAATTGCAGAAGGCGATAATTTATGTCCTAAACCATGTCTTGATAAAAAAAATATCTTATTTTCATTAATAGTTCCTTCAATAATTTTATCTGATGGTTTGCCCCAAGGAGATTTGATGTCTAATAATTTATTATTATCTACAAAATCAATCTCATATAGCCCGCTTCCGCCTATAAATCCTAGAACTTGATCGTTCACAAATGAATCCCATTAATTATGTTCAATGATTAACATCGTTATGCCATTCTACAGGTGATTATTAATTTATTCATAAAAAAATTACAATATAAACAAAAATACTTAAGGTAATTATTTGTATAGTATTAATTTAATAAAATAATTATAAATAAAACTATTGATTTTGAGATATAAAAAATTAATAGATTCCTAAATTATTTACTAAATATGTCTAAAAAAATACTAATGATAGATGGTTATGACTATGATGGGTGGAAAAGTCTCAATGATTGCGATTGCATTGATGCTTTTAAGCATTATGGCGAAACATTAAAATCAATTTCTTCATCACCTCTTGAGATAATTACAATTCATCCAGGGAAAAAAGAAGAATATATTCCTCAAGGTATTTCTCTTGAAGACTTTAATGGCATAGTTTGGACAGGTAGCAGTCTCAATATTTATGATTCTAACCCAGGTATAACACGACAAATAGAGTTAGCAAAAGAAACATTAAAAATTAACACAAATATTTTTGGAAGTTGTTGGGGGTTGCAAGTTTATGTCACCGCAGCTGGCGGGTCAGTTCGTAAAAATCCAAAAGGAAGGGAAATTGTTGTTGCTAGAAATATTCAACTTAATGAAGATGGAAAGAGACATTTTATGTATAATGATAAATGTGAAAAATTTGATGCTTTGTGTTCTCACTTAGATGAAGTTGAAAAAATTCCACCTGATTCTAATATACTGTCTTCTAATGATCATAGTGAAATTCAAGCTTTAAGTTTTAAAATCAACGGTGCAAATTTTTGTGGAACGCAATATCATCCTGAATTTGATTTTGAAATTTTGTCTAAGATTCTCTGTGCCAGAAAATCTATCTTAATTTCTGAAAATATTTTCAATGATAATGATCACGCGGATAAAACTATATCTTGCTTAGATAATTTAACTAAAAACAATGGCAATGGTGATTATTTAAAAATCGGACAGGATATTTTAGATAAAAGAATTAGAAATAAAGAACTTAAAAACTGGTTAAATTATATCTCAAATTAATTTTTTTTATTTAATAAAATAGTTAATGGCGCGCTCTGCAGGATTCGAACCTGCGACCCTCGGTTTAGAAAACCGATG
>JAGFWP010000027.1 GCA_017639935.1 Pelagibacteraceae bacterium
TGACATGGCGTTGGATGGAAAAAGCGGAGTCGCAGGTTTGGACGAAAATAATAATAATGAAATGAACCTTATCGATTTTAGTCGAATTAAAGGTGGAAAACCTTTTGATACTGAAAAGGATTGGTATCAGGGTCTAAAACAAGATATAAATCAATCATAAAAAGGAATAATTTTAATGAAAAAACAACCACCAATACTAAATAAATCAAGAAAATTTTCAGATAATATGGCATCAGCGCACGCGTTGGTTGTGAAAGCTAAACGTGGTGAAAAAGGCAATACGAACGGAAAAGGATATGCCGTTCCTGCCTTTAATGTGACCACATTCCAAGGTATTAATGCTGCGATGAAAGCTTTTGAGTTATTGGGATCGTCAGGTCTAATGGCATTCTCTAATTCTGCACTAAAACATTTTGGTGATGGGGACCAAGTTTTTGGATTAGATGTCGCTACATCTTATATCGAAAAAATGGCCAAAAGATCATCAGTTAAAATTGCGACTCACTTGGATCATGGTGATTACGTCACAGAGCCGGGTCGGAAAGTTTTACAAGCGGCTGTTCAACGTCTAACAAGCGTTATGGCTGATAACTCTACTGATCATGCAAATAAAGTTGCGATGCCATTGCAAGACAATATTGACCTGACTCGTGAAGTTGTAGATATGGCACATCCAGTTGGTTTATCCGTTGAAGGTGAATTAGGTGTGTTAGCCGGAGAAGAAGATGAAGATACAAAATCAGATTTTTCAACGTATACCAATCCAGATGAATTAAAGCAGTTTGTAGAAGAAACAGGTGTATTAATGTTGGCTCCAACAATTGGCACTATGCATGGGCCAAACAAAGGAAAGCCTGGTCATAAAGTGAAATTAAATATTCCACTTGCCCATGAACTTCTAGCCACTGCAAATGAAATAAATAATGATATTGTTTTCGTTGCTCATGGAGCATCTACATTATATCCACAAGTTGTTGAATATGCAGTAGAGCAATTAGACAAAATGAGTGGTAGAGATGAAGACAAACAAAAATGGAACGATTTTGTAGGAACGGACTGGGATCAAATAGAAGGGCTTATTGAAGCAGGATTCTGTAAGATCAATACAGATACAGAAAACCGTCAGACATTCTTATCTGCATTATTAGGTGCGATTAATGAAAATAGTGCAAAGATAGATATTCGTTGGTATGATAATCAAGGTACAGATGCTTTAATAAAAAGCTATATCCAGAAATTGATTATGGCAGGGAATTATGGTGTATGGCATGAGCCAAAGATGAACGTAGAGAAATTCAAATTTGATTTAGGAATTTCATTAAGCGATTTGATTTCGCAGTCCGTTTAGATCAAAAACTGATTAAACAAAAAGCCCCGGCAGAAATGCTAGGGCTTTTTGTTTATACTACGATTTTAAGTACTATTTCAATAACATCATTTTATTCGTTGAAGACCAAGAGGGTGTTTCAACAGAAATCAAATAGACTCCGGAAGAAAGAGACTTTCCATATCTATCTGTGCCATTGAATTCAAGTTTGTATGAACCTGGATTCATCTGTTCTTTTGCAAGAGTGTTCACTGTTTGTCCAAGTATATTCCAAATTGATATTGTAACGAATGTTTGTTCTGCAATATCAAAACGGATAGTCGTTGTAGGATTAAACGGATTTGGATAATTTTGATGCAATGCAAATTGCATTGGTACTATTCCTCCGTTAATAACACTCAATTCAGTATTTGCTGACCCGGGAGTCGGGTTTAAAATACTCCAAGATGATGAACCGTCAGGGAAACGACCATAACTTGTATCGGCGATTTGTTCACTATAAGTTAATGAATCGACGAAACTAGTATCGCTGGCAAAAATGGTTACAAGTCCGATCTGTTCACCATCACCGCTGAGTTTTTCCTCTACATGCAGCACACCTTGTTCAGATTCTTTATCAGCCCATAACAGTAAAAAGCCACCTGAAGCAACTGTTGTGACATTGGCATCACTAGTAGGAATCTGCCAGGATGCAGGATCAGTCAGGTCGTCGGTAACATACATGCCGCCGACATTGACAGAATTTGAACCAGAGTTGTATAATTCGATAAAATCATCATAGTCACCATTCTCATCCATGCAACAGGCATCATTGCTGGCCAGGAATTCATTAACCATAATTCCCGACAGATTTGTGGGTGTCCAAGTGTTCGAAGCACCCGCATTGGGATCAGGGAAAGATGCCCAGGTAGAACCACCGTCGTCAACACGGGCATAACTGGTATCTTCAGCCTGTGCACCAAAAGTCAACGAATCTACGAATGTTGTATCTGTTCCGGAAATATATACCAGTCCGATTTGCTCGCCATCGCCGCTCAACTTCTCTTCCACATGAAGTGGGCCCTGTTCTGATTCTTTATCTGCCCAAAGGACTAGAAAACCGCCGGGTGGGATGGTTGTTATTGCTGCCGCTGTGTCCGGGATTTGATGCGAAGCCGGATCAGTCAGATCATCGGTCAACCACAATCCGCCGATATCTACTGAATCAGTTCCCGGATTGTAGATTTCAATCCAGTCATCAAACGCCCCAGAATCATCTGCCCAATAGGTATCATTACTTGCCATAAACTCATTGATATATAGCGTTGGCGCCTGGGCAAAGACCAGGATTGGCAGCGCCATCATGATTGTTATTGTTAACGTTCGTTTCATTACGAACCTCCTTTTTGTTAGTGTTGAATGCCATAAATATATAGCCTTTGTTCAGAATCACAGACTATATAAACTCTGTTAATTGCGGGATCATAATCCACACCTTCGGCTTTTTCAATATCGAGGGAATAGGTGTGGATTACACCTTCATCCAGATTCCATTCGATAAGCTGCTGAGATTCATCGCTGACTATCATGAAATTCCCATTTGCAGAATTAAAACACAAGCCCGAATAATCTTGTGCAAAATTCAATGATAATTCTTTGCTGATATTCATGGTTGAATCCAATTCTATAAAAGCGCCGGGATTCTTTTCATTTAAAAGAGAAATCCTACTGGTCACCGGATTGTACATAATACCCTCAAATCCATGGATGCTGGATAATCCGTCGAAATTTATTGAAAAGCGATCTAACTCGTTTCCAAGTGTATCCAGGTGCACCACTTCTCTGAGTCTTTCTTCAGCAATCCACAATGTATTGTCACGATTGTCATATGTAATGCCTTCCAGGTCATCACCAGTGTAGGAGAGCGTTTTTTTTGTATTTCCGAACAGATCCAGTTTATATATTGAATTATCCGGCGGATCACTTACGGAGTAAAGAGCCGTGCCATCTGCATTCAGCGTAAGCCCGGATGGTTCGGGGACTTCTAAAGTATAGCTCCCAATTAATTCCAATTTCGGTCCCGAATTATCATCCATTTCCTCTTCTAAGTTGCAGGACAGGAAAATAATCATAAAACCAATCATCCAGCTATTAGGCATTTGATTAGTTATTAGATGCACCTGGCGTTGGCGTAGTGAAAAACTCCCAAGTGTTACTTCCGTCTGGTTTCCGGCCCTTTGAAATATCCGTCGTTTGCGCATCGTAGGTTAAGGTATCAATTGGGATATTGTTAGTAGCGTCAGAAGTGAATAATCCAATTTGTTCACCATCGCCGCTCAATTTGATCTCAACATGCAGAATCCCCTGTTCCGACTGCTTGTCCGCCCACAGTAGTAGGAATCCACCCGGATCGATGGTTGTTGTATCGGGTGCTGTTGTCGGTATCTGCCAAGTTGTGGGAGCATCCAATCCATCGGTTATGTACATTCCACCAATATCCACTGCTTCATCATCAGCGTTGTAAATCTCAATGAAATCTTCGTACTCACCATTTTCATCCGTACAGCAGCTATCGTTGCTTGCCAGGAATTCGTTGATCAGTAGCGCCGGTGGAATATAGGCAGTCAATGAAACAGTGTAAGACAGAGTAGTTGTTGGAGCATCTGATGGCTCGAGTGAAACCAGTTCGGAATTATCTACTGCTTCGATGTAATAGCTGACTGTTGTACTGTCACTTTGGGCTCCGATGGTTGCGGAAAACGTATCAACCGCAGCAGAGTTCATTTCAAGCTGTACAAAACTGCTGTCCTCGTGAATCTTATAGTAAACAGAAACTGAATCGAGTCCGTAATCATCCGTAACTACTGCAGTGATGGTAACAGCGTCTACTGGTGACGGTGACTGTGGTGACCGGGAAACAGACATAATCATTGGTGCCACATTTGGTTGAGTGGAACTGTTTGTTGCCCCAGGAGTCGGTGTACTGAAATATTCCCATGTGTCGCTTCCGTCTGGATTGCGGCCGTAAGAAATATCAGTAGTTTGAGCTTCAAATGTAAGCTGATCTACAATAGTTAGACCGTCAGACTCAGTTAGAACAATATCCTCACCACCACTACCCAATGCAAAATCCACATGTAAAACACCTTGAAGTAATTCCTTATCACACCAAACAATCAAAAAATCTCCAGGTTGAATAGTCGTTAGAGACGGTTCAGTCGACGGAATTTGATACATGGTAATGTCGTCCTTTCCGTCTGAAACGTACATTCCACCGATATCAATAGCATTGCCACCGCCATTATAGATTTCAAACCAATCTTCGTATGGATCACCGTCATTGCTGTCTTCATCTGGATCAACAGTAGCCGCATCATTACTGGCCAAAAACTCATTAATGTAGAGTTCAAGAAGGCTGGTATTTGACCCGCCATCGTCATCAGCTTCTTCATCAAGGCTGCAGCTTATTATAAATAACATACTTACCATCACAATTATCGACATTGTTGCTAGCTTCATGTTATATCTCCTTATGCTATCTTAATTAGAATTTTATTAATGCCCTAAAGTTTATTGAATTAAAATCATAATCTCCCGGGGCACCGTCACCCGTTGCATTTGTTGAATTATCCACCATTATATAGTTGAACATAAACTTGATGTTTGGATTTGCATACCATGTTAGACCCAAGGTGATGTTATTTGCTTTTCCGCCCATAATTCCGCTTGGACTTCTTGGATCAATGGCTTTTGGATCAGATAAATTTAAATTACTGAAACGGGCCAGTAACTCCCAAGCTCCAACTTTATTATTGTTTGGAATTATCTGGCTGAATTCACCCTGCGTGTTATCCCAGGGTCTTTTCTCACCTGTTAAAACCCAACTGAGGTAAACATATCCGCCGCTAAATGAAGCATCATTGTATTCACCATAATAACTGCTTGTTGTATCCGTTTCGTCAAATCTTGTTAAGCCTGCCTGCATATATTCTCCCTGCAAGCTGATATTCTTGAATCCTAGTGCTCCTTCCAAGCCAACTCTCGTAATTTTTTCGACGTTGAAAATATTATCTGTATCCAACATTTCAATATCACCTAATTTTGTTTCTGGCTCACTGGTGAAATCTACAACACTACCAGCATCATTAGGTGCATGCTGTACAAAGGAAGCCCCAGTGTGAATCAGAAAATTGTTTGCTAGAATAGGTGCAATGGCAAATCTAGTGCCAAATCCGCCACCGGTTTCATCCTGTGTTTTGTTCTTATCATCCACGAGAAGTTCCTGTCCGAAAAGTGAAGCACTGAAATTCCAATTTCTACCCCATTTTGTATAGCCAATAGATGATCGTCTTCCAACTTTGAAAGCAAGGTTTGGCATGGCTCTTTCCATAAATGATTGGTAACGTGAAGTAATCAGAATCTCGTGACCAAAAGGTACTTTGAAGTGGCCGATTTTGATGAAAGAGTTACTAAAACCGGTGTAAGCCACCCACATATCTTTTATTTCGACAGTGGCATCTGCGATATCAATATCCCATTCTGCTCGCCAGTCTTCCCACAGCTTTACTTTGATTGCAAACCGCCCTTTTCGGAGATGTGTACCGTTGCTGAGCAGATCAAGTGTATCGTCAGGAAAATAAGCCCCGTCCAGGAATATCCTTATATCAAAGCGAGTTTGAAACTGGCCATCTTCCGATTTGAACTTAATTATCCCTTCATCCCACTCTGTATACCCCTGAGTTTTGCTCACTTGTGCAAACAGGAATCCGACTATCAGTATCTGAATTACCAGTGGTTTTATTATTTTCATTGTATTATTCTCCTTATCATTTTGCTGTGTCTTTGCCACTATCAACTTCCATGATAGTCTTAGCGATATTAGTCAAATGAACACCAATCTGCTTAAGCAGATCCATGAACTCTACATGGACTTCATGGGTCTCCAGCGATTCTCCTTTTTCTTCATGTAGACGCATCACATGCTGCTTACGAAAATCTGATTCCAGTATTTCATATTTCTCTTCTTTACGCAAAATCTTTTTTGACATTGCTGGATCCATCTCACCTAAAGCGTCACGAAGACGACTCATCTGTTTACTCACTTTCACGTGAAAAGCGATTAACTCTTTTTTCCCTTCTTTGGAAAAATCACTTTTTAATTGAAGTCTCTTGGTAGCTAACGGGACCATATTTCGATGAATAATATCTCCAATATTTTCCAAGTCATTAGCAATGGATATCATGGCATACACTTCGCTCATCTGCTGATTACTTAATTCCTGTCGTCCGATCTTTACCAGATAATCCACTACCTTTTCATCAAGGAAATCAATCTTTTCTTCCCTCATGTCAATCCCTTCGTGAATAGTCAGTTGAGGATAGATTTCATCCTTGCCCGGGTCATCTGTTGTAAATGGGTGAATGATAGCTCGAAGCATACGGGCAATAATCTTAGACATGCGGGAAATCTCTGTCTGGGCTAGCTCAATGGCAAATGCAGGATGTGAAATTTGGCTGTCGTCCAGATGCCATGTAGCGGGGTCTATTCCTTTTACCTGTTCCACTTCCGGAAGTATGCGGTAAACCTGTTTTGCCAGCAAAGTTGTAAATGGTAAAAATATTAAGCCTACAGATACATTAAAAATGGTATGAGCATTTGCAATTTGCCGCGGCGTTTCTGCTGCAAGCTTTTCCATTCCACTAAGATCGCTTACAGAAGATAGTGAACGAACAAGTTCAGCCAACGGGGGGATAAGCCAAACAAAAATCATTACACCGCCTATATTAAACAACACGTGGGCAAGGGCTACGCGCTTTGCTTCTCTAATGGTACCGATACTTGCAAGTCCCGCCGTAACACATGTACCGATATTGGCGCCCAAAATCATGGGAATGCCAGCTTCTAATGTAAGCAGGCCTTGCTGAGCAAGGACAATCACAATTCCCGTGAAAGCACTTGAACTCTGGACCAATGCAGTAAAAGCAGCACCAATTAAAATTCCGAGTAATGGATTTTCCAATCCTTTCATGAGATCAATGAACGGTTGAAATTCACGCAACGGTTTCATGGCGTCAGACATGAGTTTCATTCCAAAAAACAATATCCCAAATCCCAGAATTGCTTCTCCTATATGCTTAATGGATTCTTTTTTGCTAAACACAGTTAGGACAAATCCAACTGTAATCATGAGAAGAGCATAGTCTGTCAACTTAAATGCCACCAGTTGGGCAGTAATTGTTGTGCCTATATTTGCCCCAAGGATAATGCCAATTGATTGTACATAGGTCATAAGCTGTGCCTGAACAAAACTCACAAGCATAACGGTAGTAGCGCTGGAGCTTTGAATAACCATGGTAACGAAAGCGCCCACAAATAGAGCAACCACACGATTTTTAGTCAAGGTTGCCAAAATCTTACGCATTTGATTTCCCGCAGCCTTTTTCAGCCCATCGCTCATTTTAGCCATACCATATAAGAATAGGGATAAACCGCCGAAAAGCCCCATTGTTAAAAAGCCCCACTGTATTGGTTCTCCAGTTCTTTCAGCTGCAGAAAGTGATCCTGACTCCATAATTATTAACCAAAGGCAAATTTTTAAATATTTCATGAAATGATTCATAGTTTTAATTTAATGTTTTCTTCCCCTATTTCATGAATCGTTTTTGCAATATCACCTGTATAAACATTGATCTGTTTTAACAGGTCCATTAGTTCCATATGTATTTCATGTGTTTCAATTGATTCTTCCCGTTCTTCATGTAGACGTTCCAAGTGTCTCGTACGATATTCGGTCTCCAAATCTGAATATTTTTCTTCTTTAGCCATGATTTGCCGGGCTCTTTCAGGGTCAAGTTCTGAAAAAGCATCTTTTAACCGACTGACCTGTTTACATATTTTTGTATGAAAAATATTCAGTTCTTCTTTGCCTTCTTTTGAAAAATCAGTATTTAGTACCGACTTTTTGGCAATGAGTGGAATCATGTTTTTCTCAATAATATCACCGATACTTTCAATATCGTTCACGATGGACATCATACCGTAAACTTCCTGAATTTGGCGGCCGGATAACTCCTGGCGGCCAATTTTTCTTAAATATATTACGATGTGCTCCTCAAGAAAATCCAATTTTTCTTCCCGCATTTCTATTCCTTCTACCAATGAAAGTTGAGGATATTTTTTGTCTTGTTGCGGATCATTGGATTTAAAAGGTTCTATAATTGCTTCAAGCATTCGACCAAAAATTTTCGACATTCTGGAAATTTCATTCCGAGCTAAATCGATAGCCATTGCTGGTGTAGAGATGGCTTTATCATCCAAATGCCACGTAGCGGGTTGGATACCCTTTTCTTGCTTTCTTTCCGGATAAATTTTCATAATTAAATTTGCAAACATGGTTGTAAACGGCAGGAAAAACAAAGCTAAACTCACATTAAATATCGTGTGGGCATTCGCTATCTGCCTGGGGGTTTCTGACGCAAGTTTGTCAATACCGTCCAAACCAACTGATGCAGGTGAAATTGAACGGATTATACCTGCAAAAGTTGGAATCCAAAAAATAAACAGAAGGACACCACCGATCTTAAACATCACATGAGCAATAGCTACACGCTTTGCTTCCCTCGACGTACCGATACTTGCAAGTCCGGCATTAATGCATGTTCCAATATTGGCACCCATTACCAAGGGAATCCCTGCTTCTAATGTCAACAATCCCTGTTGTGCCAATACAATAACAATCGCTGTAAAGGCGCTACTGCTTTGAACCAATGCAGTAAATAGTGTTCCTACTAATAATCCTAATAGAGGATTTTCAAGACCTTTCAATAAATCAATAAACGGCTGGAAGGTACGTAAGGGCCTCATGGCATCTGACATAAGTTTCATGCCAAAAAATAGAATTCCAAAACCGAGGATTGCTTCACCTATATATTTTGTAGAATCTTTTTTAGAAAGCATGGTCATAGCAAAACCAACAGCTATCATGAGCAATGCATAATCGGTGAGTTTAAATGCTACCAATTGTGCCGTAATGGTTGTACCTATATCCGCTCCAAGAATAACTCCCAATGATTGTACAAAAGTCATGAGCTGGGCTTGAACAAAGCTGACCAACATAACTGTTGTTGCACTGGAACTTTGAATGACCATTGTAACAAAGGCACCTACAAACATAGCAATGAAACGATTGCTGGTAAGAGCAGAAAGAATATTCCGCATACGATCGCCGGCAGATTTCTTCAAACCTTCGCTCATCTTTTCCATACCGTAAAGGAATAATGCCAATCCGCCTACCAGCGTCATAACCAAAGTAGCCCAAGAAATTGCATTAGAAGAATCAGATGATCCTGCAAAAATGGGATTTAACACACTTAATACTACTACAATCAGCATTGACCATTTTCTTTTCAGTGTGTTAATATTTATGATTTTCTCTTTACCTTGTACCACGTTTCTTTTCTTTTCTTGCTTGTATCAAAGGTACAGCAAAACTAGCAAGTGCTACTAACAACATAATTAAACTTGCAGGTCTCGTAAAGAATACTGCCCATCCATCCATCATGACGGCACGGATAAAATTAGTCTCTGCAATATTTCCTAGCACCATACCGAGGACTATAGGAGCAACCGGATAATTATAGCGTTTTAGGATCCAACCGAAAACACCAAATCCTAAACAGGCTATTACATCAAAGAATGAATTACGAACGGCAAAACTTCCGATGATTGATACAGCAAATATTATTGGGAATAATATACGTTTTGGAATTATAGTTACTTTAATCCATAATCGACTGCCAAAGAATCCAAGCGCTAATAAAACAATATTTGCTAATAATAAGCTTGAAAGTAAACCATAGATAATGTCAGGACTCGAAATAAATAGTTGCGGACCGGGAGTGAGATCGTGAATCATTAACGCTCCGATCAGTACGGCAGTGGAGGCACTGCCCGGTATTCCTAATGTCAGTAATGGAATTAATGCACCGCCAACGGAACTACTGTTTGCTCCTTCTGCAGCTGCTACTCCTTCCAGGCTGCCCTTTCCAAACTTACCAGGTGTTTTGCTCAATTTTTGAGTCAAATCATAGGATATAAATGCAGCTATTGTTGCCCCTGCTCCCGGGAATATCCCGATTATAGTACCTATAACAGAAGAGCGCAAAATGGTCAATTTTAGCTTCCAATATTCTAAGAAAGTTGGCCATTTTTGTTTCCCCGAATCAGCAGCTTTGCTGTCAAATTTTCCGGTTTCCAATTGTTTAAATATTTCGCTTAATGCAAATAAACCAATCAGCGCAGGTATCAAAGCGAATCCATCATATAAGAAAGATAGCCCAAATGTAAATCGGCTTACTCCTGAAATCGGATCTATACCTATAGTATTAATCAGTAGTCCAAACATTGCTGCAATAAATGCTTTGATCCAATTTTTTCCACCAAGTGATGCTACTGTGGTGAGCCCGAATATCGCTAAGGCAAAATACTCAGCCGGATGAAATTTCAAAGCGACTTTTGCAAGCGGACCTGAGAAAAATATTAATATTAGAGTACCTACAATACCTCCAATTGTTGATGCTACTAGCGATACGCCAAGTGCCATACCCGGTTTACCTTTTTTAGTTAATGGGTATCCGTCAAATGATGTAACTACAGATGATGGAGTGCCAGGCGCATTGATTGTTACAGCTGTAATTGAACCACCATAGTTTGCAGCAATATAAATTGCGACAAGTAATATTAGTGCTAAAGTTGGAGACATTGCATATGTAAAGGGAACTAGTAAGGCCACTCCCATCGAAGGAGAAAGCCCCGGTGTCGCTCCTGCAATAATACCCACCGTAACACCCAAAATAATTGTAAGGATAGGTACGACTCCAATTACGTATGAAAGTCCATCACCTAAATTTGAAAGTAATTCCATTAGAATAATCCCTCAAACCACTTACCAAGCGGAAGTGGTACAAATAAGATCTTATAGAAAATGATATATGAAAACACAATCCATGTTGCAGATGTAATGAGCATTACTTTTATATTCTTATAACCTAAATAAATCATTCCGGTAATCATAAAAATAAAAGTGCTTAGGAAATACCCGATATAATTCATCACTAATAAATAAACTACAAGGAAGCCAATAAATGTTAGAACAATATCAACTCGCGGTCCTGCTTGCTCTACACCATCTTTATTCCTTAACGTTTTTACTAATAGTAAAAGAGAAAGTGGAACTAAGGTAAATATCCATAAACGAGGAATAACACCTGGTCCAACTTCACGACTCACCGGAAAAATGAAAGATTGTAGATAAAATACTATTGAAATTAATAGGAAAAAGGCAATTACCATTATCCGGCCAAAAGTATTTGAGAACGACGATTTATATATCAAGTATCCCGCTAAAGCAATGACAGTAATCAAACCTATGGTTAAAATTAATAAAGGTGTCCCCTCTCCATATTTACTTAACCCGTTATTACTAAAAGTAGAAATAATCTCCGACTTCGTTAGATAATATTCGAATGTTTCAATGTCCTGCTTAACGATATCAGTAAACTCATCCCCACCAATGAATTCAACATCAATACCACCCTTTTCCCAAAATTCTTTCCAATCAGGATCTGCTGTAACTTGTTGGAATAGGTTAGTATACCATTCAATAACATCAGGTGGTGTTCCTGCTTTTAGGGCAAACCCACGCCACATATATTCCTTGTTTAGTGTAGTCACACCAAGTTCAGCGAAAGTTGGTGCATTAGGGAAGGCTTCTAACCTCTCATCACTTGAAACTGCAGCAATGTACAAATCAGGGTTACCAAGAGCATCGCGTGGATTACCAACATAAGCAACTCCCTGCTCACCAAGTAAAGCAGCAATTGCTTTTCCACCACTTTTGTATGGAATCCATTTGGCAGACATACCATATTCATCCCATATTTTCATAGCGGTTACATGATCTAATCCACCAGCTGCTGGTCCCACCCAATTCTGTTCTCCGGGATTTTGTAATGCATCATTGACAAGATCATTCCATTCAAAAATATCATTTTCTACATTTGTCAAAACGCATTCGGGATCAGCCATTAACATTGCCGTCCAATGCAGCGCATTTACATAATCGCGACCACCTACTTGAATGAATTTGGCAATATTTGATTTTGTACAAGCATAAAG
>JAGFWP010000028.1 GCA_017639935.1 Pelagibacteraceae bacterium
GCTTCGGCGGTCCTTTTTTTTTCAATTTTAATTAAAAAAAATGGATCCCTCAACTACACAGCAACCACAAAGACAAGAATCGGATCGGCAGGCGAAAAAAAAATGGTATAGCCCTATTCTAGCACGTCCAGAAATTGGACCAATAGGTGTCATGTTAATTCTTTTTGGATTGCTTGGGTACTTCTCTATTCCTGAAGGTCAATTTTCTTTAAACCCTTTTTCCGGAGAGGGTTTTAATGCCCTTGGAATTAGAAATAATTTTAGGGTTATTTCTCAATTAGGAATTCTTGCACTTGGTGCAGGGTTATTGATTATTGCTGGTGAGTTTGATCTTTCAATAGGTTCTATGGTTGGTTTTGCTGGGTGTGTTATGGCTATTACTTTGAAGTGGGGTTTTGCAATTGTTATTCCTTACATATCTTTTTCTGGCGGATTACATATTGAGACTTTAAAAATATTTCAAATAACAGACGTTTCACCTCTCACAGCTATATTTATAACATTGTGTTTTACATTGTCTTTTGGTTGGTTTCAGGGATGGTTAATTGTAAAAACAGGTATAGCGTCTTTTATTGTAACCCTAGGTGGATTATTTTTTTTAAGAGGTCTCACTATGGTTTCCTTCCGTGCTTTTAATAAAGCTTTTTCTCAAACAGCTGGGTCAACAACTGTTACAGATTTACCTGATATAAAAAATATTATCAAAGTGCCAGGACATGGCGAGATGGAAAGAGAGGCAGCAAAAGCACTTCCTAACGAACAATTATTAGAAATTTTAAGCACTGTCCCCGCACAAACAATAGCTAAAATTACAGAAAAATTAACCTATGTTAATGAAAAAGTAGCGCTTTATAAAACCTTATCTAACAAATCAAAAATGATTCAAAGTTTAGAAAAATCACTTGAAGGTGCTAAAAAATCAAACAATGAATCTATGATAGAAATTTTAACAAAAAAAATTGAAGCAGGTATTAACGTTCCTGATGTTGCTGTAAAAGTTGTCACAGATATAGATATAACTAAAGCCTATATTGATACAATTACTACAGCGCGTCCCGTGGCTAATTTCTTTGGTGGCGATATAATGGAACCAGTATTTGATTGGCTTTATTATACAGCTGATTGGAATGTAAACACGTATGGCAGACAGTTTGCTGAAGGCATGTATTCATGTTTAATGATTTGGTTTTTATTAGCGCTTGTTTGTTATTTTGTTTTAAGTCGCACACAAGCAGGAAACTGGATATATTCAACAGGTGGTAATTTAAGCGCAGCAAAGGCAAACGGCGTACCCACAAATAAAGTAAAAATTTCATTATTTATGTTTACAGCTTTTTGTGCCACCATGTTTGCAGCGTGCCAGGTATTTGAAGTAAATACTTCTGATGCTGCGAAAGGAAATCTAAAAGAACTCGAATCAATTGCTGCCGCTGTAATTGGAGGAGTGGTATTAACAGGTGGATTTGGAAATGTAGCTGGCATTATATTGGGAGCTATAATCTTTGGAATTGCCAAGGAAGCCTTCTTCTATATCCCAGGTATTGACGGATCGTTCTACAGAGTTTTCTTGGGTGCTGTATTAGTATCAGCAGCCTTAACTAATGAAAATATTCGGAAAAGAATTATAGGTAGTGCATGACGATTGATAGTTCAAAAAAACCTCTTATTGAAATTACAGATCTTGTAAAAAAGTTTGGTAATTTTACTGCTTTAAACGGGGTTTCGCTTGATGTGTATCCAGGAGAAGTACATGCATTACTAGGTGATAATGGTGCTGGAAAATCCACACTAATAAAAATTCTTTCTGGCGTTCATCCTGCAACAAGTGGAAAAATTTATGTTGATAGTCAAGAAGTTAAATTTACTACTCCTCGTCAAGCATCTGATTTAGGTATTGGTACGGTTTATCAAGATCTAGCATTAAATGCATTAACATCGGTTACAAGAAATTTTTTTCTTGGAAGGGAGCTTAAAAAAGGTCCTGGGCCTTTTGGAATTATGCAAAAGAAAGAGATGAATGAAATTACTGTTATAGAAATGGCTAAGATAGGAATTGATATTTCAGATCCTGAACAACCGGTAGGAACAATGTCAGGTGGTCAACGACAAACATTAGCGATTGCAAGAGCTATATACTTTGGTGCTAAAATACTAATTCTTGATGAGCCAACTTCAGCATTAGGTCAAAAACAACAAATGGAAGTGTTAAAAACCATTAAAGATGTTCAAAAACTTGGACATATTGCAATTATTTTAATAACTCATAATGAAATCCATGCTCGTCTAATTTCGGATCGTTATACTTTTTTAAGTCTTGGTGAGGTTATTGGAAGAGGGATGGCAGAAGAGCTTGGAGGAGATGATATTAAAAGGCTGATGGCCGGAGGAGCTGAAATTGGAGATCTTAGAAAAGAGTTAACAAATTAATAAATTCATACTTTGCTTATTTTTTGGTTTTCTAATTTTTATCTATTAAAATTATATATTTCTTATTTATTCTATAAATGAATTTATTGATGAAGATAAAAAAGTCTTTATAATTAAAAGTTGAAATTATAAACAATGCTTGTTTTTGATAAGAATAATTTAGATAAACAAAAAGCACTTACTGAATTAATTGAAGGTGGGGGCGTTATAGCGATTAAAGATGTTTATTCACAAAATCAAATTAAGGAAGCAAGAGAAATTGTTAATCAACATGCTGACACTCAAGAACAAAAAGAAACACATTTTAATGCAGAGGCAGATGATTGTGGAAAAATAAATTTACAACAAAGAGTCTGGAATCTTTTTGGTAAAGGGGAAGTATTTTCAGACATAATTACTGAGGATATAATATTTAATTTGATGTCTACATTTCTAGGCACTGAATTTATATGTGGTTCTTACTGTGCAAGTAGACTTTTACCAGGAGCTCTCGGCCAAGAGTTGCATTTAGATTATCCCTATTGGGATTTTTATAAAGAAGAAACTTTTCCTATGGGATTAAACTCTACTTTCCCTCAAAATTGCCAGGGCGCTATACCCCTAGATGATTGTTCTGAACTTTCAGGAGCAACAGCTTATTGCCCTGGTTCTCAAAAAAAATTACATTACCCAACCAAAGAAGACGATAAATCAAACATAAAACAAATGTTAGGAAAACCAGGTGATTTAGTTTTTTTTAATGGCAATACATGGCATGGAGCTATGCCTAATAAGTCATCTCATCAGAGAGCTGTTTTATTAATTGAATTTTTACCTAAATATGTCAAACCTGTGGAAGAACTTTTATCTTATCTTGATGAAGAATTTTTAAAAAATTGTTCTGAAAGAGTTAGACAATTATTGGGATTAAATTATCATTATCCTAAAAAAATGGATTCTAGTAAAATGACCAATGACATTGGCTTAGGATACAAAGCTAAAAATTGAATTTTATTTTTTATTCACTATAGTTAGCATTTTATGGATATAAATTTAAATAAATGGTATCGATGCACTGTTGATAAAAATGAATTCAGTAAACTCTGTCATAAATCTAACTGGTCTGGATTCAAACATACAACCATTTTTTTTGGAAGTTTATTTTTTTTCGGCTATTTAGCTTTTATTACCTGGGGCACTTGGTGGAGTGTTCTATTTTTTTTAATTTATGGAAACATTTACGCATGTAGCGACTCTATGTGGCATGAGACAAGTCATAGAACAGCCTTTAAATCAAAGTTCTGGAATGATTTTTTCTATCAAATTTCGAGTTATATGAATAATTTCGAACCTGTTCGATGGCGTTATTCACACTTTAAACATCATAGTTTTACAGCCTTTAATGATCCTTTTGATTTTGAAATTGTTATACGAAAACCTATTGATTTGTTCTATTTTTTTTCTTTTTTTATTCCTTTTTTTCAGAATATTTTTTTTATTCACAAATCACTTCAAGTCGAAACTTTAAAGCATGCCCTGGGTTTTACGACAGATGTTATGGCTCAATGTATTCCTGAAGAGAAACGTTCCAAATGTCGTAACTCTGCGCGTATACATGTTGCTATTTGGATTGGAGCAATTATTCTTTCCATAATCTTCAAATCATGGTTTCCAGTTTTATACATTGTACTACCTGGAATTTATGGCGCGACCTTAAACAAATTATTTGGTCTTACTCAACATACAGGCTTAGAGGTTAATATTAAGGATCACCGATATAGTTCGAGAACAGTTTATATTAATCCCATATTTAGTTTTCTTTATTGGCATATGGAATATCATATTGAGCATCATATGTTTCCAACAGTTCCATCATATAATTTAAAAAAATTACATAATCTAATTAAGGAACAACTACCTCCGCCAAAAAAAGGTTTGTGGGATGCCTATAAAGAAATCATATTGACTCTCATAAAACAAGCAAAAAATCCTAACTACAAAATTAAAATAAATGTACCCAATCCTCAGTTAAAATAAAATGTCAAAAATTGGTTTAATAGGGTGCGGCCATATCTCTGAAACCTATTTTAGGAGCCAGAATTACTTTAATAACATTAATATTGTAGCTTGTGCTGATATTAACATTGAAGCTGCAAATAAATGCGCTCAAGAATATAATATTGAAGCTAAAAGTGTTGATGAACTTTTGGCAGATGGGGAGATAGATGTTGTTTTGAATTTGACAAATCCTACGTCACATTACGAAACAATTAAAAAAACACTACTTTCGAATAAACATTCTTATTGTGAGAAACCACTCTCAATATCATTTGAGCAAGGAAAAGAATTATTTGATGTTGCAAATGAAAAAAATCTTTATTTAGGAAATGCGCCAGATACTTTTTTAGGTGGAGGTGGCCAATTGACTAAACAAATTATAGATAGTGGCGAAGTTGGAGAAATTAAATTAGGAAATTTTATCTTTGCATTTCCTGGCGTCCAATCATGGCATCCAAATCCAGAACCATGGTTTCAAGAAGGCGGTGGACCTGTCTTGGATATGGGTCCATATTTTTTTACGATGTTGGTGAATCTTTTAGGCTCTGCAAAAAGTGTTAGAGCACAAGCAACAACTGTTAGTGAATATAGAGAAATCGGCGAAGGGCCAAAAAAAGGCAATAAATTTAAAGTAGAGATACCAACCTCTTATATGGTGGTTATAGAGTTTAACAATAAAACTAAAATACAGGGATTTATTTCTTTTGATGTCATTAATCACCAGAGAAATCATATGGAATTTTATGGCACAAAGGGCTCAATCATTGGACCTGATCCTAATATGTTCGGGGGGCCTATTTTAGTATCTCTTAGAGAGGGCGGTGAATGGAAAGAACATTCTACAGAAAATATGAAATTAGGAAAAACAAATATATTTAATCAAAGCGGAAGATCAAACGAAGCACCTACAAATGCAAATTACAGGGGTGTTGGCTTATCAGAGATGATCTATAGCATTGAAAATAATAAAAAACATAGGTGTAATGGAGAGTTAGCATTGCATGTGTTGGATATAATAGATTCAACAATTCTAGCAGCAAAAACTTCAAAACAAACAAAGATGAGAACAAGTTGTGAAAAACCAAGATATTTTTCTGAAGAAGAAATTTCATCATTGATAAAATCTTAAATAACATCTCCAAAGAACGTACTGATATTATTTTTTTGAAGAGAAAAATAATTGAAGTTTCTAATTATTTATTTTCTCTAAATCATTTAAAGAATGATATATAACCAATAAATGAAAGTCGTATTGTTTGGAATTTTATTAATTTGTTTGAATACTATTAGCGGCTCTTCTTTTGATGCTATCACAAAATTTTTAAGTTCTAGTAATTATAAATGGTATCATTATTATTCTATTGGAAATATTTTTTCCCTAATTGTTTTTTTATTTTATTTAAATTTTGTTGGTGGAATTAAAAAACATATAATTTTGAAAAATAAAAGAAATTATTTTATACCTCTTGCTCGGGGTATTACTTTTATACCTATACCACTCTTTGTTTTTTTTTCACTTAAAGAAATTCCAATAAGTATTTTTACAACAGTTTTAATGACAACTCCTTTTTATATTTTTATTTTTTCAAGAATTATACAAAATGAAAAAATCATTACTAAAGACTGGATAACATTATTTATTGGGTTTACAGGAGTGATTCTAGTACTTAAACCTTTTTTAACAGTATTTAATTTTTTTTTATTATTAGTTGTTATTGTTGCAGTTTATAACGCATTAACAAATATTATAGTTAGTAAATATTCAAAAAAAGCAAGCGCTTATGGATTTACATTTTATAATATTTTACCATTGACAATTTTTTCAGCTTTTTTTTTGATTGTTGATCCAATAATTCCCTCACGCAATGAATTAATTTTAATTTTTTCCGCAGGCTTATTTATGTTTTTAGCAATTTTGTTTTGGACAGTGGCATTTCATATAGCTGGCAAATATAGTAGAATTATTAGCCCCTTTTTGTTTACTCAAATTTTGTGGGCAAGCTTATTTGGCAATATTTTTTTTTCTGAAAGTCTAGATACCTTATCTATTTTTGGTATTTCATTAATTATTTTGTCTGGAACTATCCTTTTATACAAAACATACACAAAATATATAAGTTAGCCAGGTTGGCCTAGAAAGTTGGTACTGAATTACCAAGTCCCACTATTTTCCATTGATTGCCAGGGTTCTTTAATAGGCAATGCTCCACCTTCTTGAAGTATTTCAATGGAGATACCATCAGGTGATTTGATGAACGCCATATGACCATCACGGGGAGGACGGTTGATGATAACGCCGTTTTCCATTAATTTATCACATGTTTCATAAATATTTTTAACGCTATAAGCCAGATGACCAAAGTTACGTCCTTCAGTATACTCTTCTGGGTTCCAATTATAAGTGAGCTCCAGAAGGGCATGCCGATCATCACTATTTTCAGCACCAAGAAAAATTAGAGTAAATCTACCTTTTTCATTTTCTATTCTTTTTATCTCCTTAAGTCCAAGTTTATCACAATAAAAATTCAGTGAATCCTCAATGTTTTGGACTCGGACCATTGTATGCAGATATTTCATTAGCTATAATGTTCTTTACTGTTAATTAAAGATTAATGTTATAAAATTATTTAGTATAAAAACCTAGATATAATTTTAAATTTTCATTATTAGATCCATATGTTTAAGAACTCTATTTTAGATATTTGGAAAAGTGGTAAAGCAGCTATCAATGGTTGGCTATCCATTCCTAATAGTTTTACTGCCGAAAGCATGTCCAAAATGGGATGGGATTCTTTAACTATTGACTTGCAGCACGGCATTAATGATTATTCCACGTCCATATCCATGCTTCAGGCAATTGCTAATTCCCCCACGATTCCTTTTGCCAGGGTTCCTTGGAATGAGCCTGGAATAATTATGAAAATGCTTGATGCTGGCACGTGCGGAATTATAGCACCTATGGTTAACAATAAAGAAGAGTGCGAAAGATTTGTTTCTTATTGCTATTATCCCCCCTTGGGTCAAAGAAGTTTCGGCCCTATCAGAGCTCAGCTGGTTTATGGGTCAGATTATATCCAAAACGCGAATTCTCAAATCATAACGCTAGCAATGATTGAAACTAAAGAGGCTGTCGATAATCTTGATGAAATATTATCTGTTGAGAATCTAAATGGCGTTTACATAGGGCCCGCTGATATGAGTTTAGCCTATGGCTTAAAACCTCAATTTGATGTCAAAGAAGATCCTGTGTTTTCAAATATTAAATTAATAGTCAATAAAGCTAAAGAACACGGTAAAATCGCAGGCATTCATAATGGAACCACTCAATACGCAAAAGAAATGATGGCCCTTGGTTATCAGTTTATTACCATATCATCAGATTATAGGGCAATGTCATCATTTGCTCAAAACATTGTCAAAGAAATGAAAGAAATAAAAGAACTGAAAGAGAGCTCCAGTTATTAAACATTAAACCTGATAACCAACTTCAGTTAACATTCTATTAAGATATTTATAACCAATTTTAGCGTACTTAAGTGGATTTGCTTTTTTGGGATCCTGTTCAGCTTCCACTATCAGCCATTTTGAATATTTGTTGTCATGCAGAGTTTCAAATAATGGTTTGTAATTGATGCAGCCGTCTCCAGGTACAGTAAAAACTCCCTCTAAAAATGAATCCCTGAAACTTGAATCATTTGAAAGCGACCTATTTAATATTTCCTTTCTTATATCCTTACAATGCACGTGATTAACTCGGCTAACATATTTTTTTAAAATCGATTCATAATCACCTTCAGCAAAAAGAATATGACCAGTATCAAAAAGTAGTGATGTTTTATCATCAGTATTATCAAGTAATCGATAAACATCTTGCTCTGATTGAATTATGGTCCCCATATGCTCGTGGTATGACATTGGCAATCCGATATCGGATAATCTTTTTGAAATCTCAGAAATTTTATTACAATAATCATCCCACTCATTGTCTTTTAATATCGGCCTCTTGCTAAGTGGAATTATTGGCTCCCCCTGAATGGACCCGGAGACATCGGCGAATATAAAAACGGAAGAATTAATCAATTTATGTAATTCTATCTGATTTTGCATAGCTTGCCATTCTTCCTCGACACTTCTTTCATTTAAATGAGCCCCGTACCAACCACCCGGCATCTCAAGATTAAATTTATTCAATAGATATTTTATTGTGCCTGGATTTCTTGGAAATTTGCCCCCCAGTTCAATGCCCCTAAATCCTGCGGATCGTGCTTCAAATAAACAAGTTTCTATGGGGGTGTCTCCGCCAAGATCAGGCATGTCGTCATTGCTCCATGCTATGGGGGCTATTCCAAGATTGATTTTCATAACTATTAGAATTTATCTACTAAACTTCAATATATAACAAAGAAAAAATATTATAAACAGATATTTGCTTTTTATCAAATGAGAATCAAAAAAGAAAAAATTGCGGATATAGAGAATCATCAAGTATACAAAATAACATTCACTAATAAAAATAATTATGTAATTAGTTTTTATAATTTTGGCGGTTATATAAACAACATACTTATTCCTTATAATCATAATTTATATGAGCATGAAGATGTGTTGCTTGGCTATAGAAATTTTGAGGAATATATAACAGATCGAAGTTATCTAAATTGTATTGTAGGCAGAGTTTGCGGACGCATTGCCAATGCTCAATTCAGTTTGAATGATCACATATATGAATTATCTTCAAATGATGGTCAGCATCATTTGCATGGCGGTCGATCTGGATTTAACAAAAAAGTATGGCACATAGATTCTTTAGATGAAAACTCGGAAGAAATATCTTGTGAACTTCATTACAAATCTACTCATTTAGAGGAAGGTTATCCTGGCAATCTTGAGTGTAGAACTAAATATATGCTTAATGATAACAATGAATTTATTATTCAATTTCACGCTACAACTGATCATGACACTCTTGTTAATTTAACGAACCACAATTACTGGAATTTTCATGGTCACAAAAAATTCTATCAAAAAATTTTGGGACACTATCTTGAAATGCACGCCCATTCTTATTGCGAGATTGATAAAAATTTTATACCAACAGGAAGAATAAATGATGCAAATGAAATAAAATATGATTTTAGCAGTTTCAAAAAAATCGATAATTATGAATTAGAAGATGACGGCATTGACCTTTGTTATCTTGTTGAGAAATATGATGGCACACTAAAAAAGATCGCCTCACTCTATAGTGACAAAACTAAAATGGGGGTGAAAATTTTAAGCGACCAACCATGTGTCCAATTTTACACGGGGAATATGATGGAGCAATCATATAATGGAAAATTTAATAAAAATTATGGATATCAGCACGCGTTATGTCTTGAGCCACAATTATTCCCAAATGTTTTCAATCAGGAAAATATTAACAATGCAGTTTTGCATAATGATCAACAATATTCCTCAACTATAGTAATGAAATTGGGAAATAATTTTGATGAATAATTCTTATTTTATACTAATAGTCATAAAAAAATTAATTTAACTGCTTATCAAAAGACCAGTTCGTGCAAATACATAATATTCAATTGAATTCACAAACCAGTGTTGCAAATATCAATTTAGCCATTGGCAATTTTGATGGCGTGCATTTAGGTCATCAAAAAATTATTGATGAATTAATTGAATATTCCAAAATAAAAAATTGTTCATCAGCAATATTAAGTTTCAAACCTCATCCAAGACAATTTTTTTCTGATGAATGTCGTAATTTTCAATTAATTACTGAGGAAGAAAAGATTTGCTTGTTAGATAAACAAGGCATTGACCATTATTTTTCCCTGTTATTTGACGAGAATATAGCATCAATGTCGCCAAAAGATTTTATTACTAAAATACTTGTAGAAAAGTTACACTCTAAGCACTTAATTGTGGGTTATGACTTCAAATTTGGAAAAGAAAGAAAAGGCAATGCAAGTTTATTGCAAGAACAGTCCAAGACCCTTGGATTTGATACAAATGTTATTCAACCCATTACATCAAACTATAACGCTGCTGTTTATTCATCATCACGAATCAGAGAATTCATCAGGGACGGCAATATGGAAAAAGCTAATTCATTCCTCGGAAGAAATTGGTCAATGAAAGGCACTGTGATCAAAGGTGATAGAAGGGCAACCGCAATGAATTTTCCTACAGCTAATTTAGTTCCTGGAGAATTAATTCATCCAAAAAAAGGAGTGTATGCCATAAGAGCTAGATGCATAAATAAATGGAGTAATGGTATTGCAAATTTTGGTGAAAGACCAACGGTTGATGGGAAGAGATTATTGCTAGAAGCTCATTTATTCGAGTTTAATCAAGATATATACGGTAAAGAATTGACTGTTGAATTTCTCACGTTTATTAGAGAAGAAAAAAAATTTGATAATTTTGCTTTACTTACCGAACAAGTTCAAAAGGATATTCAGTTAGTTAAATCTTATCACTCCGAACATTAAATGGAATACAAAGATACAATATTTTTACCTAAGACATCTTTTGAGATGAGGGCAAATCTTCCTCAAAAAGAGCCGAAAATATTGGAGGAATGGGATAAGCAAAAAATTTTTAAACAATTAAGAGAAAAATCAAAAGGTAGAGAAAAGTTTGTTCTGCATGATGGTCCGCCGTATGCCAATGGGCATATTCATATGGGGACAGCCCTTAATAAAATTTTAAAAGATGTTGTTGTAAGAACACAGCAAATGACTGGCAAGGACTCGATCTATGTTCCTGGCTGGGATTGTCACGGACTGCCCATTGAATGGAAAATTGAAGAAGAGTATAGAAAAAACGGACGCAATAAAGATGATGTTCCAATTGTTCAATTCAGACAAGAATGCCGCGAATTTGCTGAAAAGTGGATAGATATTCAAAAGAAAGAATTTCGGCGACTTGGCGTTGAAGGTGACTGGGACAATCCATACCTGACTATGTCAAATGAAGCGGAAGCACAGATTGTCAGAGAACTTGGAAAATTTCTGCTTGATGAAAGTTTGTATAAAGGGGCTAGGCCAGTCCTATGGTCAGTGGTAGAAAAGACCGCACTAGCAGATGCGGAGGTTGAATATAAAGATCATACATCAAACACAATCTACGTAAAATTTAAGGTTACAAAAAGTAACATTGAAGAACTGGTTGATAATGATATTTTAATATGGACTACAACGCCTTGGACAATACCCGGCAACAGAGCTTTGGCGTATAGCGCAGATCTTGAGTATGTTTTAATTCAAATAATGGAAATCAATGATTCAAGTATTGCAAAAGTTGGTGATAAAATAATGATCGCTAAAGATTTGCAAGATAGTGCGATGAAAGAAATTGGCGTTACCAAAACTAAAGTTATAAAAAATTTTTTAGGCAAAGAATTAAAGGATACCGAATGCAAACATCCGTTCAATAGCATTGGATATGATTTTGCCGTTAAAGTGCTTGAAGCTGATTTTGTCACCCTTGAACAAGGGACCGGAGTGGTTCATGTAGCTCCAGGACATGGCGCTGATGATTATAATTTAGGTATAAAAAATAATATTGAAATTGTTCAAACCGTTACCGATGAAGGCATATTTAATGAGTATGCGAAAGGTTTTGTTGGCGAACATGTTTATAAGGTTGATCTAAAAATTGCTGAAAAATTGAAAGAATTAGATAGACTGGTTTATTTAGGAAAATTACGTCATAGTTACCCTCACTCTTGGAGATCAAAGGCGCCATTAATTTTTAGAAACACACCGCAATGGTTTATTTCCATGGATAAACAAAATTTACGAAAAAAAGCATTAAAATCAATTGATGAAACTGTCTTTTATCCGGCCCAAGGACAAACTAGACTGAGATCTATGATAGAGACAAGACCTGATTGGTGCGTCTCAAGACAAAGGGTATGGGGGGTTCCCTTACCCATTTTTGTCAACAAGAAAGACGACAAACCTTTAAGAGATGTCAATGTCATTAACCGGATTGCTGATATTTATGAAAAGGAGGGAAGTGATACATGGTTTACAAGTGACCCTAAGCGCTTCTTAGGGGATCAATATAACATTGAGGATTATGATCAAGTCAAGGATGTTGTTGAAGTGTGGTTTGATAGTGGTTCAACACACGCGTTTTGTCTGGAAAAAAGAGAAGATTTAAAATGGCCGGCATCAATGTATCTTGAAGGAAGCGATCAACACCGGGGATGGTTTCATTCCTCCTTGTTAGAATCTTCTGGAACAAGAGGAAGGGCGCCTTATGAAAGCGTACTCACGCACGGATTTGTTGTTGATGGCAAGGGAAGAAAAATGTCTAAATCTCTTGGCAACGCTATGGCTCCTGATGATATTTTAAATAAATACGGAGTTGATATTTTGCGACTTTGGGTTGTGGCCTCTGATTATTATGATGATCTGAAATTAGATAACGCTATTTTACAAGCCCAAACAGATTCATACAGAAGAATAAGAAATACTTTACGTTATTTAATTGGAAATTTATACGAATTTAAAGAAAATGAAAAAATAGATGTTGCTGAATTTCCAGAATTAGAGCAATTTATATTGCATCGTTTATGGGAGATAGATCAGACTATTCAAAATTGCATCTCATCCTATAATTTTCATTTAATGTTTACTACTTTACTTAATTTTTGTTCAAATGATTTATCGTCATTTTATTTTGATATTCGAAAAGATGCTATTTACTGTGATAGTTTTAACTCAAAAAAAAGACGAGCGGCAAGAACACTATTAGACATACTTTTTAATTATATAGTTCGATGGTTAGCTCCTTTTTTAGTATTTACATGTGAAGAAGTATGGAAGTCGAAAGGAAATGACTCAAGCATTCATTTGGAAGAATTTTTTAAAACGAATATAAAATTTAAAAATGATGTAATTGCAAAAAAATGGAAACAAGTTAAAGATGTCAGAAAGGTGATTACTGGCGCGTTGGAAGTGAAACGAGCTGACAAGACAATTGGATCAAGTTTAGAATCACATGTAGATATTTATTTATCCAAGGAAATTAACTCAATAATTGAAAATATAGATATGGCAGAAATAGCCATTACGTCTTCTTCAAACATTATGATTGGTGACAATCATTCATCAGGATTTAACCTTGATGATATTAAGGGTGTTGTTGTTGATGTAAAAAAAGCAAAAGGCATAAAATGTAAAAGATGTTGGAAATTCAACAGTGAAATAAATTCAAGTGATATTTGTAAACGTTGCTCTTCTGCTATTAATAAATAGTTTGTTTTGTGAATAAATTTTTTTTTATAATTTTTTTAACTATCATTGATTTTACAACAAAAAAAATTGTATTTAATTATCTTGCTTTAAATTCTTTTATACCCATTATTTATTTTTTAGATATAGCGCACATTCATAATTACGGAATTTCATTTGGTCTTTTTTCAGGATTAATACCTTCATGGGCGATTATACTAATTGGTTCTGTGATTACAGTTTTTTTGATTTATATGATGATAAAAACGTCTAATAAAATAGAAGAATGGGGCTTGGCAGTTATTATAGCAGGGGCGCTTTCAAATATTGCTGACAGAGGAATGAATAATTATGTCTTGGATTTTATATATCTGCATTATAAAGACTTTTACTGGCCTGCTTTCAATTTTGCTGATATTTACATAACTTTTGGAGTATTAATGATTCTTTATCAAGTATTAAAAGAATTTAAAAAAAAGTTTATAAAATAATGCTGCACAATAAAATATTTATTTTTATCATTATAATATTTGCTACTTTACTCAGTTCTTGCTCTAATATACGAGAAAGCGCCGGAGTGACAAGAAAATCTATAGATGAGTACAAAGCAATAAAGAATCCACCATTAATTATTCCTCCTGATTTTAACCTTGTGGATCCAGATCAATTACAACAAAAAAACATTGACGATGTTGAAAAAGAATTAGCTAAAGAAATTTTATTTGGCTTAGATGAAAAAGAACAAAATGCAGAGAAGCAACTTTCAACTATGAATGAAATATTATCACAAGCAAATGCAACTGATGCTTCAAATGATATACGTAAAGAATTTGATCAGGAATTTGCTCAGGAAAAAAAGACAGATGGTGTTTTTCAGGTTGATTGGGATAATGAAGACGAGGTGCTTGATGCCGTTAAGGAATCAGAAAGAATAAGAGAAAAGAATTTTAAAGGGGAGAATATTTCTAAGGGTGAAGTTCCAACAAAAACTGAAAAAATTAAAGTTAAAAAGAAAAAACGTTTTTTCTTTTTTTAAATTATTATGAAAAATATTATTGTTAAGTACCACAATGTGGACGTTAAAATTGTTTTAACAAAAAAAGATATTGAAATTGTTGATAATATTCAAAATGAAATTTTGAAAATGCCCGCCTTAAATATTACTTATAATGATGAGTTCCTGAATCAAGCAATTATAAACGCTAATTATTTTTCTAAAAATAAAAATCATTTTATGATTTTTGGTACTGGTGGGTCAAATTTGGGCTCTAAAGCATTAATCAATATACTGCAAGGTATGGAAAAAAATAGGATTTCGTTTTATGACAACATTGACCCAATTGGCTTTAAATATTCAATAGAAAAAATTGATTTAAAAAAAACTGGATTCATTATAATTTCAAAGTCAGGAGAGACACCTGAAACTTTAAGTCAATTTGCATCCTTAATTCAATTTTTTGATCAAGAAAATCAATTAGAAATTTTTTTAAAAAACTGTCTTATCATTACTGAAAACAAAACTAGCTCGCTAAGAGAAATTTCTAATCAATATAAATGCACAATACTAGATCATGAGGTTGACATAGGAGGTAGGTTTTCAGTTTTTTCAAATGTTGGAATGATACCAGCTATTATTGCGGGTATTGATGCAAAAAAAATCCATAATGGTGTTAAGGATGTATTGATTAAAGTAAAAGAAGGTTCTTTTGATGAACATTTGAAACTAGCAATATTGTTAACCTCAAATATGAATACGAATCAAATTAAGAATAGTGTTTTAATGACTTACTCTGATGCTTTGTTTTATTTTGGAAAATGGTATATGCAATTGTGGGCAGAAAGTGTTGGAAAAGATGGCAAAGGCATTACACCAATGCATGCTGTTGGAACAACAGATCAGCACAGTCAATTACAATTATACCTGGGAGGACCAAAGGATAAGTTTTTTTCTTTTATTACAACAAATCATTCTAAGCTTGGTTTAAAAATTCATGAAAAAACCTTGAAATCTCTTAAAAACTCTTCATATTTAGCGGGTAAATTTATGGGCGATCTGATGCAGGCAGAACAACAAGCAACAATGGATACATTTAATCAAAATGGCTTGGCATTTAGAGAAATCAACTTGCCTAAAATTGATGAATTTTCATTAGGTCAATTAATGACGCTGAGTATGCTCGAGACAGTAGCCACTTGTTACTTTCTAGGAGTTAATCCATTTGATCAACCAGCCGTTGAGCTAGGAAAAATTCTTACGAAAAAATATCTAAGTTAATCAATTAAGCGTAAAAAGGTAATTTTTGTTTTACCATAATATCGCTCATCTATATTTTTCATTGAATAAGGAAAATTAATTTTTGTTTTTTTTTCAGATTCTATAATAATGATAGTGTCTTTTAATATTAAATTTGCTTTTAACAAATTATGTAAGATGTTTTCGAATGGCGCTAAAGTATAGGGTGGATCAATGAATATGACTGAAAGAGGATTGTCTATTTCTTCAAAAAACGACTTTGTTATGTCTTTTTTTATAATTTTATAATTATTATACTCACATATTTTAAGGCAATTACTTTCTAAGGTTTCAATAACCTCTTTAGCAATTTCATAAAAATAACAATATTTTGCCCCTCTTGAAATTGCTTCTAATCCAAGCGAGCCGCTTCCAGCAAAAAGATCTAAAAAGTATCCATCAGAATATATGTCGCTTTTATTTTTTAGATTCTTGCTTTCTACTATCGAAAATATCGCCTCTCGCTTTTTTGACGAAGTTGGTCTTACATTTATTATTGGGACATCAAGTTTTGCTTTTTTTTTGGAACCAGCGATTATATTTAACATAATTTAGAAGGAAGTTTTTTCACTTCTTGAATTTCCCCCATTTTTTGTTGGGATAATTTTATTGTACCATATTGAATTCTTATTAATTTAATAACGCTCCATTTAAAAAATTTACAAATATTTCTAATCTCTCTATTTTTACCTTCCTTTAGTTTGAAAATCACCCAGGTGTAAGGGTTTTGAAATTTTTCTATTTTAGCTGAGATTTTTTTATAATTAATTCCATATATCGATATATTTCTATTAATTTGATTAATCATATTCGTTGTAATGTCCCCTTTCAAACACAGCCTGTAAACTCGAAGAACATTTGAACTTGGTAATTCGAGATTTCTGGCATAATCACCATTATTTGTGAGTAAAAGCAAACCCTCACTCATAAAATCCAAACGGCCAATAGATATAACTCGTGGAAAATCATTTGGCAGAATGTCAAAAATAGTTTTTCTTTTTTGCGGGTCCTTATTGGTGCAAATTGTTCTGGGTGGTTTGTATATCTTCCACAATCTTATGTTGTTTTTAAGTTTAACTAATTTTTTTTCAATTAGTATTTTATCATTAGGGTTAACATTGACATTGGGTTTTTTACACAAGACATCATTAATATAAACCTTACCACTTAATATTAATTTTTCCGCGTCTCTTCTAGAACAGTATCCTGCATTTGAAATATATTTTGCAATTCTCATAATTTTTTTTGAGAAAATTCAATAAAGCTTGAGATTAATAATTCATCAGCCTTTGTAATTAAAAATTCGGGATGCCATTGAACGCCAATGCACCAATCGTGTTCAGCACTTTCTATAGATTCAACGATGCCATCACTAGCCAATCCACTTATAATTAGATTTTTTCCTAATTTGTTTACAGCTTGATGATGTGAACTATTAACTTGAATTTCTGAATCCTTAATTATTTCAAATAACTTTGTTTGCTTTTTTATTTCAACACAATGACTTGTTTCATTACGAGGATTTGTTTGTTCATGATCCAATGAATTTTTATTATATTTTTTAATATCTTGAATTAATGTTCCTCCAAAACAAATATTAAGTAATTGTTCACCTCCGCAAATTCCCAAAATAGGCAGATTTTTTTTTAGACTCAACTCACAAATCCTCATTTCAAAATTAGTCCTAACATTTTTTAATGATCGGGAATGATTATTGTTTTCACCATAGAGAGTTGGATCAATATCAAAGTTTCCACCTGTGATAATAATTCCATCAACCATTGAATGTATGTCAGGCAAGCTTGCTAAGGAATGAAAAAGAGGAAATGGAATTCCTCCAAATTTTTCAATGGAAAACAGATGGTTTTTTCTAATGGCATACCAGGGAAATGTTGAATATTGCCCCGACTCTTCACTATCAAGTGTAATTCCTATAATTGGTTTTTTCATTGTAAAGTATTTTTATTATTATAATTTAACATCCATACTTGATATTATGAATATAAATTATTTTATGGATCTTGCTAAAAAAGAAGCAAAAAAAGCTTATTTGTTGAATGAAATTCCCGTTGGTGCTGTACTTGTTGATAATACAACTAATTTGCTCATTTCATCAGCTCATAATGAGGTTATTAGGCAAAAAAATTCAATAAAACATGCTGAAATGATTCTTATTGAAAAAGCTTGTAAAATAAAACAGAATAAATATTTAATTGGTACTTCAATTTTTATTACATTAGAGCCATGTGCAATGTGCGCTGCTGCAATCAGTGAGGTTAGAATTAATAAGATATATTTTGGGGCCTATGATGAAAAAAAAGGATCATTAGAAAGTATTATGAAAATTTATAATACGAAAAATTATTTTGTTCCCGAAGTTTATGGAGGAATTGATGAAACTGAATGTTCAACAATGCTGAAAAAATTTTTTCAAAAAAAGAGAAAATAGTTGCAAAACAAAATTAATATTCCTGAATATTATGTTTCAGAATTTAATAAATTATTCCGTGATGTGATAGAGTCCAATTTTAGTTATGTAAGAATTCGAGGAGAGATTTCAGAGATTAAGACAGCAACTAAAGGACAAATTTATTTGACGCTTAAAGATGATGATTCGATTATAAGCGGTGTAATATGGCGAAGTAAAAAAGAATACCTTCAATTTACACCTAAGCTCGGCATAGAAGTTATTGTGACAGGAAAAATTACAACATGGTCCAGATATAAAACAACCTATCAAATTGATATTGATAAATTAGAAATAGCAGGAGAAGGCGCATTACTTAAATTAATTGAGGACAGAAAAATAAGATTACAAACACAAGGTTTGTTTGATAAAAAATATAAAAAAAACATTCCATATTTGCCTTCAAGGCTAGGAATTATTACCTCACCCACTGGCTCTGTGATTCACGATATAATTAATGGATTAAAAGACAGATTTCCAATTAATATAGATATATGGCCAGTAGCTGTGCAAGGATTAGAAGCCGCAACATCAATTATTACTGCCTTAAAAGGTTTTAATAGTAGTTTATATATAGATCAACCAGAAGTGATAATAATTGCAAGAGGAGGGGGGAGTACAGAGGATTTAATGACATTTAATGATGAAGATTTAGCTAAGGCAGTTTTTAAATCAAACATCCCCATTATTTCTGCAATTGGGCATGAGACTGATACAACAATTATTGATTATGTTAGCGATTTCCGAGTCGCGACACCAACTGCTGCAGCAGAATTTGTTGTTCCGATAAAAAAAGAATTGGAAGATATTATTGTAAATTTTTCTGACCGACTAAATAAGTTGATTCAAAATAATTTTTCCTCAAAAAATGATCTATTATCTAACTTGACCAGACTTTTAAAAGCTCCAGATTACATATTAAAATCATATAAAGATAAATTTCAATCAATATTTGAAAGTTTGATGAGAGAAATCAAAACTATTAAAGAAAAAAAAATTCTTCTTTTAAATAATTTAAGCAGAATAATAAAATCTCCTCAATATTTAGTAAAATTAAAAAATAATGAACTTCAAAAACTATATTTTAATTTGGAAAAAACGATAGATGATAAAAAAAATCATCAAAGAAAAATATTTAATGATTTACTGCGATTGCTTTATTCTAGTTCCATTGATAGCAATCTAAAAAAAGGATATGCTCTTCTCAGTAAATCAAAAAAAATAATCAAAAATTCTAAACAAATGAAAGAAAGAGACTCTATTGCAATTAAATTTTATGATAGAACAATTGACGTTAATATAAAAAAAATTAATTAAATCTATTATGTTGCCAAAACCACTGTGATGGATTTTCTAAAATCCATTTCTCAATAATTTTATGTATAGATAACATTGCTTTTGTATCAGCTATATCTTTTTCAAAAGGTTTAATTGGAGGATAAAAAGAAATTGAAAAGTTATTGGTATTATGTCGGGTATTTTTAATTGGTATCAATTTTAGATTATACTTTCTTGCTATTTTTAAAAATCCTGTTTGTGTTTTTGTTGGAATATCAAAAAATTTAATCGTATCTCCCGCAGTGTCTTTCTGATCAACAAGTAATATCATTGAAGAATTACTCTTTATTGCAGAAATAATTTCTTTTGCGCTTTCCTTTCCTTTGGGGGTGTAGAAACTTCTTTTTGTATTAATACTTTGATTTCTTTTTTTTAAAATCAGTTTATCAATAAATTTATTATTTATGTGTCTATATATTGCGCCAACACTAATACCTAATTGATCAATTACAGGAACTAATAATTCCCAATTAGATTGGTGAATACTAAAAAATATTACCTGCTCGTTTTTTTCAATTACCGTTTTTAAATTTTCTAACCCGCATAGAGTGATTTTATGGTTTTTTTTATCTACTAATTTTTTTAATTTTGTTAATTCAAATATTGTTTTTCCTAAATTTCCCCAACTTTTTTTTGCTATTCTTTTAATCTCATCTTCTCTCGATCCGCTAAAAATGTTTTTTAAATTTAATAATGTAATTTTATGTGATCGAGACAAGGGACCAAATAATTTGAACGCTGAATCACCCAATATTGAAACAAAATTCATAGGCAAAAGAGATAAGAAAAAAAACAAAAAAAGTACAATAGTATATTCAACAAACAATTTTATTTGTTTAATAATGTTTTTCATTATTTAATTCAGAAATAATTTTCAATGACATCAGAAAGAATTTTAACAAGTGAATCTTCATTTTCAAAAATAATTTCTCCTTCTAGAGTGTTAACAAGGGATCTGTAAGCTTTTGGAATTCTAACATTATCTTTTTGAGTTGATACAAGAATTGATTTTGTTTTATTAGCAGTTTCAGCTAAGGTAAGAAGATCATCTTCTGTATAGATATAATGATCAGGATAAGTGATTTGTTTGATAATTTTACCTCCTTGTTCTTCTAATGATGTAAAAAATTTTTCTGGATAGGCGATACCAGCAAACGCAGTAATATTTTGACCTTTAAAATTTTTATTTTCTTTTTTGATTTCAAATTTAGCTTCAATTATTAAAATATTTTCAGGGATAGAATGTTTAAGTTCATCGCTAATTTCGCCAACAACAACTATAAGATTAGTTCGTGAAAGCCCTCTATTAATACTTTCTCTAAGGGGGCCTGAAGGCATAACTCTTTTATTTCCAAATTCTTGCGCAGCATTAATTACAATAATTGAAAAATCTTTTTGAATAGTAGGATTTTGGAAACCATCATCCATTATAAGACAATCAGCACCTTCTTTTTTTGCTAATTTTGAGGAATTAATTCTATCAGTTCCATTCCATGTGGGCGCTACTTTAGACAATAAAATTGACTCATCGCCCACTGAGGTAGCTGAATGCCATGATTGAACAAGCGTGCTTTTTTTAATCAGGCCAGAATAACCTTTAGAAATAAAATGAGGTTTGTAACCAGCTTTGATAAGCAATTTTCCTATTTTAAGTGAGACAGGAGTTTTTCCAGCCCCACCCACAACAATATTACCTATGCAAATGACAGGCAGTGGGGATTGTTGTTTTATGCTAATAAGATTACGTATTTTTGTTCCAAATCTGAATAATAAAGAAAAAGGATATAAAGAATTTGATAAATATGTATCTTTTTTTTTGTACCAGAATTTCGGAGCTTTCAACAAGGTGATACCTCTAAAATATTTTTTATAATGTAAATTAACTCGCTCGAATCAAAAAAATTCTTTTGCGCTACTTTTTTTGAATTTCCCTTCATTTTATTCATTTCATCATGGTCTTCAAACAGTTTTTTTATTTTTTTTTCTAATATCGATATTTTATCAAACACAAAGCAAGCATTGTTTTTTAACATATCTTCATAAATGTTTTGCCAGTTATATACGTGTGGTCCTGTTATTATCACACAATTATTTATAGCGGGCTCAATAGGATTATGCCCGCCTTTGCTAACAAAGGAACCTCCAAGAAACACAATATCACTTATATTGAAGTAAGCGGGTAAATTTCCAAAAGTATCAACAATCAACACATCACTATTTAAATAAGCATTATCACTCGTAAGTTTTGTTGAAATTCCGGATTTTTGATAGATTGATTGAATTGTTTTCGATCTTTCTGGATGACGAGGTGCTATAATGATTTTTAAGACATCTATCTGTAATAAAAGTTTTTTTATAGTTGGTAAAAATTGAAATTCTTCATTTTCATGAGTACTGGCAAGCATCAAAGTTCTACTTTTTTGAAAATTTATTAATTTTTTATCCAGACTAATTTGTTGAATATTAGATCCTGATGATAATTTTAAATTGCCAATAAATTTTATGTTTCTATTAGTTAATGTTTTGATTCGTTCTCTGTCAAGTTGACTTTGGGCAAAAATTTCAGAAAAACACTCCGTCATTTGTTTGTAAAAAAATTTAATTATTTTCCATTTTTTATATGACTGTGGAGACATTCTAACATTGACTAACAAAGATTTAATTGATTTTTGTTTTAGTAATTCCATAGTTATTGGCCATAAATCAGACTCTATCCAAATAACTAATTTAGGCCTCCATTTATTGAGAAATCTCTCCACCCATAAACTAATATCTAAAGGAGCAAATTGATGAATTATTTTATGAGCGTAGTTCTTTGAAGCAAAATTAGCCGCACTTAAAGTTGTAGTAGTAACTAGAATTGTATAGTTTTTACAAAGCAAATTAATTAATAAATCGGCAGACTTAAATTCACCGATGCTTGCTGTATGTATCCAAACAACATCTCCTTTAGGCCTTTCTAATGAAGTAATTCCATATCTTTCAGAAAATCTTGCCTTGTTCTCTTTTCCATAAAAAATTCTAAAAAATACATTTAATTTAATCAAAGGAATTAAAATAATTCCTAAATATTTATATAGAATAATCATTGGCAATTATTTTGTGCCTTTTTGACACTTTGATTAATTTTTTCTTGAAGCAATTTTTGATAATATTGAATTTGATTTTTATGAATATTATTAGGTATTTCTAATGGCTTGCTCCATACAAACGAACATTTAGAAAATGGCAAAGTAATTAAAAAAGAATCCCAGGATTTTAATTTAAAATTTTTTGAAGACCAAAATCCTATTGGAATGATTGGAACCTTTGATGACTTTGCTATTTTTATTATGCCCTCTGAAACTATTTCCTTAGGTCCTCTAGGACCATCGGGTGTTATTCCAATATAATTATTATCATTTAATAATTTAAAAATAGATTTTAGAGATATGCTTTTATTTTTTTTTGAAGTTTGAATGTTGTTTAAATTAAAATATTTACCAACGATTGCACCGAATTTTCCATCACTGTGGCCCGATGCTAAAATGTTAACATTTTTATTTTTTTTCCATGAAAATCCTATCATCATTAATTGACTGTGCCAAAAAGCTAAAATAAATGGTTTATCATTGTTCCAAAACTGTTTTGGAATTGTTTCATTTTCAAACTGAATAGAAGAAGTAAGGTTTACTGTACGAATATAAAGAAATGTAAAAAAACCTAAAATATTTTGTACAAAAAAATTTCTTAATAACTTTTTTTTAATACGCATTATCTAATTTTTCTTTTAAATGAAGCTGAGAATAAAGCTTACAACTACTTAGTAATTTTTCATGTGAACCTGAGTCAACAATTTTTCCATTATCTAGAACATATATTAAATCTGCATTCTCTATAGTGCTTAATCTGTGCGCAACTATCAGGGATGTTTTATTTATCATCAATTGATTCATAGAGTATTGAATTTTTTGTTCTGTTAAATTATCTAATGCTGATGTTGCTTCATCTAATAGAAGAATAGGAGCATTTTTTAACAAAGCTCTAGCAATGGCAATGCGCTGTCGTTGTCCGCCAGATAATTTAATTCCACCTTCTCCAACGATGGTATTAAGTTTATTGGGCATTGAATTTGCAAATTCGTTAACACCAGCCTCGTTGGCTGCCTTTTCTATTTCCGACGAAGATGCGTTTAAATTTCCATATTTAATATTTGTTTCAATGGTGTCATTAAAAAGCATTGTTTCTTGAGTAACAAGTCCAATATTATTTCTAAGAGATTTTAACGAACAATCATTAATATTCTGATCGTCTATCAATATCCTTCCTTTATAGTTGGTAAAAAAGTTGAGCAACAAACTTATAATTGTTGATTTTCCTGAACCAGACAGACCTACCAGGGCTGTCTTTTTACCCGCTGGTATTAATAAGTGTAAATTTTCTAGCACTTTTTTATTATCGTACGAAAAATGCAAATCTTTTATTTCAATTTTTCCACCCCTTACATTTAATTCTTTTTTTTCAGTATTTGTATTTTCAATAGAGTTTTCACTTGTGTCCATAAGTTCAAAAATTCTCTCTGCACCTGCCAGTCCTTCCTGCACACTAATATTTAAATTTCCTAAAGCTTTAACTGGTTGATAGGCAAGTAACAAACTGACAAGAAAGCTTATGAACTGTCCTGTTGTCATACTTTCATCTAGTACAAAGATTCCCCCAACGTATATTGAAAGTGCGATTGCTAAACTTCCAATAAATTCCATAAGAGGACTTAAACGATTACTTATAAAGGCAGATCGAATGAAATAATTCTTTATTAGTTGTATAGTTTTAAATGCTCTTGAAGTTTCATATTTTTCTTGATTGTAAGCCTTTACTTGACGAATTCCTTTTATGCTTTCACCTAAGACATTTGAAAAAACAGCTATTTCATTTTGTATGGTGTAGGTGATCTTTCTTATACTTTTTCCTATTTTTTTAATTGGCCATAAAGCCAAAGGAAAGGCGAAAAAAGCAAAAAGGGTTAACTGCCAGCTTTGATAAAACATGTTTCCTAAGAGAAAAACAATAACAAGAAAATCTTTAATGACGCCCGTAACTGTTTTGACAATGGCCATACGTAAAAAATATGTGTCATTAATTAATCTAGATATCAAATTACCAGATTTAGAGTCATTGAAAAAAGTTAAATTAAAAAACATTAATTTTTGAAACATTTCTGATTGCAAAGTCGCAATGATATTATGAGCAACTTTACTCATTTGAAAAGAATGAAGATAAGTCGCAATTCCTTTACACAGTGTTGTAATGATGATTGCTATGGGTATTAATAAAAGCATTTTTTCATCACCTTTAATTAATACATCATCTAAGGCAGGCCTTACTAACCAAGCATGTAGTCCTGTTGCCCCAGCTGAAATAATCATCATTAATAGAGCAAATAAGATTTTGAATTTATGAGGAAAAATATAACAACTGATCAGTCTTTTAACCGTTTCTTTATTTGATCTTTGATTTTTTTTCATAGTGCGTTAAAAAATTAATAAAAAGATAAAACAAGACAATCCAATGATATTATTAAACTTAAAATAGTAATTTGAACTATTTTTTGAGTCTAACCTCCATTTATTCAAATGTAAAATCATAGCAAATATAATTAATAATATCGTTGCAAAACTAAGCAAATTTCCAGATGATTTATAACCCAGAAATCCAATAATCAAAAAAAAGATAGTATAAAACATCATAACGAACTTATGACCTAGAGCACCAAAAAGAACCGCCGTTGATTTAATGTTATTTTTTAAATCATCATCCCTATCTTGATATGCATAGATAGTATCATAGGCGAGAGTCCAAAAGATACATGCAAAATATAAAAGAAAAAAATATAAATTAATTTCATTAAAAAATTCAATTGAAACAATTAAAACTCCCCAATTAAAAACCAATCCTAAACATAACTGAGGCCAATGAGTATATCTTTTCATATATGGATAAAAAATTATTAAAGGAACAGATAATAAACCAGTTAAAATAGCATTAATGTTGAATTGTAGAAGAATTATCATTGAAAAAAATAAAAGCACTGACAACAACAAACCTGCTTCCAAGATAGAAATTTTTTTTGATGTTAGGGGTCTTAGCGCCGTTCTTTCAACTTTTTTATCTAAATTGATATCAATTAAATCATTAATAATGCATCCAGCACTTCGCATTAAAAAAGCGCCAATCATAAAGTAAATGTACCAATGAAATAATTCGACCGGATTTAATGGGACGTACGCTAACGCGAACCAACACGGCCACAATAGCAACATAAAACCAATAGGTTTGTCAAACCTGATAAGGTCAAGAAAATAGGTGATTTTTTTGGGGACAATTATATCCAACATAATTAGAAAAATGATAAAGTTGCCAATACATTAAAATAATGAAAAAGTCCAAAACACGTATTTTTGTAAGTAAATCTATATCACCAAACTTGATGGTTTATATTAAAGATAAACAGCATCATTTTTTAAAGAACGTTCTAAGAGTAAAAATTAATGACCAGATAAATATTTTTGATGGAATTTCGGGAGAGTGGGAGACAAATGTAATCTCAATAAACAGAGACAATACTGTCTTACGTGTAACAAAAAATATCAGCAAAATTAAAGAATCTAGTGACGTGTGGTTAGTATTTTCTCCTATTAAACAACATCGTATGAGTCTAGCTGTTCAAAAGGCAACAGAATTAGGAGTATCAAAAATTATTCCATGTATTACTGAATATACAAACGTTAGGACAATAAATACAAAAAATTTATATTTTAATGCCATTGAGGCAGCAGAACAATCAGAACGACTAGATATTCCAAAAATAGAAAAACAAATTGATCTTAAATCTTTATTGTTAAAATGGCCTGAAGATAGAAAATTAGTTTATTGTGATGAAAAAATTAATAATGGCAAATCCATAATAGAAACCCTTGTCCCTTTAAGGGATTCTAGTACTAAATGGGGAGTTCTTATTGGTCCAGAGGGAGGGTTCTCTGACTTAGAAAATGAATTAATAACAAAGACCAAGAATGTAGTAGCAGTATCGTTTGGAGATAGGGTGCTTCGTTCCGACACAGCAATAACCGTCTCCCTGTATTGCATTCAGGAATTATTGTTTAACTAATATTTGTTTCATAAATATATGAATTGATTTATAAGCAACTATAATCTTATGACTGCTACTTATTCATACTTGCTTTTTATCTTATTAGGAATTTTCTTGTTTTGTTATTTGGTGGCAACAAGATCTTGGATTAAAGCAGATGAAAAGAATAAGCAGCTATCTCCTGAAAAAGACAAGCATAGTAGAAGAGATTTCCTATATCTTTCGTCAATTTCAATTGGCAGCGTGGGGACAGCTGCATTTATATGGCCCTTTCTAAAAAGTATGAATCCTGCTGAAGACACATTAGCTCTTGGTTCAACCGAGGTGGATCTTTCTGATATTTCAGTTGGACAAAGCAAAACTGTTAAATGGCGAGGCAAACCAATATTTATCAGACGACGAACCCAAGAAGAAATATCTGAAGCTAATAGCGTTGATGTCGCTGTTCTGCGCGATCCCGTGAATGACAAAGACAGAATTCAAAAAGAGGAATGGCTGGTTTTAGAGGGTATTTGCACACACTTGGGATGCGTGCCTCTAGGACAAAAAATGACAGATACAAAAGGGGAATATAACGGCTGGTTCTGTCCATGCCATGGATCGCATTATGATACTTCAGGAAGAATTCGAAAAGGACCTGCTCCAGACAACTTAGCCGTACCACCTTATCAATTTATAAGTGATACGATTATTAAAATTGGATAAAATTAATTTTAATCTTTATCTAAAAATTTTCGCAAAAATTTATTGGCAAAAAAAAGCACGGTAAAAGAGGAGATAATAACAATTACCGCGATACTGGCTCCTGACAACCCGTTTGTATAACATACAGCGCAACGAGCAGACGCTGATAATGGCGTTAAAATGATAAGCAAAATAGTATATGAAAAAATAAATTTTTTTATCATTGTATTATATTATCCACTATTATTATTGAAAAAATTAAGAAAAGATAAAGGATTGAATAAACAAATATTTTTTTCGCAAATTTTTTTTCATTATCAGTATCAGTTAATAATTTATAGCATAAATAGACATAGTAACTTCCTAGGAAAAAACTGGATAAGAGATATATTAAACCAAAATAACCAAAAAAAGCAGGAGAGAGAGAGACAATAAATAATATGACCGCATAAACAAAAATGTTTGTTTTGGTGGTCTTTATGCCTGCAACAACAGGCAGCATTGGAATTTTTGCATTATTATAGTCTTCTGTTTTATACAAGCTTAAGGCCCAGAAATGAGATGGCGTCCAAAAAAAAATAATGAGGAAAAGTAATATGGGTTCTAAAGTTATATTTCCAGTTACAATCGTCCAACCTATAACAGGAGGTAAGGCACCTGCAACCCCCCCAATGACGATGTTTTGTGAAGTTTTTGGTTTCAGCCATATTGTATAAATAATTGTGTAAAAGAAAATAGTAAAAAATAACATAGTCGCAGATAAAAGATTTGAGAAAAAATAAAGAGTAATAACTGATACAAAAGAAGTTACTATACCAAATATTAGTGCTTGATTTTTTGTAACCTTGCCCGTTGGTATGGGTCTGAGACACGTTCTTTTCATTAACGCATCAAGGTCTGCCTCATACCACATGTTTAATGCTCCAGCAGCCCCTGCGCCCAGAGCAACGGCCATTATGGACAGGGATGCATCAAAAAAACCTACTTGTGTTGGAGCTATGATTAATCCGACTACACAAGTAAAAATAACCAAAGACATCACGCGCGGCTTCATAAGCTGGTAGAAGCTACGTGAGTATGTGAAAAAATTGGTATTTATTAATGCTGTTTGTGGCAACAATGCCTCCAAAAATTTATGAACCAGCTATCATGAAATATATTTTTCTTACTAATAACGTCCAATATGATTCATGCCACATTATAAATAACAATAGCAAGATGGCACTGCAAGGAAAGAGAATAGCGTAGAGCAATGCCAATCGCTCCCAGTATAAATGCATAAATATTGCACATATCAAGCCAGCTTTTAAAAGCATGAATATAATAATCAAACCCCACCGCGAGAAGCCTTCAAACTGGAACCAATCCACTAGATAGGAAAATGTGCTAAGAACAAAAAGCAGTAACCAGATTGTAAGATAAATAGATATAGGATGTTGTTGCGATTGCGTATTTTGTGTCATTATATTACCTCACCATAAATAGAAAAAAGCAAAAATGAAAACCCACACTAGATCAACAAAGTGCCAGTAAAGACCCATTATTTCTATTGCTTCATAATGTGATTTTTGCGATGTGAAAAAACCTCTTCTACCCGTATCAAAATCACCTCTAAACGACTTTCTTGACATTATTAGTAGAAAAATCACTCCAATTGTAACATGAGTTCCATGAAAACCAGTTATCATAAAAAAACTTGCGCCAAATTGCGGAGCACCCCATGGATTGCCCCAAGGACGAACCCCCTCCATAATAAGTTTTGTCCATTCAAAAGCTTGCATGCCAACAAATGAAGCACCAAAGAGAGCTGTTAATATCAAAAATATAGAACACATTTTACGATTGCGTTGATAACCGTACTTTACGGCAAGAGCCATTGTCCCACTGCTTGTAATGAGGATGAAAGTCATAATTGCAATTAAAAGAAGAGGAACAGAAACATGACCGACATGCAATGAAAATACTTTGCTAGGATTAGGCCACGCAAGCTTAGTAGAAAAACGAACAGTCATATATGAAATTAAAAATATGCTAAAAATGAAAGTATCAGCAACAAGGAAGATCCACATCATTGCTTTTCCCCACGGCACGCCTTTAAAAGTTTTTTGATCCGATGACCAATCAGATACAACGCCTTTTCGACCCTTGATGTATGGAGGGACTGTTATTGTTGCTGTTGTTGATTCTTCCATAAACTATTCTCCTTAAGAAAATGACATTAATCCAAACAAGACTAACCAGACAAAAAGTAAAAAATGCCAGTAAATGCCACACAATTCCACTGTATGCTGAGCATTTTTAACAATAATTTCATTGAAGGACCAGACTTTTCTAATTGTCATGCCCCAGTAAATCAATCCTCCTATAAGATGCAGTCCATGCAGTGCTGTGAAAAGATAAAAATAGGCATTAGCAGGATTGCCTGCCACATAGTATCCCAGTCCGATTAGTTTCTGCCATACTAGCAACTGACCTAAAATAAAAATAAAAGCTAATCCACCAATCATCAAAAGACCTCTTTTAACTTTTTCAAACTGTTTTTTATTGGATGCAACCTGAACACTTATAAAAATTATACTGCTTGCAAGCAGTACAAATGTATTGAACCATAGCAACAGGGGTTCAGGCATATTTTGCCAATCCGCGTAAATCATTCTATCTGAGTAGGTAACAATGAATAGACAAAAAAATATTGTGCTTACAATTATAATATATCGCTGCCCCAGTTTTCCAGTACTAAGATCTATAGTTTGCCCACTGTGCAAGTTATCAAGTTCAGCTTGAGCAGGATCCCAAGGTTTCTGTGTAAGTAGCTGAAGAATGCTTTCTTCTTTATTTCTATTGCTCATGTTTTTTCAGCCTGTGCGTTGGAAACTTCACTTGGTGAAATATTTTGAGGAATGTAATCTTCATTTGCGCCAGGAACGCTGAAGTCATAAGCCCATCTATGGACAATTGGTAATTCTTTCTCAAAATTGCCGTGACCAGGGGGCATTTCGGTTGTTTGCCATTCTAACGAACATGCTTTCCATGGGTTTTTTTCAGCTTTGTCTCCATGTTTAACACTAACTATAAGATTATAAAAAAATACAAGTTGGGCAAAACCTGTGACAAGAGCAGCTATTGTAATAAATTGATTGATTCCAACTATAGAGACTGGAAAAGCTTCACCTTCGAATACCTCAAAATATCTTCGAGTAACTCCCATGAAACCTAAATAGTGCATAGGGAAATAGATTGAGTATGAACCTAAAAAGGTTATCCAAAAGTGTATTTTACCCAAGCGATTGTTTAAAAAACGCCCTGTTATAAGAGGAAACCAGTGGTAGATTGCTCCGTATACCACCAGAACTGGGGCAATGCCCATCACCATGTGAAAATGAGCAACGACAAAATAAGTATCCGATAAAGGAACATCGACAATCACATTTCCCAAAAACAATCCTGTGAGTCCGCCGTTTGTGAAAGTGATAAGAAAACCTATGGCGAATAACATTGGAACAGTTAACTGAATATTTCCTCTCCAAAGAGTGAGGACCCAATTATATACTTTAAGGGCTGTGGGAATAGCGATGATTAGAGTAGTTGTGGCAAAGAAAAAGCCAAACCACGGATTCATTCCAGCTACATACATGTGATGTGCCCAAACTATAAAGCTAAGAAAGCCGATGATCACAATAGCCCACACCATCATTCGATAACCAAAAATGTTTTTTCTTGCATGAACGGAGATGAGATCTGACACTATGCCAAAAGCAGGAAGGGCCACAATATAAACTTCAGGGTGTCCAAAGAACCAAAAAAGGTGCTGAAATAAAATCGGACTACCTCCATCATATGCCATTTGTTCACCAAGACCTGCTTCTAAGATAGCAGGCATAAAAAAACTTGTTCCAAGTATGTTATCTAATAACATCATAATGCCCGCAACAAGAAGGGCTGGAAAAGCAAATAAAGCTAAAACGGTTGCTACAAAAATACCCCAGACTGTAAGAGGCAAGCGCATTAAAGTCATACCACGCGTACGAGCTTGCAGTGTAGTAATGACATAATTCAATCCGCCCATTGTAAATCCTACAACAAAAACAGCTAAGGAAACTATCATTAAGATTATACCTAGACCGCTACCAGGCGTACCAGACGTTATGGCTTGCGGAGGATACAGCGTCCAGCCTGCGCCCGTCGGCCCACCAGGGACGAAATAACTTGCCACCAATATCAGCACAGCTAAGAGAAAAACCCAATAGCTTAACATGTTAACATAAGGAAAAACCATATCCCTTGCGCCAACCATGAGAGGAATGAGATAATTTCCAAATCCTCCTAAAAAGAGAGCAGTTAAAAGATATATAACCATTATCATGCCATGCATGGTAACTAATTGGTAATAAGCAGAAGCATCCATAGGAATAACTCCAGGATATGCAATTTGCATTCTAATTAACCAAGAAGAAACTAAGCCAACCAAACCGATTGCAATCGCTGTTAACGAATACTGTACAGCTATTACTTTTGCATCTTGACAAAAAATATACCGAGTCCAAAAACTTTTTGCATGGTATAGTTCTTGAGGCTGAACTTCTAATGCAGGTACCGCATCATCACCCTTAACAACATCTTCATAACCATTAGCTGCCATTAAATTACTCCTTTATTAATCATTTTTTGAAGCTACTTTTATTAAATCATTATTTTTATTGAGTGCTAAAGTTTCTTTAAAAGTCATTTGTTCATTTAACCATTCATCATAATCATCTTTTTCATCAACTAGAACTGTGCCAAGCATAGCATAGTGTGCCGTACCACAATATTCAGCGCATAAAATCTCAAAACTACCTGTTTTTATCGGGGTAAACCAATAAGAAGTAATCATTCCAGGAATCATATCCATTTTTGCTCGGAATTGAGGCACATAAAAATCATGCAACACATCAAGGGAGCGAAGATTTACTTTCAAAGGTTGATTTAATAATATGTGAAGTTCATCACCGTCAATCAAGATGTCATCAAAACTATGAGGGTCGTCAGTGTTTAAACCGAACATATTCTCATCATTAATATTATTAATATCTGTCGTGCCTAAAATTCCATCTTGACCAGGCAATCTAAATCCCCATCCCCACTGGTATCCTAAAACTTCAATTTCATATACATCATCTGGAACTGTTACAAATTTGTTCCACACTATCAAACCTGGAGTAAGCAGAGCTATAACGCCCAAAGCTGTCAATATTGTAAGGATCCATTCTAATCTAGCATTTTCTGGTTCATAATCAGCTGTTCTGTCTTTATTATATCTATATTTCCACACGCAAAAAGCCACAAACAGGCCTACGGCAACAAACACGACTCCTGTGACCCAGAATGTTAGAAGAATTGTACTGTCAATATTGCCCCAGTTAGAAGCTACTTCTGACCACCACCAGGGGGACCAGAAATGAAAAGCCACCGATCCAAGAATTACCAATAGAATGACTATAGGGACTATCATTGATCTGTATCCATTAATAGATCTATTGATTTGAATCAATTTATTTTTTGTAAGGAAATGATATAAATCAAATCATTTGTTAACTATTTCAAATACTTATCAAGTGCGACCTTTTGTCCTTCTTAATTTTTTTTTATTTTTTTGATTTTATGTTTTTTTTTTAATTTACATAGTAAGGACTCATATTTAATTAATTTCTAAGGAGTGATTACAATGAGATATTTCGTCGTATTTTTATTTGGTTTATTTTTTTCAAATTTTGCAGTTGCTGAAGACGTGACTATTGAAATGCTGAACAAGTTAGACAAACGAAATATGGTTTTTAGTTTAGAGATAGTAAAAATTAATTCAGGTGATACTGTTTTTTGGAAAGCTACGGACAAGGGCCACAATGTTGAATTTATTTCTAAGGGCGGCGTACCTGACGGAGTGGAAAAATTTAAATCTAAAGTTGGAAAAGATATAGAATTTAATTTTACCATACCTGGCATTTATGCATACTGGTGCACCCCACACAAAACTATGGGCATGATCGGCTTTGTAATTGTTGATGATGATTTATCTAATTTAGATTCGATAAAAAAAGTTAAATTTTTAGGCAAATCAAAAAAAATTGCTGCCGCACTGATTGCTGAGTTAGAAGGATAATAGTTTGTTTATTTGTGCATGAGATATAAGAAAAATAAATTCATTATATTTTATGTATTTAACATTATTTTATTATTTGTAATCCTGCTTCTAGCAATACCTGCTTCTAAATTCTTAAATAGAATTAATTTGGATGATAACGAATTTGTAACAGGTCAAGTAGTTATCAATCCAAAAGCTGAATCGCCAAAAGTTATCGATCGGACAATGAAGATAAAATTTGTGGCTGAAGTAGACAGCTTATTAGAATGGGATTTTAAGGCGTTGCAAGACACCATTGAAATTAATGTTGGAGAGAACAGAGTTATTAGCTATGAAGGAAAGAATTTATCTGACAGGGTAATTACATCAACAGCGAACTTTATTGCTTCGCCTGAATCGATCATACCTTATTTAGTGAAAACAGAGTGTTTTTGTTTCACTGAACAGACACTTGCGCCAGGGGAGAGCAAAATATTTACATTGGTATTTTACCTTGATCCCTCCTTGGATTCTGACAATAATCTTAATGATTTAAAAGATCTGGTATTCACATACGAATTTTCAGAATATAAAAGTTAATCTTTAATTATATTAATTTCTACAAGAGGTTATTGTGCATTATTTAAGTACGCGTAACAACGAATTAAAAGAATCATTTTTAAACGTTCTTTTTCAAGGCTTGTCCAAAGAAGGTGGCTTGTTTTTACCTTCCGCGTGGCCATCAATTTCTATTGAAAACTTGAGAGGAAAAAATTATCAAGAAATTGCCCACGCTGTCATCAGTCCATTTGTTCAAGAAGATATCTCTGATGAAGATTTAGTCTTAATAGTAAATAAAACGTATCAAAGTTTCAATCCTAAGAGCATAGCCCCATTAGTTAACATTGAAAAAAATAAATATATCTTAGAACTTTTTTACGGACCAACGCTTGCCTTTAAAGATTATGCATTACAATTTTTAGGAAATTTATTTTCACATGTGTTGGAAAACTCAAATAGAAAAATCACAGTACTGGGCGCCACCTCCGGAGATACAGGTTCAGCGGCCATAAATGCCTTTAAAGGTAAAAACGACATACAAGTTTTTATTTTACATCCACATCAAATGGTGTCAGAAGTTCAGCGTCGTCAAATGACAACAGTCGGAGAAAAGAACGTTCATAATATAGCCCTCAAAGGAACTTTTGATGATTGTCAAAAAATTGTTAAAAAACTCTTTCTTGATGATGAATTACAATCAAAGACATCTCTAACAGCTGTTAATTCAATCAATTGGGCCAGACTAATTGCACAAGCAGTTTATTATTTTTGGGCCTATATTCAGTCAAATCAAGAAAAAGTTAATTTCATTGTTCCTTCAGGCAATTTTGGAAATGTTTTTTCTGCCAGAATAGCGAAGTTTATGGGTTTGCCAATCGATCATCTACATATTGCTACAAATGAGAATGATATTTTACATCGTACAATTAGCGAAGGCAGGATGAGAATAAACAATGTGAAAAAAACACATAGTCCAAGTATGGATATCCAAGTTTCTAGTAATTTTGAGCGCCAATTATTTGAGAGTGCAAAAAGAGATAGTGATATGGTGCAAAAAATAATGCAATCATTTGCCGAGACCGGGGAGCAAGTTCTATCAGATCAAATAGTTCAAGACATGCAATTAATTTATACCACCCATTCGGTATCCAATTCTCAAACATTAGAAACTATTAAATATTACAATGAACATTATGATTATTTAGCTGATCCCCATACGGCAACAGGGTTATATGTTCTTGAACGAATGAGCAATGAACAACCAGCAATAAGCCTGGCATGTGCCGATCCAGGCAAGTTTGGCAATGCAATAAAAGAGGCAACCGGGAACCTCCCACATTTTCGACCAGAGTTAGAAAATATCTTTGATCAAGATGAAAAGATGACTATATTAGATAATGACACAGACTTAATCAAATCACACATACTAGAATTAATTTAATATTATGACAAAAGTTACAACTTTAGACAACGGTCTTCGCATAGTTACTCAAAACATGCCAGGGTTAGAAACAGTAGCCATGGGTATCTGGAATTCTGTAGGAGGCAGAGATGAGTTGGCAAGCGTGAACGGTGTTGCTCATTTTTTAGAACATATGGCTTTTAAAGGAACAACGACCAGAACATCTAAACAAATTGCTGAAGCGATTGAAAATGTTGGCGGGGATATCAACGCATACACTTCTACTGAAGCAACAGCCTACCATGTCAGATTGATCGCAGAAGACTTGCCCGTGGGCATTGACATATTGACGGATATTTTGCAAAACTCTACTTTTGCAAAAGAAGAATTAGAGGTTGAAAGAGGAGTCATACTTCAGGAAATAGGCAGAACTTTGGACTCCCCAGATTCAAAGCTGTTTGATCAATTTCAAGAAACAGCGTTTCCCGATCAGCCCATAGGAAGATCACTTCTAGGCCCTAAAGATATCATAAAAAACATATCCAGAAATGAAATAAAAGATTTTATGACATCAAATTACAATCCAAAAAAAATGGTTGTAAGTGCGGCTGGAAAAATTGATCATGATGAGTTTGTTGATCGAATATCAAAAGCGTGTCTTAATCTTCCTAAAGGCACAACAGATAACAGGGTTGTTGCAAATTACACAGGGGGCGAATATCGTGAAGAAAAAGACTTGGAACAAATTCACTTGATAACTTGCTTTAAGGGAACTGACTTGCATCATGAAGATTATTACTCATTGCTGGTATACAGTTCATTGTTGGGGGAAGGCATGTCATCCAAGTTGTTTCAAGAAATAAGAGAAAAAAGAGGTCTCGTATATTCCATTTCTTCTTTTGCCTTTCCCTTCACTGACACGGGTCTGTTTGGTGTTTACGCTGGCACGGGAGAGAAACAAATTAAAGAACTTATTCCCGTATTGTGTGATGAATTGAAAAATAGCCCTAATTCAATTTCGGAAAAAGAGATAAACAAAGGCAAGGCACAACTGAAAGCCGGTCTTTTGATGTCAAGAGAAAGAGCTGATAGTCGTTGCAGAACAGCTGCCAATCAACTGCTTTGTTTTAACAGAGTCATTGAACCGGAAGAAATTACTAAAAAAATTGATAATGTGACTAAAGAAACTGTTCAAAGAATAGCAACAAACATACTGAAGACCCCAATGACAATTGCGAGCATAGGACCTATAAAAAATTTAGAATCTTTAGACCAAACAAAAAAACGATTAAATTAAAGATTTCCGACCTTTTTTCATTAATAATTGATCTATATCAAAAGAAATAAAGAACCGCAATTTAAAGGAATAACTAACAGAAAATTATTTCATTGGTAAAAACTATTTACCAATTAAAGAAATTATCTGTTAATTTATTTGTTTCGAAAAAATTTTATTATGGAGGAATTATGAATCTAGTAAAAAGAGTCATTTCCATTCTGACAGTGATGGCGGTAGCAATATCATTTGCTTTACCAGCAGGAGCTAAAGTTGAAGGCGATACTATCATTTTAGGAGCTGCTGTTTCCTTAACAGGTAAATATTCAACAAATGGAAAACATACTCAAAATGGTTATGAACTAGCTGTTAAAACTATTAACGATGCTGGCGGGGTAACTGTTGGAGGCAAACAATATAAATTTGACATCATCTATTATGATGATGAATCAGATAAGGCGCGTGCAGCTGAATTAGCTGAGCGTTTAATTAATCAAGATGGCGTTAAGTATATGCTGGGCCCTTACAGTTCGGGATTAACAAAAGCGATTGCACCCATTACTGAAAAATATCAAATTCCAATGGTTGAAGCTAACGGAGCTTCACGCTCCTTATTTACCAAAGGATATAAATATTTATTCGCTGTTTTATCTGCAGCGAACCAATATTTGGAAGTTGCAATTGACTTAGCGGCTGAAAAAGCAGTTGCTGCTGGCGGCAAAGCTTCTGATGTAAAAGTTGCTATGGCATTTGAAGGTGATGCTTTTTCACAAGATGTTAAAATTGGTGTCGTTGAGGCAGTTGAGCGTCATGGGATGACAATAGTTGTTGATGATACTCTGCCGAAAGAGCTTGATGATATGGCGTCCATTCTGGCTAAAGTAAAAGCAACTAAACCAGATGTTCTTGCTGTGTCAGGTCATTCTAAAGGCGCGATGACAGCGATACGTCAAATTTCAGAAATGAAAGTTGATGTTCCTATGTTAGCTATGACGCATTGTGATGCGGCAAAAATTAATAAAAATTTTGAAAATAATGCGGGTGAATACGCGTTATGCGCTGCACAGTGGCATAAGTCACTAACTTATAGTGATTCATTCTTTGGATCAGCTGGTGATTATGCAAGTACTTTTGCAAGTGCCTACGATTATGACCCCCCTTATCAATCAGCTGAATCTTCTGCTGCATTGTTAGTGTGGAAGGACGCGTTTGAAAGAGCTAATTCATTTGATACTGAAAAAGTCCGCGACGCATTGGCCGTAACAGAAATGCAAACGTTTTATGGCAACATCAAATTCAGTGATGGTGGACAAAATATTGCAAAACCGATGGTTCTGTTTCAAGTACAAAATGGTCAAAATGCAGTTGTAGCGCCAACTAAATGGGCTGCAGCTGATCTTATCTGGCCTGTGCCTAAGTGGTCTGAGAGATAAAAAACATTTTACATATTTATCGCCTCCTTTAAATTAAAGGGGGCGAATTAACTTTATGGACTTCTTGATTTTTCAATCCCCCTACTTAATGATCCAGGCATTAATCGATGGTATTATCCTTGGATCAATTTTTGCCCTGATTGCTTATGGTATGGCCCTTGTGTGGGGAGTGATGAATATCATTAACATCACGCAAGGCGAGTTAGTCATATTAGGGGGCTATGTTGCATTCGGATTATATAAAATTGGGATTCATCCTTTATACGGTCTCATCGCATCACCTGCCGTGCTCTTTGTTGTGGGATGGTGCTTGTATTACATTGTTGTAAACCGTGTTGTGGAAAAAGATTTGTTCATATCCATTCTTGCAACTTTTGGCTTAAGCATCATGATTCAACAACTCATGAATATATTTTTTGGCGCTGATGTCCAAGTGGCTGAAGCAAGTCTAGGAACATCATTTTTGTTTGACTACAATGTTACTATTCCAAATATTAAAATTGTCGCCTTTGTTGTCTCAATAATATCGGCGGGCATTATTGTTCTTTTTATGAAACTGTCTAAAATGGGGCAAGCTATACGGGCGACGGCACAAAATGCCAGAGCTGCGAAAATTCTGGGCATTAACACTAATCACGTTTACGCCATAACATTTGGATTGAATGCGGCTATTTGCGGTGTTGCGGGGGCGATTGTTTCCATGACCTTCACTTTGCATCCTTATATTGGACTTCCTTATACAATTCGCTCGTTCATGATTGTCATTGTAGCAGGATTGGGCAATCTTCCCGCCGTCATAGTATCTGGCGTGGGCCTTGGTGTTGCTGAACAATATGCTGATTTTTTATTCGGGACCATATTTAGACTAGCATTCGTATTCTCCTTGCTCGTAGTCATACTCATATGGCGAAGCTTCCGCCTATCAAAGAAAAGAGAATATTTAAAATGAACAAAAACATTTTAATCTTTATCATTATTTTATTGCTGACGATTACCGCTCCGCACCTTATTCCCTCTCGCGTTGTGTATTTTACAACCCTGTCTATTTTCATCGTTCTGGCAATGACTTGGGATGTCCAAGGGGGGCAGATGGGATATAATTCTTTTGGCAACATTGTTTTTTTTGGCCTTGGAATGTACGTTTGCATATCCACTCAGGTCGGGTTGTTTTTTGATGTTTTTGAATGGAATGAATCAGGGGGGGAAAAAACATTTCTCCATACCCCTAATCAGTATTTTATAGGACTCGTTGCTGGTTTAATTCTTGCTGGGCTTATCCCACCGATTATAGCCTATTTAATTGGCGGAGGCATTCTTGGCTTGCGCGGTCATTATTTTGCTATTGGCACGCTTGGTCTGGGTGTGGCTGCAGCTGAACTAGCGGGGGGCATTGACACAATTGGAGGCACCGTGGGCATGACAGTTCCGGTTTTTCCAAAAGAGGTTGGAAACATTCACACTGATAAATTGATCTTTTATTATCTAAGTGTGGCACTTGTTTTTGGCGCATTCTTTTTTTTACGGTGGTTGTACACCACACGCTTCGGGCTAGCCCTTAACGCCATCCGGGATGACGAGGATAAGGCTGAATCCATGGGAATGCCGACTAAAAAATATAAAACGCTTGGATGGTGTATCTCAGCTTTTTTTCTTGGAATCGCTGGCGGTATCAGTGGCAATGTAGTGGGATATGTCGATCCACATGACATAGCTTTTGCCGGAGCCACCTTGGGGGTTTGGATGGTTTTGATGGCCATTCTTGGCGGCAAGGGAACATTGTGGGGACCAATAATCGGCGCTATAGTTTTTTATTTGTTAAAAGATTTTTTGTGGGTGAAGTTCCTCGGATGGCAACGCGTTACCCTTGGTTTTTTAATTGTAATTATTGTTATATTCTTTCCTACCGGCATCATGGGATACTTGCGCACTAAATTTCCGCAAATGTTTGGAGAGGTTGTTGATGAAGGAGAACAAAATAAAACATGACGCAGATTTTAAACGTTGAAGGCGCATCTAAATCTTTTGGCGGCGTTGTTGCCAATGAAGATATTTCCATTAAAGTTAATCAAGGTGAAATTGTTGGCTTGATTGGCCCAAATGGTTCTGGAAAAACAACTCTTTTTAATTCAATTGTTGGAACACATATTATTGACGGAGGCACGATCCTCTTTGAAGAAAATGACATTACAAATTTCACCATTCCCAGCATTGCCCGCTTGGGTTTGCTTAGAACTTTTCAAAAAACTAAAATTTACGGTGACATTAATTGCATGAAAAATATGCGAATTAGCATTCCACACGAAGAAGAGAATATTTTAACAATGTTTTCTAAAATCCCCCCTGAAGAAGACAGGCGCGCGGAGGATTTGCTTAAATTTGTAGGATTGTATGAAAAACGTTTTTTGCGAGCCGGCGAGTTATCATTTGGTCAACAAAAATTACTGGAATTCGCCATGGCCTTAATGAATAAACCGAAAATGTTATTATTGGATGAACCAACCGCCGGCATCAATCCAACATTGATCAATAGTTTAATAGAGCGCTTGAAAACCGCCAACAAGGAATTTGGCATTACCCTGTTGGTCATAGAACATAATATGCGCGTGATCATGAACCTGGCTGAGCGCATTTACTGTCTGGCGCATGGGAAATTACTGGCCGAGGGCTCGCCCGCTGACATCAGAAATAATTCAAAAGTCATTGATGCCTATCTTGGAGCCCAGTAAATAAATGGTTGATGAAAAAATAAAGGGATACGGAGCAGGCACGGTTGAAACAGTCATTTCTTTTGAAAAGATAGCGGAAGAATCAAAAAAATTATTTTCCAACAAGCCGGACGCGAAACTCCTGGAAGAGATAATTGAAAAGGATTCATACCTGTCAATAGACCTGCTCAAGTCAGGTTACGGTAAAATGGAAATTTTACACGATATCAACTTAAGAATTGGAGAGGGGCAGTCACTGTGCCTCATCGGGCCGAACGGAGCGGGAAAGTCAACAGTATTACATTCCATATTTGGATTGAATGATATTTTTGATGGAACAATCGCGCTTAAGGGAGAGAACATTACAAGATTAACGCCTCACGAAAAATTAAAAAAGGCTGGCATCGCCTACATCTTGCAGGACAGCTCCATCTTTCCAGACATGACTGTTGAAGAAAATCTGTGGATGGGGGGGTATCTTGACAGCACGTTTGATAACGCGAAAGATAAGGCTGTTAAGGTTCTTGATAAATATGAACGCCTGGCACAAAGACGTTATGATAAAGCGAAAGTCCTGTCAGGAGGTGAAAGGCGTTTATTGGAAATATCACGCGCACTGATCATGGAACCCTCTGTCCTGTTAGTTGATGAACCCTCTATTGGGTTGGAGCCAAAATACATCGATATGGTGTTTAATATTTTATCTGACCTGCAGAAGGTTGACGGCAAAACAATCATTATGGTCGAGCAAAACGCTAAGAAAGGCCTGGAGTTTGCTGACATTGGATACGTTCTTGCTTCAGGGGAAGTGGTGCTGGCCGGCAAAGGCGACGATCTTTTAAAAAACGAGGCTGTCGGTCGTTTGTTTCTCGGCGGATAATGTTTTATGAACCAAAAAAAGGGCATCCTTTCAAGGCAGATCCTTTCAACGCCTTAGTTTTTCCCCGTCCAATCGGGTGGATTTCATCGTCATCAAAAAAAGGAATTGCAAACTTAGCTCCTTATTCTTTTTTCAACGCTGTTGCGTACACGCCCCCTCAAGTCATTTCGCGGCAACAGCTTATCACAGCCAGGGGGGATTGAAAGACAGCATTGCCAACATTTTAGCCACCAAAGAGTTTGTGGTAAGTCTGGCAACAAAAAAACTAATACAGCAAGTTGTTCAAAGCTCCATTGACGCTCCCAATAATGTTGATGAATTTATATTAATGAAATTAAAAAAAAGAAAATCAAGAATGGTCAAGCCCCCTTCGGTTGCGGAGAGTCCTGTGAGTCTGGAATGCCGACTCCTGAAAAAAATAGATTTAAAGACAACATCGACAAATAAAAATCAAAACAAAATGATCATAGGTGAAGTGGTGGGGATCCACATTGATGATAAGTTCATTAAAAATAATAAGATTAACAGTCTTGCCATGCGGGCGATCAGTCGTATGGGGTACACGGAATACAGTGAAGTTGATTCAAGATTTTTGATGGAACGGCCTAAGTGGGGATGTTAAACAGAGAGAACAAAATAAATGTATGAATCATTTTATCGAAAAGTAAGTTTCGGACTCGGTCCAGAAGATACAGTTCCATCCGATCCTCTCAAATGGGCGCGTAATCAACTTGATGAAGTTCCTCCATTCATATGGGGAGGAAAAATCTTCTCTGAAAAAGAGATGCGTAAAAAATATGGTGAATGGGTTTATGGAGACAGGAAGGTTTTACGAAAAAAATATAAAAATAATAAAACTAAGTACAAAAGTGAAAAAAACAAGTTGCGGAATAAAACTGGTGAGAGATTTTTTGAAAGTAACGAACTGACAATAAGACATTATGAAGCCATCAACGGCAATTCACCCGTTTTTGAACGGTTTTGGCATTTTTGGGGAAATCATTTTGCCATTAGTGAGAAAGATTTTCTGGCTGAGTTTAGCGTGGGCCCCTATCAGCGTGAAATAATAAGACCAAATATGGTCAATACTTTTGAACAGATGGTAAGGGATGTGACTACGTCATGGTGCATGATTCATCACCTCGATAATTCTGAGTCAGTAGGCCCCTTATCCAGACGGGGAATAGAAGACAGAGAGACGATAAATGAAAATCATGCAAGAGAATTACTCGAACTTCACACCATATCGCCTGAAGCTGGATATTCCCAAGAAGACGTTATCCAAATGACGTATGTTATGACGGGATGGGAACATAAATGGAATCAAAAAAGACTGGAGACTGGAGATGTTTGGTTTAATTTTAAAACACATCAGCCCAATAACAAGACAATTCTTGGAAAAGAATATGCTCCGGACGGCAAACGTGAACTTTTTCATGTCATCAAAGATCTTGTTCATCATCCAAATTGCAAAAAATTTATTGCAACGAAATTATGCCGGCATTTTATAACGGATAACCCAACAGAAGATATGATTAATCCTGTTATTAAAGCTTGGGAAAAGTCTGACGGTCATCTGCCTGAGATTCATAAGGCCGTTGTCAAACAAGCATGGGATTACGCAAGCAGAACAAGAAAATTTCAACAACCTGAGACATGGGCATTGCAAATGGCACGCATATTTGGATTTTATTGGACACCTGAGCCTGACAAAATGAAATATGATTTTAAACACGAACCATTGGATTCACAAAGAGAGATTGAATGGACTTTAGAGGAGTTAGGACACCTGCCTTATCGTCCAGCGCAACCAAATGGATGGTCAGATTTCGAAGAAGACTGGATCTCTCCTGAGTTAATGATACGACGATTAATATTTGCCTCCAAAATGGCCAACAGGGGACTTGTGAGAGATGATGATATTATAAAAAATATGATTGAAAAAAATTTTGATCAACCTGAAAAAATTTATGAATTATTTGACAACCAAGACAATTATAAAAATAAGTTTGCAATAGTTTGTAATTCTCCGGAGATGTTAAAAGCATGAACTGCACCAGAAGAGATTTTTTAATTGGAGGAGCGGCCAGTGTTTTCTTAACCGGCATTAATTTACCTTCACGAGCAATGGCAAAAGAAAAAAAGAATTTAATTATTATATCCCTTCGAGGAGGGATGGACGGATTAACCGCTGTTCCTGTCATAGGAGATAAAAATTTAATAAAATTAAGAAAAAAACTAATTGTTGAAGGCACCCATAAATTAAACTCGGATTTCGCCTTACATCCGAAATTAAACACTTTTTATGAATTGTGGAAAAACAACCAAGCCGCGTTTGTTCATGCCACGAGCATTCCTTACACTGGCAGATCTCATTTTGACGGGCAAAATTTAATGGAGTCTGGCGGTAAAGTGCCTTATCAGGAAAAAACAGGTTGGTTGGGACGGGGCATGAAGGCAGCCAATTATGTCGGTGAAGGTTTAGCGTTGGCACTGCCCATGCCGTTGTTACTTCGAGGAGTGCCGTTGAATGACAATTACTACCCGGCAAAAGGAAGCCTACCATCAAATACTGTTTTAGAGTCTTTATCTTCTGTTTATAAAGAAAGCGGGGAGAAAAATCTGCAGATGGTAATGGACATCATTCAAAAAAGACCTCTTTCCATGATGACATCGGGAAGGGCCGGAAGAAACCATCGATCGCTGGCCAAGGAAACAGCAAAATTGCTTCGCGTTGAAGACGGACCCAGTATCGCGGTCTTCGATCTGGATGGGTTTGATACTCACGCCGGTCAATGCGGAGATGACGGTCTTCACGGTGACCGCCTGGAAGAAATAGATGACATTGTAGAAGAATTGAAAGACAATCTTGGCGATTCTTTCGACAATACTCTTATTCTCACTTTAACTGAGTTTGGAAGAACTGTTAAGCAGAACGGCGGGAATGGAACAGATCACGGGTGGGGCAGTGCGATTTTAATGGCGGGAGGTTTATTAAAAAGCGCACAAGTACACACCGATTGGCCAGGACTGAAGAAAAGTAATCTTTTTGAAGGAAGAGACTTACTGTCAACCCTTGATGCACGGGCAGTATATTTATCGGCGATGGCAGTTTGTTTTAATGTTGAACCGGAATTATTCCGACGAGAAGTTTTTTGGGAGGATAATCTCTCCGATTTAACCGCATCACTTTTTAAAATATAACCTTCCTTAAAATCATTCGCAGCTGATGTCTGAGTTGTGATTATATAAAAAAAATAAACTTACGAATCACAATTTTATAATTATTATCATCTATGGTTCATAATATAATTTCCAGATATTCTATAACTTTTGATGACGTTCTTCTCTCGCCCGGTTTTTCCAATGTAAAGCCAAAGGACGTCGTCACTTCTGTTAAACTTGCGAATTTAAATCTTAGTATGCCCATTATATCTTCCGCGATGGACACAGTTACAGAGAGTAAAATGGCCATTGGGATGTCACTTTGTGGTGGATTAGGTGTAATTCATCGCAATATATCCGTTCAAAAACAAGTAAAAGAGGTTCAAAAGGTAAAACAATACAAGATAAAAAAATCCACATCTATGAACTCGAGCCTGGATAAGAAAGGCAATTTATTAGTAGCGGCTGCCATAGGTGTTGAAAATAATGCTTTTCAAAGATTGTCGAAATTGCTTGATGCAGGAGTTGATGCTATTTTTATTGATGTGGCGCATGCGCACACAAAGACAACCTTAGATTTTATTAAAGTTGCGAAAAAGAAACTGAAAAAAACTCCCTTGGTTGTTGGAAACATTGCAACCAAAGAGGCAGCTCTTGCTCTTATTAACATTGGCGTCGATGCTATTAAGGTTGGCATAGGACCAGGTTCCATATGCACTACAAGAATAATTACCGGAGTCGGCGTTCCCCAGCTGTCAGCCATTATCGATGTTTTTAGCGTAGCCTCTAAACATAAGATTCCCGTAATTGCCGATGGAGGCATTAAAACATCCGGAGACATTGCCAAGGCCATTGCGGGCGGCGCGACTGTATGTATGATTGGATCACTGCTTGCAGGAACGGACGAGTCTCCTGGTAATAAAATAAAAATTAAAGACATTATTTATAAAAAATATCGCGGCATGGGCTCAGTTGGAGCAATGCAAAGAGGTTCTTTTGATCGATATTCACAAGAAGAGACAAAAGATATAAATAAATTAGTGGCAGAGGGTGTTGAAGGGATGGTTCCTTACAAAGGTAAAGTGGAACATGTCTTGTATCAACTAATAGGCGGCTTAAAATCATCTATGGGTTACACCGGACATCGTACAATTAAAAAAATGCAGAATAATTGTGAGTATGTCTTTATCTCAAAAGCTGGCGCCCGCGAAAGTGACGTGCACGATATTATACGTTAAATTTATTTCGGATCTTTCGGTTTGGTGGGAACTGCTTTTTCCATATTGATAATAAATTTATCAAGCTTAGTTGCAATTTTTTTATCTTTTAATGCCAAAATTCGAATGGCTGCCAAACCCGCATTTTTTGAACCCGCCTTACCTATGGACATTGTTGGAACAGGAATGCCAGAAGGCATTTGAACAATGGAGAGCAGGCTGTCTAAGCCAGAAAGGGTGCTTGTCATGGGCACGCCTAAAACAGGGAGAGGCGTAAGCGCGGCCGTGACACCCGGTAAATGAGCAGCTCCGCCTGCAGCAGCGATAATGACTTGAATGCCGCGTTTTTTCGCATTTTTGCAAAAATCAGAATGACGTTTTGTCGTGCGGTGAGCAGAGATGATCTTGCATTCATGCATAATGTTGAATTCTTTTAGAACATCGGAAGCCGGTTTAACTGCTTCCCAGTCGGATTGACTGCCCATGATGATACTGACGACAGGTTTTGTCATTCTACACCCCTTTAAATTGATTTGTTAATTCTGTCACGAGTTGATATTTATTGGAAACTTTAGAGAGATTTTCCCCTTCGCGAAAAGATTGTTTATCAAGTTGTTTATCAGGACGACCGCCCGGCCAAATACGCCAACTGTCATTATCCACCACGTCCGATAAAACTAATTTTCTGTCTTTTGTTCGAAATCCTAACTCAAATTTGATGTCAACTAAATGCACAGGACCGTCAACGGTAGATACTTCCATCCAGTTTTTTTCCAGCGCCTCAAAGCTTGGAATAACAATATCATTGATGGCAGTATTCAATTCCTCTTCATTCAGTAGGTTAGGCGTGCGCATTAACGCATCACCTATTACAGGATCTTTGGCGGAAAATAAGTCCCATTTATCACCAATTTTAACGTAGGGATCGGTGTAGACGCCATCTTCCCATCTTCCATCTCGCAGATACTTGTCCCTTGCATCATTTTCATCCATTTGTGTTGGCGTCTCAACATGGGGCGGCATAATAGCCGAGTGTTTGTGAAAAATTTCCCAAACGGGCTTGTCAAAACGATGAGGATTTTCAATATCTTTTTTATACTGAGTGTTTCTCAGTAAATAACTACCCCAGGCATAACGTCTTACAACAAATTCTAAAGGAAGCATGTCACACGCATCACACAGAATTGTGTTGGGTGATGATAATTCAATGTAAGATGTTGGAATATTGTTATGTTTGAGCGTTTTAAATACATTGGAAGCTTGTTTTGTTTTTTGAATGCCAATGTCCGTAATTTCTTCTTTTCTTGCCGCGTCCCCTCCTGTTAAAAAATCTTTAGCAAGCATTCTTACCGTGTGCGGGCTTTTTCCCTTTTGAATAATTTTTGTTTTTCCTTCAATTAATACTTCATTTCTCATTTTGCATACCTATATCCTATATCTTTTCTATAATATCCATCTTTCCATTCAATTTGATCGATGGTTGAATAAACATTATCCCTTGCTTTATTAATTGTCTCACCCAGGCTGCTTACCGCCAACACTCTTCCGCCATTCGATACCCAATTTCCATTTTGTTTTTTTGTTCCTGCATGAAAAACGTAGTGGTCTGGAGATAGATTAATTATATCTAAATTTGGCATCGGTGTACCTCTTGGGTAATCCTCCGGATATCCCTTAGTAGACATAACAACAGTCATGCAATAACGATGGTCCCATTCAATTTCCTTTATCTGGTTCAATTTTCCTATTGACGCTGCACGCAATATTTCGAGAACATCACTTCTAATACGTGGAAGAATAGCTTGTGTTTCAGGATCACCAAATCGAACATTAACCTCTAATAACCTCGGACCATGTTTTGTGAGAATAATTCCAGCATAAAACATTCCCCTAAAAGCAATGCCTCTATTTTGCAAAGCTTTCACAATCGGAGCGACAAACTGATTACTTAATGCACGCAATCGATCATTAGAAATAGAAGGTGCCGGACAATAAGCCCCCATGCCACCCGTGTTCAAACCTTTTTCACCTTCATTTATTTTTTTATGATCTTGTGCCGTAGTCAGAGGTAAAATAAATCCACTGGCGTCAACAAGAGAAAATAAACTTACCTCCTCTCCCTCTAAAAACTCTTCGATAATAATTTCTTTTCCAGCATCACTAAAAGCTTCTTCCTTCATACATTTGAAGACTGCCTGCTCAGCTTCTGTTTGGTTTTGTGCGATAATGACACCTTTGCCAGCTGCCAAACCATCAGCTTTAATGACGGCCGGAAAAGATATGGCGGCACAATATTCACAGGCTTCTTCAAAATCATCAAATTTTTTATATCGCCCTGTCGGCACATCATATTCATCACAAATTTCTTTTGTATATATTTTTGATTTTTCGAGCATGGCCCCTTTCTGATCTGGACCAAAGGCAGCAATGTTATTAATTTCTAAGTCGTCGACAAGTCCATTAGTCAAGGGAAATTCAGGCCCTACCGCAACAAACGTAATGTTTCGTTGTTTACAAAATTCTACAACAGCCTGATTATCATTGATGTTAACGGGATGGCATTCAGCAATTGAGGCGATAGCGTCACTTCCTGGAATGCAAAATAGTTTCTCACATTGCGGGGATTCTTGAATGGATGAACATAAAGCATGTTCACGACCTCCGTTTCCTACAACTAAAACGTTCATCTTTTTAAAAATTCATTATTGATTGGATGCGAGGCTAAGGAGAGAGAGTTGCGTGATTTTATCATCATTTAGATGATCCAATGGCTTGACAGGATAATCACCGGTGAAATGATGATCCGTGAACTGAGGTGACTCAGCACTTCTTTTTTCATGGCCCATGGCTTTATAAAGTCCATCAAGAGATAAAAACTTAAGAGATTTGGCGCCAATGTATTCACAAATTTCCTCATTTGATTTATTTGCAGCCAGCAGCTCTTTTTTTGTCGGCGTGTCAACTCCATAAAAATCTGGAAATTTGATCTCAGGACTGGCAATGCGCACGTGAACTTCTTTTGCCCCTGCGTGATAGAGTGTTTTTATAATTTTATGACAGGTTGTGCCTCTTACTAATGAATCATCAATAAGAACCACAACTTTATCCTTGATGGAAGATTTATTTGCATTCAGCTTCAGTTTTACGCCTAGACTGCGAATGTTTTGTGATGGCTGAATAAACGTTCTTCCAACGTAATGATTACGAATAAGTCCTAATTCAAAATGAATACCTGCTGCCTGACTATAACCAAGTGCCGCGGGAACGCCTGAGTCCGGAACAGGGACGACAACATCAGGTCGGACCCCGCATTCTTTTGCAAGTTGTTCTCCAAGATTCTTTCTATATTCATAAGCGCATTGACCTTCCAGCAAACTATCAGGTCTAGCAAAATAAATGTATTCAAAAACATCAGGGCGTTTTGCTCTTATAGGAAAAGGTTTAATGCTTTTCAGTTTTCCTTTTTCTATAATTACAATTTCCCCGTTTTCAATATCACGAACATATTCTGCCCCTATAATATCAAGGGCGCACGTTTCTGAAGCTAGGATATAAGAGTGATCCAACTTGCCCAAAATAAGAGGACGAATTCCAAAAGGGTCACGAATACCAATCAACATTTCGTTAGAGAGCATGGTAAGGGCATAGCCACCCTGAATTTGCCACAACGCATCAATAATTTTTTCCACGATCATATTTTTTTTAGAGCGGGCAATTAATTGAACAATTGTTTCGGTATCGGAAGTGGTATGGAAAATAGCCCCGTCTTTTACGAGTGATTCGCGCAGCATAATGGCGTTGGTTAAATTCCCGTTATGGGCGATGCTAACGCCTCCTCCATGGAGGTCGGCGTAAAAAGGTTGAACGTTGCGCATCGTGTCTCTACCTGATGTGGAATAACGGTTATGACCAATTGCCATACTTCCAGATAATTTTTCTAATGTTTGTGATTTGGTGAAATTATCACCGACCAGCCCCAATCTTCTTTCCAAATGAAAATTTACATTATCATAGGTAACGATACCGCACCCTTCCTGACCTCTATGCTGGAGAGCATGCAATCCCAGAGCGGTTAAGGCGGCGGCATCCTTGTTGTCACTGATTCCAAAAACACCGCATTCTTCTTTAATACTTAATTGATGCCGATGTTGGGCTGTAAATCTGGCTTCAAAGGAGACGTATTTATCCTTCTTTTTGTATGGAGGAATGGAGTTGTTTTTCATTAATTCTTAGTTTTCAATATCTTACCTGCAACAATTTCCAAGGCTTTCGGATAAATAATATGTTCCTCTCTTAATATTTTTTTTGAGAGGGATTCGGTATTATCATTTGCATTAATTGCCATTTTTTTTTGCAAAATAATCTCTCCATCATCTATTTTTTCATTAACGAAATGAACGGTACAACCGGAATATGACGCTCCTGCTTTTATAGCCTGTTCTTGAGCATTTAATCCTTTGAAGTATGGTAAATATGAGGGATGAATATTAATAATTCGATCTTTCCATCTTTGAAGAAATTCTTTTGATATGATTTGCATGAAGCCAGCTAAACATATGAGTTCAATTTTTTCATCCCTTAATAAACTTTGGGCCACACTTTCAAATTCTTTTTTATTTGCGTATTGAGTTTTGATTTGATGAGAAGCCGCAATATTTATGCCTTCCGCATCTTCTTTATTAGACATCACAAGATTAATAGTGGATGGAAAATCATTTTTTTTTGCAGCTTCGATTAAAACACTCATATTAGATCCACGCCCAGAGATAAAGATTGCTGTTCTTACTTTTTTCAACTTATGGAACAATAATTTGATTGTGAGGATGAGGTTAGAGAACCAATTTCAAAAAAATCTTTATCTCCATTGACTAATTCAAAAAAATTCTTTTTTTCTTTATTGTCAATGATAAGGATCATCCCCATGCCGCAATTAAAGGTGTTAAACATGTCTTGCTTTTTCATGCTTGCAAGATCTTGGAACCAATCAAAAAGATTATTTTTTGGTAAAAAACTTTTATTAATATCTGCGCCTAAATTGTCAGGCAGCATCCGGGGAACGTTTCCAATAATTCCTCCGCCCGTGATATGGGCCATACCTTTAATAATATTTTTTTCAACAAAGGGTTTTAAAATAGAATGATAAAGCTTTGTTGGTTCCATCACAGCTTCGCCTAAAGTTTTCCAATTCGAATCGAATGGCGTTTTGCCATTTAAGTCACAACTCTTATCTTTTAATACTTTTCTAACAAGAGAGTATCCGTTGGAGTGAAATCCAGAAGAGGTTACGCCTATCAATACATCACCTTCATTCATGTTATCTTTTTGCGGAAGCAGCCCCTGCCTTTCTACAGCTCCCACACAGAAACCTGCTAAATCAAAATCGTTTGATCGGTACACCCCCGGCATTTCCGCTGTCTCTCCCCCAATTAATAAACATCCACTTTCCTTACAAGCTAGAGCAATGCTTCTAACTATTTCTAAGAATGAAGATTTATCTATTTTTGAGGAGGCGTAGTAGTCTAGAAAAAAAAGAGGATCAGCGCCATGACAAACAGTGTCATTCAGGCACATCCCGACTAAATCAAAACCAAGACCATCTAAAAGACCTGTCTCGATGCCTAATAAAATCTTTGTGCCAACCCCATCTGTCGATGTAACTAGAAGGGGATCAGAATAACCGCATTTTTTTAGATCGAATATTCCTGCGAAACCGCCAATGTTACTTATCTGTCCAGGTCGCGATGTTTTATTGCTATAGGTGACAATATCTTCCACCATTGCATCAGTCGCTTCAATATTTACGCCCGCATCCTTGTATGTTGCCATCTAATTAATTACTTTTAAACGAATCGTTACAGAGTGCATTAATATTATACTTTAATTATTTAATTCGTAAATTAAATCTACGTTATTGATGCCAAGTCAAATCCAGATATTAAATATACATTCAACTGGAAGGGAAAAATCACTTGCGGCCCTGTTTTCTCGGAAACAACTGGCTAACTTAAAAATTACTGAAGTCTACTATGTTTCAGTCAATTTATCCGTCAAACAATTTACTCAAGCTGGTCAATTGTTGTGCAATCCTGTTTCCCAGCAAAATCTTAATGCAAAAAATATTATAAAAATTCTAAGCGCTTATGGGAAATTTAAATGGGTGATTGAAGTTCGTTATTTACCCGGTGTCACAGACAATGTGGGTCATACAGCTGAAGAAATTATTAGAGAAAATCTAAAAAATGTAAAAAAGAGCCTTTCGATTGGAAGCGCTCTTTTATATTTTCTGGACACCAAAGAGAAGAATATCATTGACGCTGTTGCCGCTGAAAATTCTAATCCATTGATACACGGCATTACTATTTTAAGTTTCAAGGATTATCTCAAAAAATTGCGCTCTAATAAAATAACTGATTTCAATGTAAAATTATCACAAAAAAAATACATAACGAAAAAAATAAATTTGAATGTTTCCCAAGAAGAACTTCATCAAATTGGCAAACAGGGGATTTTAGAAAATAATAAAATTAGAAGAGGCCCGCTTGGCTTGGATGTCGCCTCCCTGCAAGCTATTCAAGCGTATTTTAATAAACAAAAAAGACAATCAACTGACGTTGAAATTGAAACACTGGCCCAAACTTGGTCCGAGCACTGCAAGCACAAAATATTTTCATCTTCCATTGACAACATTCATAAAGGCATTTTTAATACGTACATTCGTGGTGCAACAAGAAAAATCATAAAAAAACGAAAAGATAATTTTTGCGTATCACTCTTCTCGGACAATGCAGGAGCTGTTAGTTTTGATAATGACTGGTTGGTGTGCCACAAGGTGGAAACGCATAATACGCCTTCGGCTCTTGACCCGTTTGGAGGAGCTATAACAGGTATCGTGGGCGTCAATCGTGACTGTCTGGGTTTTGGCAAAGGAGCAAAACCAATTGCCAACACCTATGCATTTTATTTTGCCTATCCACATAAAAATTATGATCTATATCGTCAACAAAACAAAAAAAATCCTATGCTCCCAGCGCGCTTGATTGCCAAAGGGGTTATTAATGGCGTGCGTGTTGGAGGAAATTGCTCAGGTATTCCAACGCCTCAAGGGACGGTTTATTTTCATGACGGATATGCGGGAAAACCATTGGTTTTCTGCGGCACAGTTGGACTTATTCCTCGTAAAATAAAAGGTCAATTATCACATTTAAAAGGAGCGCAACCAGGAGACCATGTTATCATAGTGGGAGGTCGCGTCGGAAAAGACGGCATACACGGAGCTACTTTTTCATCAGAAAAGCTAGATCCAAACAGCCCTGTTACTGCGGTGCAAATAGGAGATCCTATAACGCAGAAGAAATTCTCGGATGTGATTATTCGTGAACTGCGAGAGAAAAATTTATATTCAAGCATTACGGACAATGGTGCTGGCGGCTTGTCATCCTCTGTTGGAGAAATGGCTAAAGAAAGCGGGGGCTTTGCAATTGATTTAGAAAAAATTCCGCTCAAATATGAAGGATTGTATCCATGGGAAATCTGGATTTCTGAATCGCAAGAGCGGATGACGCTAGCCGTTCATCCAAAGAATGTTCAAAAAGTTATTTCTATTTTTACTCAACGTGGTGTGGAGGCGACTTCGATTGGCAAGTTTACTAAAAAAAAGAAAGCAATTGTTCGTTATAACAATGTTGATGTGATGAATATGGACATGAAGTTTTTACATGAAGGGTATCCAAAATTTCACTTAAAAACATCCAAACCAAGTTTTATAAATATAAAAAAATCACAAATAAAAAAACACTCTTTTAAGAAAGAGCTTTTAACTCTTCTTGCCAGTCCTAACATTTGTTCAAAAGAATTTATCAGCACTCAATACGATCATGAAGTGCAGGCAACATCTATTATTAAACCGCTTCAAGGAGAGGGGAGAGTTTTTAGTGATGCAACAGCAATCAAGCCTCTTTTTTCCTCCAATCAATCCCTGGCCCTATCCCAGGCTGCTTTTCCACGTTATGCAAATTTAGATGCATACAAAATGGCGGCTTGCTCAGTGGATACCGCTGTTCGCAATTTAGTTGTTCTTGGCGCGAACATAAAAAAGATAGCCCTCTTAGATAATTTTTGTTGGTGTAGTCCTGAGGAAGAAGAGCGATTGTATCAGTTAAAAAAAGCAGCCGAGGCTTGCCACGACTATGCTCTTGCGTACCGAACGCCTTTCATCTCTGGCAAGGATAGTATGTATAATGATTTCAGCGGTTTTGACGCAAAAAATAATAAAATAAAAATATCCATACCTCCGACACTATTAATTTCATCATTAGGAATAGTGAAATCAATTAATGACTTAACCTCTATCTGTCCCTCGATAAAAGATTTGATCTACGTGATTGGAGAAACAAAAGAAGAGCTGGGAGGTTCAGAATACGGGAACATGTTCGGATATGAAAATATTAACGTGCCATCTGTTAATCCAAAAAAAGCCCTGAAATTATACAACGTATTCAGCAGGGCGAATAAAAAAGACCTTATTTCTTCAGCCATTAGCGTGCATATGGGGGGATTGGGCGTAGCCTTCTCAAAAATGGCCATCGCATCACAGACGGGTATGCAGCTTGATTTATCAAGAATTAATTTGTTTGGATCAGCTAACACACTGTTTGCGGAGTCTCAAAGTCGGATGATTGTTTCCATTAAACCATCCAATAAAAAATTTTTTGAAAAATTATTTACCCGACATATCATTAACCGTGTTGGAGAATGTACATCGAAGAAAAAATTCTTATGTCGTCTTTCTAACAAAGATTCAATCCAAGTTACTGTAAGTGATCTAACCAGAGCATATAAAGGAAATATAAAAAAATTATGAGAGCATTAATTATTTCAGGCTATGGCATTAACTGTGAAGATGAAACGTTGCATGCTTTTACAAAAACAGGCTTTAAGGGATCAATTGTTCATATAAATGATTTGATCGATAATCCTGAAACGCTTAATCAATTTCAAATTGTAGCGTTTCCTGGAGGGTTTTCTTATGGTGATGATACGGGTTCGGGCAATGCAATGGCGAATAAAATTAAAAATAATTTATTCGATCATCTTTCAGAATTTTTATTGAAAGATAAATTGGTGATCGGCATATGTAATGGATGTCAGATCCTTGTTAATTTGGGGATTGTTCCAGCGATAAATTCAACTACTAGAGAAGTTGCTTTGGTAGAAAATGATTCAGCTGTATATCAATGTCGTTGGATAAATCTAAAAGTTTCAAAAAATAGCTCTCCCTGGTTAACGGATATCAAAAAAATGCACTTACCCGTGGCGCATCAGGAAGGCAAGTTTATGGTAGCCAAAAGTATACAAGGTGAACTTGTAAGACATGATTTGATTGCTTGTCAGTATATTGACAAGAAAGGAAAGTTAGCAAAACAAATATTTCCCCATAATCCCAATGGATCGGATATGGATATAGCTGCTTTGACAAATGCAAAAGGCAACGTTTTGGCAATGATGCCTCATCCTGAAAGAGCTTTATATAAAACCCAGGAACCAGATTGGTTAAATGATAATAAAACAGGATCAAAGCATAATATGAGCTTTGTGTTCGCTGACGGATATAAAATATTTAAAAATGCATTTGATTATTTTAAATAAACTTATGCCTTAAATACAACATTCCTCGTGGTTAAATGTATAATAAAATGTATTATAATATGTATTATAAAAAGATCTTAGAATGACAAAAGTTTTTTTGGTTTACGGACATTATGATGACAAATCTTTTAACGCTTCAATAAAAAATACCTTCATTGAGACTGCTAAAGAAAATGGACATGAA
>JAGFWP010000029.1 GCA_017639935.1 Pelagibacteraceae bacterium
AAAACTGTTGCAACTCAAGCTGGAGCAGAAGCTCCTAGTGCAGACGCAGCAAAAAAATAATGCTGAAAACATTAACAAGGCCAACAAATCTTATTTTCCCTTTAAGTTATAAAGTTGGCCTTGTTAAGTTAATAAAAAAAAGTAGTAGTAGATATAACAACTTTTTTAAAACATTTATATTAAGTTTAGTATTAATTTTTGTTTTTTTTTCCTTGCCAAGCACATTTGATTTTTTTAGCCAAACAGATAGTGAAAATACTAAGGTACAATTATTCAAAGATAAAAAAAATAACTTAAAAGAAATTAGGAAAACAAAATTAGTGAATATAAGTAATTCTATTAATCGTCTTCCAAAACAAATTAAGAATATTGAAAATGTTAAAGAAAGAAAAAAATTATTTATCCAAATCGTACTACCGTTAATTATTGAAGAAAATATCAAAATTAGATTGGATAGAAAGAAACTTTTTAGTATTTTAAATAAAAACAACAATTCAATAATAGAAAAGAAGTGGTTGGATAATAAATTTAAAGAGTATGAAGTAAAAGATAACAGTTTATCAGTTTTAAAAATAAGGATGGATGAGATACCTGTTTCATTAGCTATAGCACAAGCTGCAACGGAGACTGGATGGGGAACTTCTAGATTTGCACAAGAAGGAAATGCATTATTTGGACAGTGGACATGGTCTGGCGATGGAATTAGACCGGTGGCGGCAGATAGTAATAGCACACACAAAGTAAGGAAATTCAAAGTTCTTAGAGCTTCTGTAAGAGCTTATCAAAAAAATTTAAATACTCATTCTAGTTATTTTGATTTTAGAAAAAAAAGAGCAATTCAAAGAGATAACAATAATAAACTAAACAGCTTAGAATTAGTAAAATATTTGGATAAATATGCTGAAACTGGAATTGAATACACTAAAAATTTAAAAAAAATAATTCAACAGAATTCTTTAACTGAACTTGATAATGTTAATATTCTTACTAGAAGCAATAAAATTAGAAGTTTGATTTAATTTAATGGGTTTTGTTAAAATTTTTGGTTGATTTTTTTTCGTACAAATTTTTTTTACCCATTTATCCTCCCATTATACTCATCTTTTACGCACAATTTGATAACCGCTACGAAGAATATATTTAATAGGAGCGGCTACTCCGCTAAAAATATGCACTAATCGAGTAAATGGAAACAACAAAAATATTGTTGCTCCCAACACTAAGTGCAGCTTGAATATTATCGCTTCACCCATGATAAAATCAGCCGCGCCTCCACGGAATGTAACTATATGCTGTGCCCAGTTTGCCAGTGCAATCATTGAACTTCCATCCATATGCTGTGCTGAAAACGGAATAGTAATCAAACCTATAATAAGCTGCACATATAACACGAGCAGAATCATAATATCAGATGGTTTGCTGGTAGCGCGGATACGCGGATCAAATAGTCTCCGTACTAAAAGTATGGTCATGCCGATAAAACAAAGTGTACCGAAAATCCCACCTGCAACCATTGCTATCATCTGTTTGGTGCCTGCTTCCATAAAGTGATGATAGACTTTCTGTGGTGTCAATAGCCCAAACAGGTGTCCAAATAACAGCAAAATAATACCTATATGAAACAAATTGTTACCTATACGTATTCCTTTTTTGCGCAAGAGTTGGCTGGAATCTGCCTTCCAACTATATTGATCTCGATCGTAGCGTAATGCACTACCAATCACAAATACAGCCAGACAAATATAAGGATAATAAACAAAAAAAAATTGATGAAGATAATCAGATGTCATTTTTTACTTCCTGTTATTTTATTTAGTGCTTCCATAGTATTTGGAAAAGCGTTACATGTTCTGCTATTTGCTGCGACATCAGTCAATGGATCGCTAGTGAAGACTTCCGCTTCTTTCCACTGTTGATCTAATTCTTCCAAAGTTTCGGGATCCTTGCGAGATTCTCTCAATGCTGTTTTTAACTTCTCTGAATCAGCTTTGACGTTAGAAAGTACTTCTATACTTGTAAATATATCCGCGTAAGGCGACTTATATTTTTTTAGCTTAGCACCTATCACAGCAATCACATCAATTGCTTCTCCTAATAATTCAGTGGCATCCTGAAACTCACAACGTGAGAGATATTCCATGAAGAGCGGCAAATAATCCGGCAACTCACCATTATCAATATACAAGTCTTTTGTAGCGTATGTCTCTGAAAGATTAATCATCGCCTGTCCTCGATCACGGGATTCGCCATGAATATGCTCAAACAAATGTAGGCAATGAGCACGACCACGGTCAAATGTTTCTACATAGTCTTCCTGTACTGCCATTAAATCCTGTGCTTTTTGTCTGATCAAAAAAGTTTCAACTTTTTTGATGAATTTTTCCGGCAGTAATGCTTCTGAGCGTAATGTCTCCAATAATTCATTCGATTCTGAATAAACCGTTCCCTCTGGATAAGTAAGCAGCAATCCTAATAGTTTAAATGTTTTCATAATTTTTTTAATCTTTTTTGTACTTTTCCGCTCATTGTGTTTTTATGGGTTTTAGTGCCGAACAGACTGGTTTTACCAACATCGCCAGAGCATCCATTGCCAAAACTAAAACCACAGGATGAGCGAGTGTTAAATGCAATTTCATTATCAAATGGCGTGTCTCCTGAATATTCACGGTGATTAGTTGGAATCACAAAACGATCTTCATAATTCGCAAGTGCCATAACACGATACATGTCGGCAAGTGTACTTTCGTCTAATCCTATTTGTTTCAATAACTCATGATTGTTAATGCCCTCAACTTTTTTTCCGCGCATATATTCACGCATAGCAATCATCTTCTCCAATGCTCTCACCACAGGTTCTTCCTTGCCTGCTGTTAATAAATTAGCAAGATATTTCACCGGTATCCTTAGTTTATGTACATCCGGAATCACTCCATCCATTTCGATCTGTCCTTTTTCAGCTGCATTGGTAATTGGTGATAGTGGCGGGATATACCATACCATTGGTAAGGTGCGATACTCTGGATGTAGCGGCAAAGCAACTTTCCATTTCATCGCCATTTTATAGACTGGTGAATTTTGTGCAGCAGTAATCCAGCTATCCGGTACGCCATCTTTTTTTGCTTTATCAATAATTTCTGAATCATGTGGATCAAGAAAAATATCACACTGTGCCTGATATAAATCCTGTTCATCTTTTACACTTGCGGCTTCCTTAATTTTATCAGCATCATAGAGCATTACACCCAGATAACGTATCCTTCCAACGCAAGTTTCTGAACACACAGTCGGATCACCTGCTTCAATACGTGGATAGCAGAAGGTACATTTTTCAGATTTACCGGATTGCCAGTTAAAGTAAATTTTCTTATACGGGCAACCAGAAATACACATACGCCATCCACGGCATTTATCCTGATCAATCAACACAATGCCATCTTCCTCACGCTTATAAATTGCACCGGATGGACAAGAAGCAACACAGGTAGGGTTCAGACAATGCTCACACAAACGCGGCAGATACATCATAAAGGTATTCTCAAACTGTCCATAAATATCTGCCTGAATATCTTGAAAATTAGAATCTTCACGGCGCTTTTCAAACTCACCGCCCAAGATTTCCTCCCAGTTTGGTCCCCTTTCAGGTTTTTCCATCTTTTTGCCGGTAATTACAGAATATGCACGCGCAGTAGGCATATGTTTTGATTCAGGAGCTTTTTGCAGTCGTTCATATTCAAACGTAAATGGTTCATAATAATCATCAATTTCAGGCAGATCCGGATTGGCAAAAATTTTAGAGATCAAACGAAATTTTCCACCTATTTTAGGCTGAATATCGTTATTATTTTTTCTTTCCCAACCGCCATTCCAGACTTTTTGATTTTCCCATTTTTTGGGATAACCAATGCCAGGTTTTGTTTCCACATTGTTA
>JAGFWP010000003.1 GCA_017639935.1 Pelagibacteraceae bacterium
CTTCATCAACACATACCAACAATCAAAATGAACTATATTTAGGCCTCCAGTATCAGTTAAAAAAAGGATGGAAAACTTATTGGTTGTCACCTGGTGAAGGAGGGTTTCCTCAAAACATTAATTGGAGCAAATCAAGGAATATACAAAATATTGAGATATTGTGGCCCACACCTAGTGAATTTGAAATATTAGGCTTTAAATCCCTTGGATATTCTGATGAAGTTGTTTTTCCATTAAAAACTACTATTCAAAACATAGAAGAAGAAACTTCAGTAGTTTTGGACGTTAATTATTTAACTTGCAAAGATATTTGCATACCAGGAAACGCACACCTAGAATTATTAATCCCTTCAGGAATAGGTCAAATAACAGAACATTCCTTTATCATTGAAAAGTCACTTTCATTAATACCTATAAACAATTTAGAAATTAGCGAATTAGAAAATGCTTCAGCAAAAGCATCTGCGGATAGCGACAATGTTTCAATTATAATTACAGCATCTTCTCAAAAATCTTTTGTTGATCCAAAATTATATTTGGATACCGAGTTTGGCTTGCCCGTAATTACACCAATAATCAACTATTCAGCAAATTATAAAAATCTTAAAGCTAATTTTATCTTTGAAAAAAAATTATTTACAAAAAAATCATTTAACCTTGATGTCATTATAAAAGATAATAATCAGGCATTTGAAATTAATACTGATATAAAAATAGAAGAAAAACAAAGTAAATTAAGTCAAAATAATTCGTTAATTCATTTTCTTCTGATTGCTTTCATCGGTGGTTTAATATTAAACATTATGCCGTGTGTTTTACCAGTGTTATCGATAAAACTTTTATCAATTTTGAAAAAATCAGAGGAAAAGCATTTGATAAGAAAGAGCTTTATCATAACTTCAGCAGGCATTGTCTCCTCTTTTATGTTACTCGCATTAATTTTTATTATTTTAAGATTGATAGGTGTAAATATTGGATGGGGAATGCAATTTCAACAACCTCTGTTTTTAATAATTATTGCTTTAATATTATTCCTATTCGCACTTAATTTATTTGGCTTATTTGAGTTTAATGTGCCCTCCTTAATTAGTTCCAGGATTCATCAAAAACTTCATCAAACTAATTATTTTAGTGATTTTTTTAACGGTTTCTTTGCTACAATACTCGCTACTCCTTGCTCAGCCCCTTTTGTAGGCACAGCCATTACCTTAGCATTCACGCAATCTTATTCTGTAATGATGGAAATATTTTTTTGTATGGGTGTGGGCATGGCGGCACCATATCTGTTAGTGTCGTTATTTCCAAGCATAGCAATGATTCTGCCAAAACCCGGTCAATGGATGCAAGGAATAAAATATTTTCTTGGATTATTGTTATTAGCAACCCTAGCTTGGATTGGCTCCATCCTTCTAAATCATTTTAATGTTTATTTTATTATAACATCATCCATATTACTTTTTTTGACATCCTTAATTTTGAAGTTTTATAAAAAAAAATTATTGATATTGCTCGCTTCCAGCATCATTTTTCTTTCCCTTCCAAATTTTTCTTTTTTTAAGTTTGACCAACAAATTAAAGCTTCTGACTGGGTTGATTTAACGGCTATTCAAATTGATGATCACATACAAAACTTTGATGTTTTATTTGTTGATATCACCGCTGATTGGTGCGCCATATGTCAATTTAATAAAATTAATGTAATTAATTCATCAATCGTTAAAGAAATATTTACAAAAAATAATGTTATTAAAATACAAGGAGACTGGACTAAGCCAAATGAGAAAATTGAATATTTTCTTCAACAACATAACAAGTTTGGCATTCCTCTCAATGTTATGTATAGTAAATCCCACCCTGAAGGGGTAGTTTTATCAGAGTTGCTGACGATAAATGAAATTGAAAAAGTTTTAGAAAAAATAAGATAAATAATGTTAAAAAAATTCGCAAGCAGCAATGACCTATCAATAAATTTAGCGAGATACACTGTAAAAGAAATTCAGAAAAAAAATGGTATCATACTAGGTTGTCCTAGCGGTAGGTCCTTAAGAAAAACTTATAAGTACATTGGAATTTTAAGCTACAAAATAAACGTTGATTTAAGCAATGTAAAAATAGCCATGATGGATGAATTTGTGATTTTAAAAAATAAAAAATTTCAACATTGCGATCCAAAGCTGCATTATAGCTGTGTCGGGTATTCTTACAGGGTGATTCAAAGATTATTTAATTACAAAAAAAGCAAGAAGAAAAAATTAACTAAATCAAATATTTTTTTTCCAAAAATTCATAATCCAAAACAATATGATAAGTTGATACAAAAATTAGGAGGAATTGACATTTTTTTCTTAGCATCAGGTTCTTCAGACGGGCATATAGCTTTTAATAATTATACATCCAATGTTAACTCCTCAACTCACATTGTTACATTATCAACACAGACCAGAAAAGATAATCTTAAAACTTTTTCTAAATTTCAATCATTAAAAGAAGTTCCAAAGTTTGGCATTACCGTAGGATTAGGAACTATTCATAAATTATCGAAGAAAGCAATACTTGTACTTTCTGGAAAGGAAAAACGGAAAGCTGCTAATGAGATTTTAAGTAAAAAATTATTTAATAAACAATGGCCTGCAAGTATTGTATATAAATGCAAAAAAAAATTAATTTACATAGATAAAGAAGCATTGGGGAACAAATGAAAAAACACTCTCTAAGCAATGATGCAGCAGGAATCAAAACAAGTATTTGAATTTGATGTCAACAACACCTCTTACTCTAGATGAAATTTATCAGCTTGCAAAAAAAACCCTTTTATTAAACGGATGTGATGAAATCAATGCTGAAGCTGTATCAAAAACTGTAGCGAACGCAGAGCGTGATGGCAGTGTATCGCACGGCTTATTTCGCATTCCTGGTTATGTCGCCTCTCTTAAAAGCAAGAAGGTAAAAGGCAATGCACGACCAACAAATCATTTTCTTACACAAAATGCGATTCGTACTGATGGTGACTATGGTTTTGCTCCTACTGCTATTCAAGTCGGAATCCCATCCTTGGTTGAAACAGCAAATAAATATGGGGTGGGGGTTTTAACTATCACCAATACTCATCATTTTGCAGCGTTATGGCATGAAACAGAAGCGTTGGCAGAAAAAAATTTGATAGGCATAGCCTGCACAGCCTATATGCCAAGTGTGGCACCTACTGGAGCGATCAAACCTTTGTTTGGAACAAATCCCATCTCTTTTGCTTGGCCGAGAAAAAATAAAACGTCTGTTGTGTATGATATGGCAACAGCAAGCATGGCTATGGGTGAAGTACAGGTTGCCGCCCGAGATGGGCATAAAGTGCCATTAGGTACTGGTCTCAATAAAGACGGGGAAAAAACAGATGATCCATCAGCTATTGCAAATGGCGGAGTACTTCTTCCTTTTGGAGGACACAAAGGCTCAGCTATAGCTATGATGGTTGAGTTGTTAGCAGCAGGTTTAGCAGGAGATATGTTTAGTTTTGAAGCAAAAGCAATTGATAACGCTGATGGAGGCCCTGCCCGTGGAGGAGAATTTATTATGGCGCTCTCACCACAATTAATTGCTGGAGAAGGATGGAATGAACATGCCGAATTATTTTTTAATCAAATGGAATCTTTGGAAGGCGTTCGTCTTCCAGGCCAACGAAGACATAATAATAGAAAAGATTCAGGCCCTCGTCACATAAACACAGCTCTTGTCGAAAAGATCAAAAGTTTAATCTAACAATAAAATACTTTTAATAATTTAAATATGGATAAATTAAATAAAATATTACTACCTTACATAGAACAGAAAAGATACCCAGGCATTCAATGGCAGATAAATGTTAATGATGAAAGATACGCAGGTAAACTTGGTTACAAAAATTTAGAAACCAAAGATAAAATTTCAAATGATACCATTTATAGAATTTGGTCGATGACTAAGCCAGTTGTTGCAATTGCTACAATGCAATTGGTTGCGAGAAATCAAATTCAGTTGGATGATCCAATCACTAAATATTTACCTGAATATTCAAATTTAAAAGTTTTGAAAAATCCTGATGGAGATATAACAGATGTGGAAGAAATGAAAATGAAGCCGACAGTGAAACATCTTTTGCTTCATACCGCTGGCTTTTCATACAATTTCTTAGCAGATCCTGTAGGTAGGGAATATGATAGAATGAGAATATTTAGTTCTTCTTCCTCAAGTTTAGAAGAAGAGATTCAAATGTTAGCAAAAGTACCTTTGCTTCATCAACCATCTACTCAATGGCGCTATTCTGTTTCCATGGATATTCTTGCTAGAATATTGGAAATAGTCGAAAATTCCACCTTGCAAGATATCTTAAAAAATAAAATTTTTTCACCACTTGGAATGCATGATACAGATTTTTCTATATCAGAGCAGAAGGATTCACGGGTGATGCAATCATATGAATTTGATATTGTGCATCATAAATTACGAGAACATATTCTAGATCCACAAAAAATTGGAAACTACGGGTACCCACTCCATAATAAGAACTATGCGAGAGGAGGTCATGGCTTGTTTTCTACCTTGTATGATTTTTCTTTATTTGCAGACATGCTGCATTCAGGAAAAACTAAAGATGGAAAATTAATAATTGCCAAAGAAACAATTGATTTTATGACTTCAAATTTTCTTACCCCAAGTTTCTTTCCTATTGAAATTGTAAGTGTAGGGACGATTAAGGATGAAAATTACGTTAATGATTTGGAGGCTTACGGGTGGGGTCTTGGCTTTAGAATATTGCTTGATCCTGTGAAAAATAACAACTTAGGCACAAAGGGGGAATTTGGCTGGGCGGGCGCAGCATCTACATATTTCCTGGTTGATGATCATAAAAAAATATCAGCAATATTGATGACCCAAGTTTTAAATGGAGATCCAAACTTAAAAAGAGATTTCTATAAATTCATCTATACTCATTTTAATTAAATTAGTGATTAAATTTCGTTCAATATAATTTATTCTTTGAACAGAAAGAGATTTGTCTTTATTGTCGCTTTATCTTTTAAAATTGTCGTATTAGACCATTTTCCCGTGCCAATATTAAAAAAAGTTCGAGAGAAACTAAGCTCAGTTTCAATTTGCACTAATTCTTCACCGAGACGTTTAACTAAAATAGTTAAAGGCACAATTTCACTTTTATCCTTGATGGTTACCTCGACATCCAAAGTGATTTTTTTTTCGTTCTGATAGGAGAATTTTTTCGTATCAACAACCGCTATAGGAAATTGCTTCGCATCAAAAAAAATATCACTTAGAAGCAAATCCCTATATTTTGCATAGTTCATATCGATGCTATTAATTACTACTGAAAATATTGCTTTATTATTCTTCTTTTTATCGAGATCTATTTCTATAAAACCTTCAATATTTTTAAAAGTGCCCCGAACATTTTTTGCAAACAAAACTGGAAGTTCAAAACTAATTGTGGAGAGTTCTTTATCAACTCCCCATTTTTCACCAGCATAAATAGATGATGCGAAAAATAAACTTGAAGTGGCAATTAAGGCTAATAAAGCGTTAATTTTCTTCAATATAACGACGTGCAAGAAAATCAGCTTTCTCATTATATTTATTTCCAGCATGTCCTTTAACCCATTCCCAATTTATACTATGCCTTGCAATTTCTGAATCAAGCTCTAACCATAATTTTTTATTCTTAACGGGTTTTTTTGATGCTGTTTTCCATCCATTTTTTTTCCAATTTGCTATCCAAGATTGAATCCCATCTTTGACGTATTTACTATCTGTTACCAAGGTTAATTCTTTTGAAGTCTTAAAATGCTGCAATGCTTTTATCGTAGCTGTTAACTCCATGCGATTATTAGTTGTTTGGCTCTCCCCTCCTTTCAAAAAAATAGGATCATTATCATTTTCTAGAATTACAACACCCCATCCCCCAATGCCAGGGTTACCCGAGCATGCTCCGTCTATATAAATTTTAATCATGAATCAAAAATTGAATTATTTTGATGCCATTTCATAATGTCGAAGAATTCAAAAGGATCTTTAGGCACAACCATTGCACCATCCGGGTGATACAATTGATCATATAATCTTGTAACAAGGATACGCATTGCCGCGCCTCTCAATAAAGTATTAAAATGACTTTTTTCATCATTGCTCATATTAGCGTGTTGTTGGTAACCTTTTAATAGTGAATCAAATTTTTCTTTTTGGAAAGATTCTTTTTTATCAAAACACCATGCATTTGTTGTGATAGCAAGATCATAAGCATAAAAATCATTACAGGAAAAATAAAAATCAATAATGCCAGATACATTGTTCTCAATAAAAAATACATTATCCGGAAAAATGTCTCCATGAATTATTCCTGTTGGTAATTTCCTAGGCCAGTTTTTATCTAAATATTGAAGTTCTTGCTCAATTATTTGATACAATTCTCCATATCGACGATCCTTGCTGTTTTTACATTTACCAAATATATCTTCCCAGTGTTTTTGATGTAATCCATTATTTCTTGTTACATTAAAATCTTTTGAATATAGGTGTATTTTTGCTGTTAGTCTTCCTATTTGATGGCAATGATAGGAAGTGCTATTTTTTATTTTTTTTCCTTCAAGAAACGACATCAAAACACACGGTTTATCTTCAATAGTATCAATATGCTGCTCATTTCTATTTGGAATAGGTGAGGGGCACTTAATATTTTTATTAGATAAATGATTTTGCAATTCAATAAAAAAAGGAAGTTCTTGTTCTTTTACCCTTTTCTCGAAAATTGTTAGTATGAATGTGTCTTGTGATGTAATTATCTTGTAATTTGTATTTTCTACACCTTCCAATACACCTTTAAAATTTTCTAATTGACCAATATTGTAATTTTCTAAAAATGATGATAATTTTTCTTTTGTTATAGGAGTGTATACTGCCATAAACTAACCAGGTACCTTAAGTTTTTGAGGTATTTTGAAATTTATATCCTCCTTAACATATTTTGGTTCATATACTATGATTGTAAAATTTTCTTTCATAAATTGTATAAATTTTTTTACCAAAATTTCCGGGGCGGAAGCGCTTGCTGTGACACCTATATTTTGAACATCATCAATCAAGGAAATGTCAAACTTATCAATACTTTCGATGAGTATACTATTATTCGCACCATATTGCTTGGCTACTTCCACAAGGCGCAGTGAATTGGATGAATTATAAGCTCCAATAACGATAAACAGATCACAATTTGCCGCAATCTTTTTTACAGCTTTTTGCCTATTGGTAGTTGCATAACAAATATCATTTCTTTTTGGTTCAAGGACATGTGGATATTTTTTTTTAATGGCATGAATGATAGATTTTGTATCATCTAGTGAAAGTGTTGTTTGCGTTACACACGCTATTTTTTGATTATTTGAAATAGTTAGTTTAGCAACATCCTGCTCATTTTCTATTAGATGAATCGGTGATTTGATTTGTCCCATTGTGCCAATTACTTCAGGATGATTATGATGGCCAATGAGTACAATTGGCAATTGTTGTTTCTCATAATTCTCTACTTCACGGTGAATTTTACTAACAAGCGGACATGTAGCATCATAAAATTGTAAATGTAAATTTTTTGCCTCTGCAGGAATTGATTTTGGCACACCGTGAGCGGAGAATATTACAGGCCTATCTTTATTTTTTATATCTTGAAGGTCATCAATAAAAATAGCCCCTTTTAATTTAAGATTCTGTACTACATATTTATTATGTACAATTTCATGACGCACATAAACGGGTTTGCCGTATTTTTTTAGGGCTTCCTCAACCATCAAAATAGCCCTGTCAACTCCAGCGCAAAATCCTCTTGGACCCACAAGATATATGTTTAGTTTTTGTTGATTTACATCGGTTGGCATACAATATGTTTGAGTCTATATACTTAACGACATATTTATATTAATTAAGCTATATAGTGAAAAACAATCTTTTTATTCTTATTTTTTTCTTGCTCGTAGGATGTGCACCTAATCAAACAGTTAGTACAAATGCTGTTACAAAAACATTCTGTCCGATTGTATTGTTTTCTTCAGAGCATAGTAAATATGTTACAAGCGATACCAAGCCTATTACTTCTGAGAATGTGAGTTATAGAGCTGAAATTAATAATTATGCATTTAACAGTGAATGCTCAATAATAGATAATGTATTTCAAGCTGATCTTTCTTTGTTATTTATCGTAAAACCCGATTTAACTGAGGAAAGCAGCATAACCCTTCCGTTTTATGTGGCAATCTTAAATGCAAAGGATGAAGTAGTTGATATGCAATATTATCAAGTTGATGGAGATTTGAAAGGTGAACCAGAGAATGCGAATTATATTGAAACAGAATTGACTAAAACAATTAAGCTTCAAATACCTTCTTTAAATGAAGAAGAACTTAATCAGAGTAAAATAGTTTTAGGTTTTATGCTGGATAAGAAGAAACTAGAAATCCTGAATTAATTTTTTAGAGCAGATCCCAGTTCATTGACTGACTGATTGATTAAGTTTTGTTTTTCCTTATCATTTGATTTTTTTTCTAAAATATTTACTGTAGCAGAAATAGCAATTTGCGTTATGTATTTTTGAATTTCAGTATTCGCATCTCTTGTCATTTGACCAATTTTAGCAGAAGCCAAAGCATTACGCTTATTTATTTGATCTATGAGTTTTGTGTGTGCATTCTTTTCGATCATTGTAATTTTTTCTTTAGCTTCTTGCTCGATTAAATCAATTTCACCCCGAACTTCATTTTGTCTTTTTTTAATTTCACTTAAGGTGAGCTGTGCATCATTTTTTATTTTTTCAGCCTGGTCAATACTATTTTTAATTTCTTGAATTTTATCACCTAAATTAATTGAAAGTATCTTTCGTATTGGTTTAATCATAACTCCAATAAAAATAATAAAGGCTATGAATACCCAAAATCTTGGATCACTAAACATAATTAATGTCTAACTCCTGACTGGGCATTCGCCACTGACTCTTCTATTTCCTGATCATTTATTTGAACAGAAGAGAGTTTTGAAAGTGTTAACTTGGTAATTTCATGAATTTGTTCATGAATTTGCTTTAATGATTTTTTTTTATTATTTTCAATAACTTTTGCAGATTTTTCAATTTTTTTATTCAGCTCATTATCAAGTTTTGACAATTCTTCTGAGGCTTTATTTTGCAAATTAACTGTTGAGTTTTTTATTAAGCTAATATTTTGTTCTTTAGAATTATGTAATTTTTGATCAATTTGATCTTGTATTTTTTCTGCCTCAATCTGTAATTGTTTTGCCGTTTCAATATCATTGTTAATTTTATTTTCCCTTTTTTCTAAAACAGAACCTATACGGGGAAGTGACACTTTCCATAAGAACAAGAGTAAAAAAGAAAATGTAACAACAAGCCAAAAAAGTTGTGAAACAAAGAATTCAGGATCTAATTGAGGCATTAAAAATGACTTTGTTTAACCAAATAAAATAACTAGAGCAATAACTAGTGCAAAAAGTGCAATTGCTTCTACAAGTGCAAATCCAAGCATAGTCATCGTAAACACTTCACCACGAGCTGCCGGGTTACGACCTACGGCTTCAATAAAAGATGAGAATATGTTCCCAATACCAATTCCGGAACCAATCACCCCAATTACGGCAAGGCCTGCTCCGATAACTTTTGCTGCTTCTATTTCCATAATTCCTCCTATAATTTAATGTAAATGTAATGCGTCATTTATGTATAAACACGTTAAAATCGCAAATACATAAGCTTGCAAAAAAGCGATTAATATTTCTAAGCCGGTAAGAGCAACAATGAATGCCAGAGGTAAGAAACCTGCAAGGCCCAATGATACTACAAAGCCAGCAAAGACTTTGAGTAATGTATGACCTGCCAACATATTGGCAAAAAGTCGTACAGACAAACTGATAGGTCGCGATAGATATGAGATTACTTCAATTGGAATTAACAGAGGAAGCATGTACCATGGCAGACCTGGGATAACAAAAAAAGAAAAAAAACGTAGGCCGTGTTTTACAAAGCCTAAAACAGTAACGCCAATAAAAACAATGGCCGCCAAAGCAAAGGTGACAATGATATGGCTTGTAAACGTAAAACTATAAGGAACCATACCCACCATATTGCCAATTAAAACAAACATAAAAATTGTGAATACAAAAGGAAAGTATTTTCGACCTTCTGCACCCACAGTATCTTTCAACAACTGAACAATAAAGTTGTAACTTAATTCAGATAATAGTTGTAATCGTGAGGGAACAATTGAACGTGTGTTTACAGAGAAAGTCAAAAAAAGAGTGATTACTGCTACAGTAATAGTCATTGCTAGGGATGAATTTGTGAAAGAAATGTCAATGCCTTTTGAATCAATATGAATATAAGGAACAATCTCAAACTGTTCAAGAGGACTGTGTTTTTCGCCTGTAGATGACATTATCAATGCTTAATGTTAAAACTTTTTTGTTTTTCTATGCGACGCATTACACGATAAATATTTAAAAATCCAGCAAATGCGCCAAGAATGAAAAAAATAATTAGACCAAAAGGTTTGGTGTTAAAGTAATTATCCACAAGCAAACCAATCCCCACTCCCACAATGAGTGCCGCAACTATTTCTGTACTTATCTTAAAACCAAATCCAGTACCGCTGTTTCTTTCGGGCACAGATTTCTTCTCTTTGTTATGTTGCAAATGGTCAATTTTTTCTTTCAGATTTTCTAGCTGTTTTTTTGAATTATTCATTTTCTTTTAACTGAACCGCACTTTCTAAATCTACAGACACAAGCTGAGAGATGCCTTGCTCTGGCATCGTTACACCAAATAATCGATTAACCCGTGCCATAGTCATGCGATGGTGAGTGATGATAAGAAATTTTGTTTTTGATGATTTTGCAATTTCCTCAACTAATGAACAAAAGCGGTCAACATTGGTATCATCAAGTGGAGCGTCCACCTCATCTAAAACACAAATGGGAGCAGGATTTGAAAGGAATACAGCAAATAAAAGAGATAACGCTGTAAGCGCCTGTTCACCGCCTGATAATAAACTCAGATGTTGTAATTTTTTTCCTGGGGGGCTTGCAAAAATTTCTAACCCTGCTTGTAAGGGATCATTTTCATCAGTGAATTTCAGATATGCTTTGCCTCCTCCAAATAATTTAACAAATAAATTCTGGAAATTCTCATTAACTACTCCATAAGCGGCCAGGAGACGTTGACGACCTTCAGTATTCAATTTATCAATTGCTTCTCTTAGTTTTGCAATTGCCGCCAGTAAATCGGATTGATTTTTTTTAATAGAATCAACTTTTTCCCCTAATTCCTTTGACTCTTGTTCGGCTAATAAATTTACCCCTCCCAGTCTTTCTTGTTCTGCAATAAGGCGCTCTAATTTTTTTTCTAAATCCTCTATGGAAGAGTGAGCTTTATTAGGATTAATTTTTGCTAGATCAAACAAACCGCTTAAAGCAATACCCAAGCGCTCTTTTACTTGATCGGTTAATTGCTTAATTGCCTCTTCAATAGTTCCAATAATACCTTCAATTCGAATTTTTTCTTCACGCAACTCATTTAATTTAACTTCTTCAAGTTTTAACTTTTTGTTTATTTCATTGGCTTGAGTTTCTTCATCTTGTAATTTTTTAGCTATTAATTCATGCGTTTTTTTGCTTTCATCGATTAAATTCAACAAATTTTTTTTCTCCAAAGATATATTTTCTGGCATAGATCGCATTTTTTCAAGTTCTTTTTTTAAATTTTGTTGACGTTCATGCAATTCATCAATCCTTTTTTGGGCGGTTGTCATAATATCCAACCATTTTTTTTCTTCAGCAGATAATTGTTTTAACCTTCTATTTTTTAATTGTTCTAAAACAGTTTTTATTGGAGCATTTTCCTTTCCTTTAGATGTAAAACCGTCCCAGCGCCAAATCTCACCAGTTTTACTAACAAGCACTTGGCCATCAGATAAATTATTTTGTAATTTATGGATATTTTCTTTGCCCTCTATAAGTCCAATAAAATCAAGACGTTTTTTGAGATTATCAGGCGCCTTAATAATTGATGAAAAAGGAATTACATTTTCTGGAAAGACTGACTTATATTTTTTTGCATTTAATATTTTCCAATAAGAAGATTGCTCTTCATTAATGGAGGCCATCAGCTCATCCGAAAAAACAGAAGCTAATGCTTTTTCGTATCCATCTTCAAAATCCAAGTAATCAATCATTGGGTTGTTGTTTTTTTGTGGCTTTGGTTTTGAGAAGAGATCATCATTTTTTTCCACAAACAAATCACCTTGCTCCTTCTCCAACAAAGATTTTTCATCACGAACCCTAGTGAGATTTTCCTTAGTATCATCAAGTAAAAACTGCTCTCTGCTAATGTCATCTTTTATTTGCCCGATACGAATTTGAGTTTCCTCAATATCTGCATTAGCACGCTCAATCTCTTTTTCCTGATTGTTCAAATTAATAGAATTTTTTTGCAGCTCTGATGCGATTTTATTTTCTTCAAGGCGCAGGTTAGGCAATATTTGTAAAATATTTTCATATTGCACATTAACAGAAGCAACAGTTTGAGTTTGGTTTACAACTAATTTATTTTGTTCTTTGAAATTATTATTAGCTTCTTTTAACTTTTCTTTTTCCAATAGCCATTTTTGATAAAAAACAGCTGCCCTAGCTTTAGTTATATAATTTTGAATATTTTTATAACGTTCGGCTTGTTTTGACTGTTTTTTTAAGACCTCTAATTGCTCTTCTTGTGTTTTTAGAACATCTTTTACGCGTTCCAAATTGTTTTCTGTTGAGTTTAATCGTAATTCAGCATCATGTCTTCTTGAATGCAATCCTGTTATGCCAGCAGCTTCTTCTAAGAGAGTGCGACGTTGTTCTGGTTTTGCAACAATTATAGCACCTATACGACCCTGACTAACCATTGATGTTGATCTTGCGCCGGTGGAGGCGTCTGCAAATAGGAGTTGCACATCTTTTAATCTTACTTCTTTACCATTCACGCGATATTCTGATCCCTCACCACGCCAAATGCGTCTTGTGACTTCAATTTCATCAGATTGATTAAAAATACTAGGCGCTTTTTTCTCACTGTTATCAAGATTTATTGTAACTTCGGCGATATCCCAGGCAGGACGATCAGTTGTGCCATTGAAAATAACATCATCAAGCTCACTTCCACGCATTTGTTTAGGTGATAATTCTCCCATAACAAACCGAAAAGCTTCAACCAGGTTGGATTTTCCGCATCCGTTTGGACCAACAATGCCAGTTAGCCCTTTTTCTATTATGATGTCTGTAGGTTCAACAAATGATTTAAAGCCCTTTAGCTTAAGCTTTCTAAAATTTATCATCTATTGTTCTGATAATATTTTATCAATGATTTGTCTAAAGTCTTTTATTGGTTTGCTTCCTTCAATCAATATGCCGTTAACTAGAAAAGAAGGCGTTGATTTGATGTTAAATTCACTCTGAGAGGCCATTACTCCTTGAAGAATCTCGTTTTCTAAATCAGCATTATCGATACATTCATTAAATCTTTCTTTAGTCATACCCCCACTTTGCATGATTTTATACAATTCTTGTGTGGTTTTAGCATTTTCTCGAAAAACCCATTTAGATTGCAGTTGATAAAGAGCATTAGAATATTCGTATCGAATGTCTCTTGGAACACATCTTAGTGCCATGCTGCCTAAGAGTGCAGGATAATTAAATGGAAAATCTCTGAAAACTATTTTTGCCTTACCCGTATCAACAAATTCTTTTATTAATTCTGGTAATTTATTAATATGAAAATCAGCACAATGACTACAGGATAAGGATGCGTATTCGATTATCGTTATAGGAGCATTTTCATCTCCAATAATGAAATCTTCCTCTGTAACATCAAGTACAGATTCTACAGATTCTGCGGAAGCTAGAGATGAAAATATAAGAAAAAACCCAAAGAAGCATGAAAATAAATTATTTAAAATGTATTTTTTCATTTTTCTTCTTCGTTTGTAATAGATAATCCTAAATTGACAATAGATTGTTCTAAATCTTTATTGTCAATTTTTGATATTGTATTTTTTATTTCACGAGTTTTTTGTTTAATATTTATAAAATTCACATTGTTCTTTTTAGTTACTATGTTTTCTCGTTTTATTAATTGTTGATGAATTTTTATTCCTTTGATCGCCTTGTAACCAAAATACGAATTTATTTTTTCTACAATTTTATTATGAAAATGTTGAAATTCAACAGCAGCAGAAGGAGTAACATTTACATAGAGATATTTCTCGTAAATAGCTTCCCCTTTCTCATTGGTTGATTGAAGTATGGAGCTAATTTTTCGAGGTTCTGAATGCTGAACAAAGAATGAACCAACAATTTCAGCCCATTTAGTATGTATAATGTAGTCCAATTTCCCAAATTTGTACAAAAATTTCTGGTTAATGCCACGAAGCGAATCACTAATTTTCATAGGTTTGTATTTTCGGTTACTTTTAGGGGGAGTATTTGTCATTAAACTGTCAATATTATATTATCAAAATATGATAGCAATAAGTAATGCCTAAATTAAGAAATAAAGAATTAACAATCCAGTCTAAACTTCTAGGTTGGTATAAAAAGAATAGAAGAATACTTCCATGGCGTAAGTTAGACAAAAAAAAATTACCCAATCCATATTATGTTTTGGTGAGTGAATTTATGCTTCAACAAACAACAGTAAATGCCGTTATATCAAGATTTAAGAATTTTATGAAAATATGGCCAAATTTAAAAAAATTAAGTATGATTAATGAAAACCAAATTTTACAATTTTGGTCTGGATTAGGATATTATGCAAGGGCAAAAAATTTATTAAATTCAGCGAAAATTATTTCACATAAATTTAACAACATTGTTCCTGACAATTACTATGATCTGATTGATTTACCAGGAGTAGGGGATTACACGGCAAAAGCTATTTTGGGAATTGGGTATAATAAATCTGTTATGCCTGTAGATGCAAACATCAAACGTATGCTTGCAAGACTGTATGGATTAGATCAGTCAATTAATTTAATTAATAAAGAAATTACATCTTTATCTAAATTTTATGCCTCTAAAAAACAATCCAGCAATTTAATCCAAGCTTTCATGGATTATGGTTCAATAATTTGCGTACCTAGAAATCCAAGGTGCGGTGTTTGTATCATTGCAAAAGAATGCATTGCAAATCAAAAAAAAATAACAAACACTATTCCAAAAAAAATTAAATCTAAAAAAACAAAAATGAAAAAATACACCAGGGCGTATGTTATTGTTAATGGCTCTAAAGAAATTCTTGTTCGCAGGCGTGCTTCTAAAGGAATGTTACCATCAATGTTAGAAGTACCTAATGATAAATGGGTTGCGGAAAAAAAATTATTAGTAAAAGATAGTTCGATTAACTTATTTCAAAAAAAATTCACTAAGTGTAAACCTATTATATATTCCTTTAGCCACTTTGATCTTGCGATAGATATATATTTTACAAAAGAACGTAAAAGAAGGATAAAAAATCATGATTGGGTCTTATTAAAGAATATTGCAGAAATTGGAATGCCAACTGTAATGAAAAAAATTACAGAGGTAGCAAAACTTAATTAAGATCCAGTTTTTTGTTTCTGTAATAACTTCTAACTTCATCAAGAAGCAGACTTGTTTTTTTATCTTTAATATGCCAGAAATCCCACCCGTTACAGCTTGGCAGGCCTTGCACCTTTGCCCCCATTTGATGAATTGAGCCTGACAGATTATCAATTTTTACACTTCCATCAATTTTTACTATAGCTTCATAGCGTCCCTTGGAATCAGTAAGAACTGCTCCTGGGGGAATGACTCCTTGTTCAACTAATTCTCCAAAAGGGATTTTGGGTAATTCTTTTCTACTTTTAGTTAATTTTACTACATCATTCTTTAGAGTTTTGGTTGTAGATAATCTTTTTCTAGCTAATGCAATGTATTCAGGATCTTGTTCTATGCCAATAAAACTTCTTTGTAATTTTTTTGCTACTACGGCCGTTGTTCCTGATCCTAAAAAAGGGTCAAGTATAAGATCATTTTTATTAGTTGATGCCAGAATTATTCTGTAAAGCAAAGCTTCTGGTTTTTGCGTGGGATGGGATCGTTGATTATTATCTTTTCTTAATCGTTCCTTACCACTGCAAATAGGAATATGCCAATCACTTCGCATTTGTTTTCCTTCATTTAGTTCCTTTAAATTTTGATAATTGAATGTGTATTTGGCGTTTCGTGAAGTTGCGCACCACAATAAGGTTTCGTGAGCATTGGTAAAACGCGTCCCTCTGAAGTTAGGCATAGGATTTGTTTTCTGCCAAATGATATCGTTAAGTATCCAATAACCAAGATTTTGAATGCAAGATCCAAGTCTCAATATATTATGGTAACTTCCTATAACCCACAGGGCGCCATTATCTTTCAAAACACGTTTGCATTCTTTCAGCCAGGTTAAACTAAATTTATCATAAGATGCATAAGTATCAAATCTATCCCAATCATTAGTCACGGCCTCCACGGTTGTTTGGTCTGGTCGATACAAAGTATCACTGAGTTGCAAATTGTATGGCGGATCAGCAAACACTAAATCAATAGACTTATCAGGGATTTTTTTTAGTACATCAAGACTGTTTCCTTGAAGAATTTGATTTTTCTTTTGCATAAAAAAGAATCTTTATTCATGAATAATAATAGGTCAATGCAACTTATCAACAGTAAGAATCATTATATATGGATAAGTGACTTTATTGGTTCAAAACTCTTACGATGATGATCAGTTATTCCTTTTTTATAAATTTGGTTAATGTGTTTTTTTGTTCCATAACCAGCATTTTTATCCCAATCATAACAAGGATGTTGTAAGGACAGAAGCCGCATATAGCGATCTCGATGAATTTTTGCGATGATAGAAGCAGCAGCTATTGAGTATGATTTTTGATCACCTTTAATGATCCCGTTACTTCTATACTGAGGTAATTGTAAATCAATTCTCCCATCAATAATTAAATTAGCCTTTTCATAATGTAATTTTTGAACTGCTCTCCTCATAGAAATTTTTGCAGCTTCTAAAATATTAAATTTATCAATCTCAACAACGTCAGCAAAGCCTAGAGCAAATTGGAGTTTATTATCGTTTTTTAGTTGATAAACTTTATGAAATGCCTCACATCGTTTTTTTCTAGTAAGTTTTTTTGAATCATCAAAAAGAGATAATTGATATTGTTCAATTGAATAATCAAAAAAAATACAGGCACAGCTAACTACAGGACCTGCTAAAGGTCCTCGCCCAACTTCATCAATTCCAATTACAGTTCCTCCAATCTTTTTTTCTATATTAAAATTTGGATAGGACAAGATATGTATTATTTACGACTAAGAAACTGCAGTAAATCCACCTTCAAATCCATCTCTATTAGTAGAACAAATCACATAGGGAGAAATGTTAGGATATTTAACTTTAATTTTTGATATGATCTTTTCCCACTCTTTGTGATTTTTAATAGAAATATGAACATTTCTTCCATCTGGTAGTTGCTTTTTGGCTTCGTAACAAGAAATTACAATGAATACAAATTTCTTTGCAAGATGAAAAATTTCATCAATAAAATTAATAACGTCCTCTGGAGGTATGTGTTCTATAACGTCAATACAAACAACCCCATCCATTTTTATGTTAGGATAGGTTGAAAATTTGTCTACTCCCGGATCATAAAGAAAATAATCTTGAATGTTCCAAAATTCAATTACATTTTTATATTCAGTTTTATTAATTTTAATCTTATTAAAATAAAATTTTGCTTTTCCACATCCAAAATCTATTAATGATTTACTTTTTGTTAAATCAATAATTTGTTTAATTGGTGAAAAAAAGTATTTAAGAGATTTTCCATCAAAAGTACTTTCTGCATCGTCCCAAATAGTTCCATTATTATGCATATCAGCATAAATTTTTATAAGATTTTGATAATTTTCTGAAAATTTATTTTTCATTTAAACGAGGCATAATTTCTATAAAGTTGCAGGGACGATGACGAATGTCTAATTGATATTGTAAAAGATCATCCCATCCATCCTTGCAAGCATTAGGAGATCCAGGTAAACAAAATATGTATGTATGGTTAACTACAGCTCCAATAGCGCGTGATTGGATGGCGGATGTGGCAATTTTATTAAAACTTATTTGACGAAATAGTTCTCCAAATCCATCAATTGTTTTATCAGCTATCGCAGCGACTGCTTCAGGAGTTGAGTCTCTTCCCGTTAAACCAGTTCCTCCTGTAGATATAATGACATCTATTACAGGATCGTTTGATAGATCAAGAAATGTCTGTCTAATTAATTCAACATCTTCCTTTATAATCAATCTTTTTTTGACAGTATGGCCAAATTTTATAATGCGTTCATTTAGTAAATCTCCCGATCTATCTTCATTTTCTGAGCGTGAATCAGAAATAGTTAATAAAGCGATATTAATTGATACAAATTTTACTGACGCGTCAATGTTTGTCATAGTAAACTAATAAATAGGATTTTCTCCATTGGCTAATTTTCTTAAAGAATTTGATTTATTACCAATTTTATCTTCGTAGATCCAATATTTTGTAAGCACTTTTTCAATAAACCATCTTGTTTCTCTAGATGGAATACTCTCCATAAAAAAAAGAGCGTCATCTAGATGATTTATTTTCTTTAACCATTTTTCTAAATTGCCTGGTCCGCCATTATATGCGGCTGCTAAATATATTAAGTTATTATTAACAAGCTTTAAATTAAGCAAGTATTCTATATACTCTTGACCCACATCAAGATTTATCTCAGGTATTTTCAATATGTTGGAATTATTTCTTTTAACTTCCCTGCTTGAAGAAATGAACTTTGCTGTAGCAGGCATTATTTGCATTAGACCCACAGCCCCTCTGTGACTTTTTGCAGTTGTGTTGAACATCGACTCTTGATGCATGAAGGCATATAATAGTGAAGGATCTAATGTAAAACCATTCAGTGGTTGCCAGATAGGAGTTGGATAATAATATTTTGTAGGAAGAAGAACATTATACTGCTGTAATTTTCCTACAATTTTTAGTTGAGTGTAAGCTAAACTAAAATGCTGGGCTATATCAAGAGACCACATTGCAATGTCTTCGTTCATGACAGAGTTAATTTTTATTATTTCATTTTCCAGCTCATTTAATAAACCAATTTGAATTAAGGCCTGAATTCTTTTTCCAGCTGGCAGAGAAAGAATCATTTTTTCATCAGCGCCTAGTTTAATTGGATCCCAATTAATAGAATTTTCTATTCCTAAAATTTGAGCAGCAAGCAGGCCATAGAAACTCTCGGGATTGTCAGCAGCGCGTTTTAACCAGAAGTTAATATCTTCATATTGATTTAATTTTACATAGGCTCGAGCTACCCAGAAACTTCCTGATGCTTGGTGCCATACATCCTCTTTAAGAGAAATAGCAAAGTTTGAAAAAAATTCTGCCGCTTGTTCATAATTTTTTAATCGCCAAGATGATAAACCAGCTGTCCAACCAGCGTAAGGAACGTGCAAAGCAGATTTTTTTAAAGCTTCACTGGCATACTGTATTGCTAATTCATTTTTATCGGCTAAAAAGTATCCTTTGGCTATAAGTTCTTTTTGTTGATCAATCTCGACTTGATCAAGAAGAATTGTTACATCGCGTTGTTTTAATAACTTAACAGCTCCCGTAGGCCATCCCTTATTCACTCGCGATTTTATTGCGTTTATTAATTTCTTTTTTTCTTTCCTTTGGTTTTTAGATAGTTTTTTCTGACTTACATATTTTGTATTTTTTTTTGGTTCTGAAATTGTCTTTTCAATACCAACGGCATTTGAAGGTTGAGGTGGGCTTTTATATCCCTGAGGCATTCTTTTAACCGCTAAGCGATAAATCTTTCTTGCTTGTGGATGATCATTATATTTTTTAAGCCAGCTATACAGTTCTAAATATTTTGAGCGATAACATTTTGGATGAAGATAGCGTTGAGCCAAAACATGACCCATTAAAATGTTGTTTTCAATTTCAAGAATATACTTATTCGCTTTTTTCCATTCACAAGCTTCTTGGTGTTCAAATACTTTTTTATAATCATTAATGTCTGCATCACTTAAGATATTCTGAGAAAAAATTTTGCTATATTTTTTTGAAATCTCATCATTAATCACAGTAGCTTTTACTGAGAAAGATCCAAACAAAAATATAGTTATGAATAGTAAAAAACTAAATATTTTCATTATTCATAGTTATAATTTTTTTTTGTATTTTTTGTAAATCTTCCCAGGTTTCTTTTTTATGCCCGGGTGAGCGTAGTAAAAAAGCAGGATGGTACATTGCCATAGTTAGAATAGGTTCTTTGATGTTTAAACTGTTATATTCATACCACTTGCCACGTAATTTAGTTATACCGAGAGTTGTTGCAAGCATTGCCTTTGTCGCGGTTCCACCTAATAGAACTAATATAGAAGGATGAATTATTTCAATATGTTTTTGGATGAATGGCAAGCATTGCAAAATTTCCTCCGTATTTGGAGCACGGTTATTGGGAGGACGCCAGGGAACAATGTTAGTAATATAAACAGAATTGCGATCTAAATTTATTGCTGCCAGCATTTTATTAAGCAATTGACCCGCTGCTCCAACAAAAGGTTTACCCGATTTATCCTCTTCTGCTCCAGGGGCTTCCCCAATTAGCATTATTTTGGAAGAAGGATTCCCATCTGCGAAAACGGTATTTAGTGCCTGATTTTTCAGAGGACAATTATTTGATGTTTTAATGAATACCTCTAATTGATTTAGAGATTCAATATTTTGAATGTTATTGGGATGGGAAGCTCTATCAAGAGGTGCATCTTTTTTGATTGCTTTATAGCGTTTATTAGGAGAATTTTGCAAAAAGCTATTTACGCCCGAATCTTTTAAAAAAAAAAGATAAGAGAAACTTGAATTTATTGACATGATATTCAAAAAGTTATTAATTATTAATACCTTTGAAATAGGAAGTAAATTTATAAATGCATAAACTGTCTATTATTATCCAGTGCATAGTAATTTTCTTTATTTCTTCGACAGCATATTCTTTTTCTTCATCTTCATATCTTATTGCAAATTCGGCTATGTCTTTTTTTGATTATGAAGAGGCTAATACTTACTATGAAAATAGCGATATAGAAAATTTTAATGATAGCGATTTAGAAAAAAAACTCTTAGCTTATGTTAATACAAACGCACTTGATAAAGCATCCAAGATTGCAAAAGAAATTTTACGAAATGATAATTCGAATCAAGATGCTTGGTTGGTTTATCTAACGTATGCAAAATTAAATAATATTAACAAACCTTTTTATGAGTTGAAAAAACAGCATGGAGTAGAGGAGCTATCAATAATAAAATTCGTTTTTTATAATAATTATCAAATAAAAAGGAACAATGATGACATCGCCCAATCTTTACTGGATATTGTTCAAGCATCTAATGCGAATAATAATGAATTGCAGGGCCTTGATTATCTTTTATTTTACTTATCACTAAGTTTAAATCTTAATCCAAAATTCAATGAGTCATTTTTTATTACTGCCCAATTATATCAAATGATGAAGAATTATGAAAAGGCAGAAAAATTTTATAATAAGGTTCACAAGGATCACAATTTATATTTAGAAAGTCAAAAAAATATAGCTAATAATAAGAAACATCAAAATAATACGAAAAAAGCTGAAGAAGAACTTATTTCTTTAATTGACTTGTATCCAAGCAATAAAAATCTTTTTGTATCACTAGCCGATTTTTACAAGTCAACTAAACAGTATAAAAGGGCCATTCCCTATTATTCTATAGTCTTGAACATTCAGGATTTAGATGAAGATCAACGATGGCGATTGTTATATATGAGAGGAATTTGTTATGAGAGAATTAACAACTGGGAATCTGCGGAAGAAGATTTTCTTAAATCTCTGGACATCAATCCTGAATCACCACAGGTGTTAAATTATTTAGCTTATAGTTGGATTGAAAAAAATGTTTTTCTAAATGAATCCTTAAAAATGCTAAAAAGAGCTTATGAGAAAAATCCTAAGAGTCATTACATTTTAGACAGCCTTGCATGGGCGCACTTCAAGAAAAAAAATTTAAAAATCGCTTCTCAGCTTATGGAGGAAGTCATAATCAGAGCTCCAGGAGAAGCAATATCACTTGATCATTTGGGCGATATTTATTTTGCCATGGGTCGCAGGAGAGAGGCATTGTATATGTGGAGACAGGCAAAAGATTTGGCAGAACCTGAGGATAATATAATTGATAAAATTTTGATAAAACTAAAGAAATATGATGCAGGATAAAATTATTATTAAAGCTCCGGCAAAGATTAATCTGTTTCTTCATATTTTGAATAAGAGAGATGATGGTTATCATAATATAAGATCTGGAATCACTTTTATTAATTTATATGATGAGGTTTGTATTAAGAAAAACAATTCAATGATCATTCAATATTCTGGAACTTTTAAGCCATCTTATGATTTTTTTGAAGACTGCATAATAAAGAAGACACTAAAATTTTTGAATTTAGACAATAAAACTAATCTTGAAATTAATATTAATAAAAATATTCCCATACAGGCGGGTTTAGGATCCGCATCATCAAATGCCGCAGCTTTAATAAAAGGATTAGAAAAATTAAAAATAATAAAAATGAACAAAGATTATGAATTCTATTCTCAACTAGGAGCGGATATCCCTGTTTTTTTATATGGAAAAAACGCTCTTGTGGAAGGGATTGGTGAGAAAGTCTTTAAACATGAAATTCCCAAATATTTTTTTTTACTTGTTAAACCCGAGACTGGTTTTTCTACAAAAAAAATGTACGATAAAATAAGCAGGAATCTTCAAGATGGTAATATTGTTAATCACAGCAACAATATAGTCAATGATGATGATTATGGAAATGACTTTGAAAATATTGTGATTAAGGAAAATGAAGAGATAAATCAAATACTAAAATATTTATCTAAGAGTGAAAAGTGTATTATTTCACAAATGACAGGAAGTGGCTCGTGCTGTTTTGCCGCATATGAAAAACAAGAATATGCCAATAAAGTTCAAATGAATCTGAATGAAAATTTTCCAAAACTTTGGTCTTTTGTTGGTGAAAATAACACTATCAATAATTAAATGTTTTTAATATAAGATAAAACTTTGGGGCGTCGCCAAGCGGTAAGGCACCGGCTTTTGGAGCCGATGTTCCAATGTTCATTTCCCTAGCCATTTAGCCAAAAACTATCCTCTTTGTTTCCAAAAAAGTTGTTAGTGCAACCATAGTGCAACTTTGGAAAGGGGAAAATGGCACATATTCGCAAGTATAAGGGCAAGTGGCAAGCGATCGTAAAGAGAAGAAAACAAAGAGCTCAAAAATCTTTTGTACGAAAATCTGACGCAAGTAAATGGGCGTTAAGAACTGAAGCTCAGATAGAGACCGGGACTTATAGACGAGTGCAAGAGGCGGAAAGGATCGCCGATATTCGCATTTGTGAAGTCTTAAATATCTATTACGAGAAACACTTAAAGAAGAAATCTAAACACGCCGAGGACGAGAAGTATTTAATCGACCTCGTTTGCAAGTTATTACGCAACGCATATCTCACGGACTTAACGGGGAGTGAATTAGCACGGTTCCGTGATGAACAATTAGAATTAGGCAAGTCGCCCACTACCGTTAAGAAATATCTAGCTTTAATCTCTCGTGCGATCAATAGAGTGAAAAGTGAACACAATATCCCAATAGTAGTTAATCCCGTTTCACAAATTGAGAAACCACAAGAACCGCCTCCAATAGAGAGGGTTCTTAGTGATGAGGAGTGGGAAAGGTTGTTAAAGGTCGCAAGAAGAAAAGACTATCCCGAAATTAACGGACTAGAGGAAAGAAGAAACATCAAGCCGTTATATTATATGGAGCAAATTGTTATCGTCGCACGGGAAACATTATGTCGAAGAGGCGAGTTGCTTAGACTAAAGCGTGAAGACATAGATTGGATTCAAGGAACGGCGCACATCCGTAAAAGCAAGAATGGTTTAAGTAGGACCATCGGCCTATCGCCGTTGGCTATTCAAATATTGCGTGAGCTACCCGAAACTCCAAGTGGTGTTTTCTTTCCCATTAAATCCAAGCACTCGTTCAATAGTTTTTGGCGCAAGGTGTTAAGGGACGCGGAACTAAAAGGGGTTTTCACGTTTCATCGGTTGAGGCACGAGGGGGCTACGATCTTAAGTCAATCCGGTTGGACGATCG
>JAGFWP010000030.1 GCA_017639935.1 Pelagibacteraceae bacterium
AACAACTACAATAATTTTTTATAATATAATTTAATAAAATGTATAATAAAATGAAATCTTGTTTAAAAAAAATAATAAAAATTATTAATTAATAAACCCCTGTGTAAAACACTAATTATCTGTTATTTTATCCATATGTTTTTCAACAAAAAATTTATTCTTGCTAGTAATAGCAAATCTAGATTCTTTATTTTAAAAAACAACAAACTAAATTTTAGACGAATTTCTCCCACCTGCGACGAAGAAGCAATTAAGAAAAAGAAAAGAAAAGAAAAATTATCACCAAAAAAAATATCTCTTTGTTTAGCTAAAAACAAAGCCGCCAGCATTAGTAAAAAATATTATAATTCTTTAGTAATTGGATCTGACACAATAATTGATTTAAACAATAAAATAATTAAAAAAGCCAGAAACACCGAAGAAGCTAAAAAAAAACTCAGAGAACTTTCAGGAAAAAAACATAAAATATATTCTAGCGCCGCGGCTTACTACAAAAATAAATTTATTTGGAAAACAACACAAAAAACAACCATAAAAATAAGGAAATTAAACAAAAAAGAAATTAATGAATATTTAAAAAAAACAGACAAAAGAGTTTTGTTTTCTGTCGGCTGTTTCCAAATTGAGAAGGAGGGTCCAAACATTATTGAGAACATAAAGGGAGACTTTTTTAATGTTATGGGTTTTCCTCTCTTCCCCTTTTTATTGTTTCTAAAAAAATTTAATAAATAAATGAGCAAAGCAAGGGCATTTGTTGTTGGCACCAACGTTAATAAAAGCCTATCACCAACTATTTTTAATTATTGGTTTGAAAAATATCGCATAAGCGCTGAATACAAGCATAAAGAAATTAAAGAAGAAAACTTTGACAAGGAAATAAAACTAATACTTAAAGACGACAAACTGCGCGGCCTCAACATTACAACGCCCTTCAAGGAAAAAATAATTACACATCTGGACGTTCTTGAAAAACACTCTGTTCAAATTGGAGCGGTTAATTGTGTAACCAAGACGGAAAAAAAACTTGAAGGAATGAATACCGACTGGACCGGTTTTGAAGATTCTCTTAAATGGGCCCAAAAACACAAAACACCAAAAATTAAAAGAAAAAACATTGCCGTTGTTATTGGATACGGGGGGTCAGCAAAAGCGATAATTTATTCCTTATTATTTATGGGCTTTAGGACAATAAAGGTTTTTAATAGAAGTTTTGACAAAATATATAACCTAAAAAAAATAAAACCCCACAAATTAGAAGAACTCGAAGACCACTTCAGCGGAGCTGATTTAATAGTGAACACAGTTCCAAGAAACATAATAAAAAATCACTGTCCAAATCTGCGTCGACAGCTTGCAATCAATGGCCCAAACTCAACCGGACATGGTTTTGACGCGGTTTATAATTACCCAACTTTTTTCTTGGATTATATAGCTTTTGCCAAAAGAATAGACGGAATACACATGTTAATTCATCAAGCCATTCCCTGTTTTCACAAATGGTTTGGAATAAAGCCAGAGGCAGATGCTGAATTAGTTCGTATTCTGATTGATAAAAGAGACGGCATATTAGAAGAAAAACAATGACCACAATAGTTGGATTAACAGGAGGCATTGCATCAGGCAAAACAACCATTGTTAAGCTGCTTAAGAAAAATAAACTGGCGGTTCAAGATTCAGACTTTGTCGTTGGGGGAATATACTCAAAACCAAAGACGAAATTTACAAACTACCTTAAAAAAATAAATCTCGGACAGTCTTTAAAAGGAAAAAAAATAGATAAAAAAATTATTCGGGAAGAAATTTTTTTCAACATAAAAAAAAGAAAACTATTAGAAAGCTACATTCACACAGAAGTTAAGAAATCCAGGAACCTTTTTATAAAAAAACACAAACAAAAAAAAACAAAAATTATCTTTTTAGACATACCTCTGTTGTTTGAAAATAAACTTGAAAAAATTTGTGATTTTACCATATTGTTTTATGCCCCCCTGGCAACAAGAAAAGAGCGCGCAATAAGAAGAAGGGGCATGCAAAAAAAAATATTGGAAAAAATTATTGAAAGTCAGCTAAGCGATAAAATAAAAAAAAAGAAAGCAGACTTTATTGTTGATACGTCGGCAAATAAAAGCCATTGTTTCAATGAAGTTTTAAAAATAATTGAATTAATAAAAAACAAATAAAATGCGAGAAATAATTTTAGACACGGAAACAACAGGACTTAATTATATGGGGGGCGACAGAATAATTGAAGTTGGCTGTGTCGAACTAATAAACCATATTTCCACAGGAAAAAACTTACAATTTTATTGCTCAACAAGCAGAAAAATAGGCGAGGATGCAAAAAAAATTCATGGCCTTACTAATGAATTTTTAAACAAACATCTGGCCTTTAAAGAACATTTAAATAATTTTTTTGATTTTATTAAAAACGACACCCTAATCATACATAACGCGGAATTTGATGTGGGTTTTCTTAACAACGAACTTAAATTGATTGGTGCAAAATCCATTACAAATAAAATTATTGATACAATGCTGCTTGCAAGAAAAAAACTAAACACCAGAATAACAAACCTTGACCACCTTTGCAGAAGATTCTCCATAGACCTAAGTTCTCGAAAATTACACGGCGCTCTTTTAGATTGTCATTTATTAGCCGAGGTGTATCTGGAATTGTTGGGAGGAAAACAAACCTCACTAAATCTTCCGGAATTTAAAAAAAACAACACGAACCCCACAAATAAACCCCTGGCGAACAAAAACAATATTAGCAAGATTAAGCTAACCAAAGAAGAAGTACAATCCCACAAAGAGTTTGTTGGAAGTATAAAAAACGCCCTGTGGCATAAATTGGACTACTAAAAACATTTATTTAATTATATAGGGTATTTGTGATTTATGGAGATTTACAAATTTTTGATATAATTATTTTTGCAGGAATTGCAGTTTTTTTGGTTTTTCGATTAAGGAACGTGTTGGGCAAAAGAACTGGTTTTGAAAAAAACCCCAGCAACAACGTGGGCGCCAAACCAACCAAAACTAAAGAGGCCCCAGCAAACAACATTCCAGAATTAGAAGAAAAAATATCCAAACTTAAAACAGCCTACGAAACAATTGATGATTTTAATCATAAAATATTCTTGGAAGGCGCCAAAAGAGCGTTTGAAGCTATTATTAACGCCTTCAACAAAGGAGATAAAAAAACACTGAAAAAACTAGTTACGGAAGATGTTTTTAAATCTTTTGAAAAAGCAATAGATGCAAAAAATATCAATCCCGAATATCAATTTTATTCATTAAACATTGAAGGAGTTGAAAAAGTGTTTGTGGAAGGAAATCACATTAAAATATGTATTAAATTTGTAAGTGAGCAGTTTAAAAACAATGATGAAAACACAGTAGTAAAAAAACAGGATAGTTGGACTTTTGAAAAAACCATATCTTCAAGAGATCCAAACTGGCTGCTTTCTTCAACCTAAATTGTCTAATTTTTCTCAATTAAAATCTAGAATAAAAAAAAACGAAGGCTATAGCAACCAGATTTACTATGATCAGGCTGGGAAACCAACGATAGGCTTTGGCCATCTAATTAAAAAAAGAGAAAAATTTCTACATCAAAAAAAATATTCAAAAATATACCTAAATAAACTCTTTGAAGAGGACTTTAGTTCGGCCTTAAGCGATTTTAATAATAGCTATAAAACAAAAAATTTATCAAGAAATTCACAAGAAGTATTATTAGAAATGATTTTTCAACTCGGAATAAAAAATTGCCTAAACTTTAAAAAATTTAATAAATCATTAAAAAAAAAATTACCGCATATGGCTGCGCTGGAAATGTTAAATAGTCTTTGGCATACTCAGACACCCAAGAGAGTTGAAAAGCTAATTGATTTATTGGTGGAATACAAAAATGCCAAATAAAGACGACAATAACATTTTCTTACAATCTCTTGATGAGGTTAAGCCAATAAAAAAAAACAACAAAATTACCAGGCCCATACCAAAACCAATAAAATCAAACACTCCAAGGACAATTATAAAAGAAGCAGAAAGTGACAGAATTTATGAAAAGGCAAAAAATGCCGCTACACAACAAAAAATAACAATTCAAAAAAATGAAATAAATAAGAAATTAAAAAAAAATAAAATTCCAATAAATAGAAAAATTGATTTTCACGGATGTTCTCTTGATGAAGCAAAAAAAATTTTTTTTAACACAATTAATGATTGTTTCTCAAAAAATTATAGATGTATTTTATTTATAACCGGAAAAGGATCTATAAAAAAAGAAAATGACTACTCTCAGGACACGTTGCTTTATTATGGCAAAATAAGAAATAATTTTCTTAATTGGGTAAATCACAGCACCGCTCAATCTAAAATTTTAAATGTTCAACAGGCAAACGCCAAAATTGGAGGAGACGGAGCTTTTTTCGTCTATTTAAGAAAAAACAAAAACTAAGTTTTTCTTAATTTATATATAAGTCCTTTAAATTTTATTTTAATAACCTCAGGCATTGAAAAAGCTCCTTCATTATATTCTTGTTTTATCTCAATATACTCTAAATTATTTTTTTTATGGTCAGCCCAAATATTCACATAATCCTCGATTAATATTTTTTTTATTTCTCCAGTCGCATAGTTATTTTGTTTTTCAACCATCATTGAATAAATGCGTCGACCATCGATAGTTTTTGATTTCTTTTTTCCAATCAATATATTTAAAAAAGATGACAGCGGATCAAAATGATTTTCAATTTCATTATACTCGACTCTTGCCTGCTCTTTTTCATAAGGAAATATTTCTAATCCAATTACTGAATGATTGTCAAAAATAATTTCAACTTCCCTTCTCTTTTTTTTTGTTAACCATAATTGTTTGTACATTAAGGGCATCAAGGAGCCTTTCATAACACTTCCAGCAGCCTCATAACTTCCTTCAAATTTATATAGTTTAGATAGAAAACCCTTGCTTTTCAGTTTAATTAAAACTTTATAACTATCGTTAGACATTTTAACGTCCCATAATAGTCTTCCAATGTCAATTTTACCTATTTCAACGACGTATGTTTCTTTAAAATCTTCAGCAAACAAAGTGGAAAAATTTGTGAATATAAAAAAAACCAAAACAACAATAGGTTTAAAATACAATTTCATAAATTTTTATTGGTTCTTTATTAAACGGGACAGTTTTTATATCAACAAGATTTATAGTATGTTTATTTCTTAAATAACCAATCTCTTCTACATATCCCAAAAAAATAAAATTATTATGAAAATCGGCCGGCAATGGATTGGTAATTTGAAAATGATGTCCCCATCGCATATTAGGACCAAAGGGCACATACATTTGTATTTCACTATTATAAAAAAAGTAACTTAAATTTGAAAACAACATTCTATCACTTATGACAAGATTATTAATTTGTCCTAGATTGTTACGAGCTATTAATGAATTAGCAAAAGAGCTAATTCCAGAAATTTTATTAAAAGGCCCATAAGGTGCGCCTATTCCTATGAGGAAAAAAAAACATAAGCCGAAAAAAAAATTTGCAATGTTATTAATAAAAATTAATTTTTTACTATACTTAAAAGTTATATGCACAAAAAGAATCAAGAAAGAGATTAAAGAAACCGCAGCCCAATTAGCGTTGGCCCTAACTAAAAAGCTTTCAAACAACATAATAACAAATACTGGCAGGGAAAAAATAAGGAGAAACCTTGTGTTAAAATCATTAATGATATTTTTTACAAACCCAAAAATAAAAAATAAGAAAATTAGAGGACCAACCATTATAATTTGACTTCCAACAAATTTTAAGCTTTCAGTGAAATGCAAACCGGATCTATCTAGTGCAGCATTATCAGCGGTATGTTCAAAAGTAACCCAGTTATTATTCATATTCCAGATGATATTTGGCGCAATTATCACAATAAAAGTTAGGATGAAGCTGAGGAAGAATAATTTGTTTTTGAAAAAAATATTTTTCATTGTTTTTTCAAACAATAAAAATATTATGGAAACAATAAAATAAATTGCTGCATATTTAGCCAGGAAAGCTAAGCCCACGAACACACCCAATAAAATAAAATTTAAAATACTTGGTTTTTCTTTAATAATTAGTGTTTGTAATAAGGCTAAGGACCAAAACAAAACCAGAATAATGTCTGTAGAAACCAAGAAAGAGGAAACACTAACGGCGGGCATAAGAAAAAAAGATGTTGCTGTTAAAAGGGCTAGATCAAGATTCTTATATAGCTTTTTAGAAATTAAAAAAATAACATAGGAATTAAGACAATACATAAGGACTGAAATCATTTTTATTACAAAAAAACTATTGCCAAAAAAAGAACAAACAAGAGCAATTATTCCAGGCAACAGAGGGGGTTTAGAAAAATATCCAAAATCAAGATTTTTAGACCACAACCAATATTGCGCCTCATCCCCAAATAAATCAAAATTTGTTAAATAAATAGATATAAATTTAATTATCAAGAAAACAAAACACAAAACAAATAAAAAATAATTTGAATTAGTCATATTTATTAAAATAATATTTCATTTGAAAATAATAACTTAAATATAAAAGTATTGCAGCCATAACAATATCACTAACGAAATGACCACCCTCCATTATTCTGACTAATCCAATGCCGAACCCAAAAAACAACGATGCCCAAAAATATACAATTCTTTTGGTTAAAAAATAAAAAGCAATAAGAGAAAAACCAACCGAAGCATCACCAGAGACAAAAGAACAGTTGCTAGTACAAGCATCCGAGATTTGAAACCAGGGTGTAAAATTTTCTTTACCTCCTAATTGTAATATATCTCCCGGCCTTGCCCTTCCCCAAATATTTTTAAAAAAAAGATTAACAACTATTCCCAGATTAAAAATACCGGTTACCCATAAAAAAAGAATATCACTAAATTTAAATTCATATTTTAAATAGAGATTTTTAATAGGTAAAAAAATTGAAAAAATTGGTAAAATAAAAATGTAAATTATAATACCAGGCAGGATAATTTTTCTAACAAAAATGGTTGTGTAATAATAATCTTGAAGAAAAAATTGATTATTTCCAAAATAAAACAAACGACTTAGATAAATATCAACAGACGAACCAACAGACAGAAAGACAGATAAAAATAAAAATACAACCAACGATAAATAAAATTTATTGTTAAAAAGTGAATTTGTCTGTTTGTTTATTATATTTGGGAAACGCTTATCAAGGAAGGATCTTGTTAACTTTACACCCAAATACGAAACGATTATTCCACCAAGCACATCCGTAAAAAAATGCGCCTCCACAACTACTCTACTAAAAGCAATTACTCCAGCCAATGAGATAAAAAAATATTTTAGTTTTGGTAAAAGATATGAAGCCACTAAAGCAACAACAAATATTGTTGAAGTGTGTCCAGAAGGAAAGGAATGAAATTCAGAACTTAAGTTAAAAAAATTAAATTCAAGACCACCATCAAACGACGTATAATTGGGCCTTGGCCTTCCAACAATATGTTTTAGTAGTTGTGTTATTAGCCCACCAGCTATCAATGACAAACTCAAGAAGATACTAAAATTATTACAAATCTTGATGATATTTTTATGGTTATAATAATAGTTTGTTTTTTTTATAAAATAACAAAAAATAATCACAAAAAATGATGAAACAAAATACCATTTAGAATCCCCCAAAACAGTAATTTGTTTAAAAAAATCTTTTAAATAAATGCTTTCAAATGATTTGCTAGAATTATGAAAAAAATTATAAAAACCAATATCAACACTGTTTGAAATAAAAATACTGATAAGCAAAAGTACCAATATCAATAATTCTATTTTAAATTTTTTTATCACGCCCGATGGTTAGGCAAGGTTGATTCAAAAATCAATAATTAAAGTATAAATTTAGACAAGTCCTGACTCTTAATTAGCTCACCAAGATTTTTTTCAACATATTCTGTGTTAATATTGATTTTTTGAGGTTCCATATCAGACGCATTATAGCTAACATCTTCAAGAAGCTTTTCCATAATTGTGTGTAATCTTCTAGCTCCAATATTTTCAACATTTTGGTTTATTTCAGTCGCAAGCTCTGCAATTTTATCAATACCATCGTTATCAAATATCAATTCCACCTTTTCTGTTCCAAGCAAGCCTATATATTGTTTTATTAGGCTGTTTTGAGTTTCTGTTAATATTAATTTAAAGTCATCTTTAGATAAACTTTCAAGCTCAACCCTAATGGGCAATCGTCCTTGTAGTTCCGGAAGCATATCAGATGGTTTTGATGTGTGAAAAGAGCCTGAGGTAATAAATAAAATGTAATCTGTTTTTACAACGCCATGTTTAGTGCTAACTGTAGTGCCTTCAATTAATGGCAATAAATCCCTTTGCACACCCTCTCTTGATACATCTGCACCAACCTTTTCACTGCGAGAAGTAATTTTATCTATTTCATCAATAAAAACTATTCCGTTTTGTTCCACATCTTCTAATGCTTTATTAATTATTCTATCATTATCAAGAAGTTTATCGATTTCTTCTTGAAGCAGGTAGGAATGCGATTCTTCCACTGTCATTTTTTTATTTTTTTTAGGAGCTGAAAAAGATTTTCCAAAAACATCACCAAGATTTATCATTCCCATTTGAGACCCGGGCATTCCTGGTATGTCCATTGTTGGCAAACTAAAAGATGAATTGGATGAAACAGCAATCTCAACTTCATTATTATTTAATTCACCGCTTCTTAATTTTTTTCTAAAACTTTCTCTAGTAGATACACTTGCTGTTTTAGAAACTAAAACATCAAGTATTTTCTCCTCAGCGTTTTTTTCTGCATGGGTCTTAACTTCTTTACTCATTTGAATTTTCGTTTTACCAATACTAGTTTCGACAAGGTCTCTAATTATCTGCTCAACATCTCTTCCAACATAACCAACTTCCGTAAATTTTGTTGCCTCAACTTTGATAAAAGGAGCATTAGCTAATTTTGCTAGCCGTCTTGAAATTTCTGTTTTGCCGCAACCAGTTGGTCCGACCATTAAAATATTTTTTGGTAAGATTTCCTCCTTCAAACTATCAGGCAGCTGCTTTCTTCTCCATCTGTTTCTTAAGGCAACAGCAACAGCCTTTTTTGCATTTGTTTGTCCTATGATAAATTTATCAAGCTCCGACACTACCTCTCTTGGACTAAAACTTAACTCCATAATTATGAGTTAATTTCTTCAAAAACTACATTATGGTTTGTGTAGACGCATATTTCAGCAGCTATATTCAGTGATTCAAGCGCCACTTCTTTTGCGTTCATGCTTGTATTTTTTATAAGTGCTTTTGCAGCGCTATTCGCATATGGTCCACCAGAACCAATTGCTAATATGCCATCATCAGTTTCAATTACATCTCCAGTACCAGATAATAACAAACTAACATTTTTATCAGCTACTATCATCATTGCTTCTAGACGGCGAAGGTATCGATCAGTCCTCCAGTCTTTTGCAAGTTCCACGCAAGCTCTTTTAAGCTGATCCTTATATTGATCCAATTTTGATTCAAGTCTTTCAAATAAAGCAAAAGCATCAGCAGTTGATCCAGCAAATCCAGTTATGATAGAATTATTAGATCCAAGACGCCTGACTTTTTTCACATTAGCCTTCATTATGGTGTTGCCCATACTTACTTGTCCATCGCCCGCAATAACAACACTTTTGTTTTTTCTTATACCAATGATAGTTGTTGATTTAATAATGTTATTTTTCATTAATTTTCTTCTATTTACTATCAAATGGCTATTTTAATTATTTAATCAAGTGATTGGAGTAGAATATCCCCCTTTATGCTGATAAAAGGCCGCCGATATGAGAAAGAGTGAAGTAAAACGAAAAACTAATGAAACCGAGGTTGTTTGTAGCGTCAATCTAGATGGGGTTGGCAATGCCAATATTAATACTGGCATTGGTTTTTTTGATCATATGCTCGAAATTTTTTCACACCACAGCTTAATAGACATAGATCTAAAAGTAGTTGGAGATATACACGTTGACTTACATCACACAGTTGAGGATACTGGTTATGCTATTGCACAAACAATTATTAATTCTTTAGGTGATAAAAGAGGAATTAAAAGATTTGGTTTTTTTTATGTGCCAATGGATGAATGCCTCTCTCGGTGTGTAATTGATTTTTCTGGCAGGCCAGAACTTGTGCTGAAAATTGATTTAGGTTTAGAAAAAATTGGCGAAATGGATACTGAACTATTTTATGAATTTTTTAAAGCTTTTGTAAACGAGTCCAAATGCAATCTACACATAGAAAATTTTTATGGAAAAAACAACCACCACATAATCGAATCTTGTTTTAAATCTTTTGCAAAGAGCGTTCGTTTTGCGGTAGAAATTGACAATAGAATAAAAGACATTATTCCATCTTCTAAAGGATCCCTTTAGTTTTTTTGTAAATGATAAAAAATGTAGCCATTGTTGATTATGGACTTGGCAATATTTTATCAACCCAACAATCTTTTTTAAAAGTAGCCAATGATAACAATATTAAAGCAAATGTTATAATTACAAATCAACCAAGAAAAATTGCAGAATCAACCCACATAGTTCTGCCAGGACAAGGCGCATTTGAGACATGTATGAGAGGACTTTCAAGCATTCCTTATATGATCAATGAATTAACAAAAAGTGTTATTAACAACAAAACACCCTTTCTAGGAATTTGTGTTGGAATGCAATTGCTTGCAAACATCAGTTATGAAAATGGAGAACACAAAGGCTTAGGCTGGATTGATGGTCAAATAAAAAAACTACCGACAAACAACATAAAACTACCGCATATGGGCTGGAATGAAGTAGAAATAATAAATAACAATAAGCTTGTTGAGAAAGGAAAATTGAACGAATATTATTTCGTTCATAGCTACTTTTTTGATTGTGAATATAAAAAAAACATAATTGGAGAAACAGATTATGGAATAAATTTTACTTCATTTATCTCTAAAGAAAATATATATGGAGTGCAATTTCACCCAGAAAAAAGCTCGAATCAAGGATTAGAATTAATAAAAAATTTTTTAAAACTATGAAACCGGAATTACAAAAAAAGATCAACATAAGTGTTGACCTTCTATCATCAATTAACAAGGTTGATTTAGCAGACATATGTAACATTACCGAACAAGCAATAAAAGCTGGGGGAGGTTTCGGCTGGCTAAAGGCTCCACCAAGAGATATTTTAAACAAATATTGGAAAGGCATTCTTCTTGTTAAAAATAGAAAACTTATTGTTGGAAGATTAAACAATGGTATTGCAGGAACCCTACAACTAATATTTAATCTTTCTAATAATGAAGCTCAACAACATATATGTAATATTACTTCTCATTTTGTTGCGCCATGGGCCAGGGGGCACGGTCTTGCCAAAGCGATGATAGACAAAGCGGAAGAAATTAGCAAAGAAAGCGGCTCTAGTTATGTTCAGTTAGATGTGCGCGAAACCCAAAAAGCAGCGATTCAACTTATTAAATCTAAAGACTACAAACGGTGGGGAATTAATCCCAATTATGCCATTGTAGATGGAAATAATATAAAAGGCTTTTATTTTTCAAAAAAAATTAAGTGAAACTTATTCCCGCAATAGATCTTAAGGATAACAAATGTGTCCGATTAACCCAAGGTAAAGAAGAGACATTTAAAGTTTATAATGAAAATCCAGTCGAGCAAGCAAAATTTTTTGAAAAAGAGGGTTGTGAAAGAATTCATATTATTGATCTTGATTCGGCGTTTAATCGTTCTACAGTTAATAATGACACTATAATTAATATCAGAAAGTCTGTAAAAACACCCATTGAGCTTGGCGGAGGAATAAGAAGCAGGAACGATGCCTTTTTTTGGTTTAATAACAATATTGATTACTTGATAATAGGATCATTAGCCATAAGAAATAGCAAGCTTGTTTTGGAAATTGCAAAGGAGTTTGAAAATAAAATTTATATTTCTTTGGACATACTTAATAATAAAATAATGATTAAGGGTTGGACTGAAGAAACCCGATCAAACTTATTTAATATTTTTAAGACTTATAACAAAAGCAAGATCCGAGGATATGTATTAACAGATATTTTTAGAGATGGAATGATGCAAGGATTAAACTTTGAACTCATAAACAAAAATTTATCACAAACTTCAAAATCAATGGTTTTTGGAGGAGGTCTTTCAAATTACAATGATTTAAAAATTTTAAAAAATATGAACTCTAGATTCAAAAACATTGAAGGAGTTATTGCGGGCAAATCTTTTTATTCCGGCGCAATTGAAATAAAAAAAAGCATAAATATTCTTAACTCTAATGCTTAAAACAAGAATAATACCATGTCTGGATGTTAAAGATGGAAGGGTCGTTAAGGGTATTAATTTTTTAAATTTAATTGATGCAGGCGACCCTGTTGAACAAGCGAATTATTATTCTAACAATGGTGCTGATGAGATATGTTTTTTAGATATTAGCGCGTCTATTGAGAACAGATCAACGATGGTTGATATTGTAAAAAAAACCTCTGAGAAAGTATTTATTCCTCTTACTGTTGGCGGAGGAATAAAATCTTTGAAAAATATAAGAGAGCTACTTAAAGCAGGCGCTGACAAAATTTCTATCAACACAGCTGGAATTATAAATGAAAAATTAATTTATGACTCAGCACAACAATTTGGCAGCCAATGCATAGTTGCTGCAGTTGATGCAAAAAAACAAAATAACAGTTGGACAGTTTTCTCACACGGAGGAACAAAAGATACCGGAATTAAAGCATTAAATTGGATTGAAAAATTACAAAAACTTGGTGCAGGAGAAATTCTTCTTACCTCTATGGACAAAGACGGAACAAAAACCGGTTTTGATTTAGAGCTTTTAAAAAAAGCCACAAACATTCTTGACATCCCCCTTATAGCTAGTGGAGGGGTGGGAAATTTAAAACACTTTAGAGATGGCGTTGCTATTGGTGGGGCAAACGCTCTATTAGCCGCCTCAGTTTTTCATTTTGCCGAACTTAGTATATTAGAGGTTAAGGAATATTTAAGAAAAGAAAATATAGAAGTTAGGCTTTAAGATGAAAAAACAAGACAATTTAGGTTTTATTGAAGAATTGTATTCTACTATTAGAAGCCGAGCCAGGTCTAAGAAAAAGAATTCCTACACAAATCTATTATTGAAAAAAGGAAAAAACAAAATTGCTCAAAAAATAGGCGAAGAGTCAATAGAACTTATCATAGACTATCTTAATGGATCAAAAAAAAGAACAGTCGAGGAAGCCTCTGATCTGATTTATCATTTACTAGTTTTGCTTTACTCAAAAAAAATATCAATTAAGGACATAAAAAAAGAACTAACCAAAAGAAAAAATGTACGACGATAATAATATTTTTGCAAAAATTATTAGGAAAGAAATCCCCTGTAAACCAGTATATGAGGATGAAAAAGTTTTGTTTTTTAATGATGTTAACCCCAAGGCGACAATACATATTCTTGGGGTGCCAAAAAATTCAGTTATCAATCTTAGAGAATTTATTTCAAATACAGACAAAGATACTGTTAAGTATTTTTTTGACAAAACATTAGAAGTAATAAAAAATTTCGACCTAGATAAGTCCGGGTATAGACTTATTACAAATGATGGAAAAAATGGCAACCAAGAAATTCCACACTTTCATATTCATATTCTAGGAGGTGAAAACCTCGGAGGACTGAGGTGAATTATTCTTTTATAACAACGTAGTTTACTACCTCATTAACACCCTTAACGCCTTTAATTATATTAACCAAGGTTTCCAATTGTTCCGGCCTACTTGTTATGCCAGCTAAATAAACTTTTCCTCTAATGGTTTCAACATTATAACTTATGGAACGCAGACCAATATCTCTAACTGCTAAAGCCTTGATCTGGGTAGTGATCCAGACATCATTTGCATATTCCTTAATTGATGTTTTCTCACCTATCTCAATTTCGTTTATAACTTCTTTAACGCCATCAACTTCCCAAACAATTTTTACTGCTTCAATTCTTTTTTCTTGATTTTCTACAATGCCTGTCAGAAGAACTATGCCCTCAATGACGCTTGTGTCAATATCTCTAAATAGATTATTTTCAGAGGTTAATAACTTTCTTGATATATTTAATTTTATAGTTGCATCATCAACAGCAGTCCCAAGAGATTTATCTCCTTCAGCAACTACCATAGTTGTTGCACCGCCACTCGCAAGAACACCGGCCGGTGAACAGCCATAAACAATAGACAAAAAAACTAATCCAATAACCAATATTATTGATCTAATCATTTTTAAGTTCTATCGCCATTTTATAAATATCTTTTTTAGAAATATTTGATAATTTATGCACTATTTCAACTGTTTCCGTCAAAGTAAATTTTTTTAATATTTTCAGTGCTTGCTTCCTGATTTTATCCTCAATTGTTATTTTTAACGCTTTTTTGTTATTTCCTATAATCAACGTAAACTCACCTTTTAAATTGATTTCCTTGTTAGTTATTTTATCGATCATCTTTTTTATAGTGCCTCTAAAAACAGATTCATTTATTTTTGTAAGTTCTTTACATATAGCCACTTCAATATTTTTAGAATTCATATGTACAAGTTCTAAAAAATTTTTCAGCCTTCTCCCAGAAATAAAAAAAATACTAGTGAAATTTAATTCAATAATTCTTTTAGCTATGGTTTTTGCTGAATTGTTGTTTTTTGGAACAAAACCAAAAAAAACAAAACTATTTACATTTAGCCCAGAGAGTTGAAGACTAGAAATTATAGATGATGGACCGGGGATACTCGTAACAAAAATATTTCTGTTAATAAAGTTTTTTACTAATTTGTATCCAGGATCAGATATTAAAGGAGATCCAGCATCAGAAATCAAAGCAAATAATGAATCTTTTTGATATTTTTCTAATTTTTTTATTAATGTCTCTTCATTATAATCATGTAAAGAAAAAAGCTTCTTTTTAATGTCTAATTTATTTAGTAGTTTAAGAGAATGTTTTGGATTTTCGCATATGATTGCGCTAGCTTTTTGTAAAACTTTTTTTGCTCTAAGACTGATGTCTTCAAGATTGCCTATGGGGGTTGATATTATGTATAAACCACCCTTAAGATTATTCATTATATTTATACTTACAATCATAATGTCTTGTACGCCACAAAATTATCCTGAAAAAAACAAAGCTCCTGTTTCAAATGTTGTTAATGATAGTGAAACAGTTATCAATAATGGCAACAGCGTTGATACTATTTATAAAAATACAACTCCACAGTATGTAGAAAACCTTAATTTCGCTAAAAGTAAAATATTAAGTGAAATAGAAATACTGCTGCCTGAGATTGATAACCAAAATATAACAAGGGATTTTGTCAACGCTTTTGAACTAACCGTATATAAAAAAAATGCGAAAAATATTCAACTTAATATAAATACTTATAAAGACAAAACAGAGTTAAATAATATTATTTTACAAAAAGCCTCGCCTGGAAAAATATTTATCGGTCCTCTTACATCTGCAGACACTGAAAATATTATTACAGAGTGTCCCAAGGGTGTTTTGTTTTTTTCATTCGCTTCAGATAGAAAACAAGCTGGTAAATGCGTATATCTAATTAATTTTTTTCCCGAAGACGATCTATTAACTTTGTTTAGTAATTTTAAGACTGATTCAAAAATTGCTCTTTTGTATCCTGAAAACAACTATGGGCGTTACATAAATTCAATTATTGATTCTTTTGCGGCAAAAAGTAATTCTATAATCATTAATAGGGCTTCTTATAAAGAAGACCTTAGCAATGCAAGAGAAGCAATTAAAGAGCTTAGTAAATACGAACTAAGAAAATACGAACTCGAAAGGCAAAAAAAAATCCTGAAAGAAAAAAATGATGAAGCATCAAAAAAAGCTTTAAAAAAAATTGAAAAATTTGAAACGATCGGGGGATTAGACTTTTCCCACCTTATATTGCCAGATTATGGCATACGTCTCTTACAAATTGCCCCCCTGCTTCCATTCTATGATATTGATCCACAGAAAGTTCAATTTGTTGGTACGGGCGTTTGGGATAATGAGGCTTTTTTTAGCGAGCCTTCATTACAAGGATCTATATTTTCAGGAGTTCCTCAAAGCGAAAGAAGACAATACTTTAATGATTATTATTTAAAATATAGAAAAAACCCAACAAGGACAATAACAATCCCGTATGATTTAGTAGGCATTCTTGAATATGTTATTAATAACAAATTAAATTTGAAAGAAACCCATCATTTATTAAATGATAAATCAATATCATTTGATGGGATAGATGGAAAGTTTTCTTTTAAAAAAAACATAATTTCAAGAAAGCTTAATGTTTTAAAAATATCAAATGGTAAGGCAAATCTAGTTAATTGATTTTATTAAAAATTTTTTTAATTCATTAATTGCACGCGAACGATGACTAATTTTATTTTTTTCTTCTATTGACATTTCACCAAAAGTTTTTTCACTGCCCTTTGGGATAAAAATAGGATCATAGTGAAAGCCATATTTTCCTCGCGGCTCAGATGATATTTTTCCACGAACAACACCTTTAAAAAAAATTGTTTCATTATTAAAGGTTAAAGATATTGAAGTTTGAAAATAGGCGTGAAAATTTGAAAGTTCTTTAGCTTTATTAATAATAGTTATAAAAGTTTTATTATGATCATCATTATTTTTTAGGAATCTTTTAGATTTAATTCCAGGAAAACCATCTAAAGCGCTGATACAAATTCCTGAGTCATCAGCAAAACAAGGTAATTTTATTTTTTTATATCCATAACTTGATTTAATTTTTGCATTTTCTTCAAACGTAGAGCCAGTTTCATTTGGCTTTGATATGTTTGGGAAATTATGAAGAGTTAAAATATTGATCCCCGTTTCTTCAAATAATCTTTTTACTTCTTCTATTTTATTATCATTGTGTGAAAAAAAAATTATTTTTTTCACTATTATGATAAAAAAACTTCTTTTTGTTTTTGAATTATTTCGGGAACGCTCTTTTTTGCAAGATTAAAAATCAATTGAAATTGTTTATCGCTAAAAAAATATTCTTCACCCGTAACTTGTATTTCAGCAATTTTACCACTTTCACAAATAATAAAATTAGCATCAACTTGTGCTAAAGAATCTTCGTTATAGTCTAAATCTAAGTTAGGTTGATCTGCAATTATACCTGCAGAAACTGCTGCAACAAACTCTTTAACAATGGGTTTTTGAATATTGTATTCTTTTTGTAATAATAAAACCGCTTGATACAAAGCTACAAAACCACCACTAATCGACGCAGTTCTTGTGCCACCATCAGCCTGTATTACGTCACAGTCAATTTTAATTTGTCTCTCACCAAGATTCTCTAAATTAATAACTGACCTTAAACTCCTTCCTATGAGTCTTTGTATTTCTTGAGTTCTTCCAGATTGCTTTCCTTTAGTTGCTTCTCTGTCAACACGGGTATTAGTAGAGCGGGGAAGCATGCCATACTCAGCAGTTACCCACCCCTTGCCTGAATTTTTTAACCAATGTGGTGTTTTTTCATCAATGGAGGCTGTACACAAAACATGGGTGTTGCCGAATTTTACCAAACAAGATCCTTCTGCATGGATATTGACTCCAATTTTAAAAGAAATAGGCCTTAGCTCTTGAAATGTTCTATTTTGTCTCAAAATTCGCTCTTCTTATTTAATTAATAAATTAATATTATATTGTTTTGATGTAGAATAAAGAAAATGTCTAATAACTTATATTTAGAGTTAAGTGAGAGATCAAAAAAAATATTGAAGGGCGTTGTGGAGTCCTTTTTGGAGACAGGGGAGCCAGTCGGATCTAAGACAATTTTAAAAAGAGTAGGAATTGATATTTCTTCTGCCTATGTTCGGTCAATATTAGCTAATTTACAGAAAGAAGGCCTTTTATACGCCCCTCATATTTCTGCAGGAAGGCTTCCAACAGACAAAGGTATGAGGTTTTTTGTAGATGGTTTATTAGAATTTGGAAGATTGACGAAAAATGAACAAGAAAATATAAAAAACCAATGCAAGTCGCGCGGATCATCTTTTCAAGAAGTGCTTGACGAAGCATCTAAAACAATCTCTGGCCTCTCAAATTGTGCGGGTATTGTTGTGGCACCAAAATTTCAGAACAAAATTAAGCACATAGAATTTATTAGACTTAGCACAAATCAAGTAATGTCAATAATTGCAAGTGAAAATGGTCTTGTTGAAAATAGAATTTTAAATACCAAGAACAACTACAACGACAATATATTAAAACAAGTTTCAAATTATCTTAATTCTAAATTCTCGGGGAAAACAATTGATGAAATAAAAGAAAATATTCAAGAAAAAATAAGAAATTCAAAATCTGAATTGGATGCATTGTCTTCTAAATTAATACAAGAAGGAATAGTTGAAATTGCACCTAATAATGAATCCCCATACATTTTTCTTCATGGTCAATCAAGTTTACTCGGAGATGAAATTGTTTCCAAAGATCTTGATCAAATAAGAAATCTTTTTGATGATATTGAAAACAAATCTAATTTTCTTGACATTTTAGATAATACTAGCAAGAGTCAAGGCGTTCAGATTTTTATAGGATCACAAAATTTTTTATTTAAACACTCTGGACTTTCTATGGTAATGGCCCCATATAAGAATAAAGATCAAAAAATTATTGGCGCAATTGGCGTTGTTGGACCTACCAGACTCAATTATGCAAAAATTGTTCCATTGGTCGATTACACGTCAAAAGTTATTGGAAGGGTGTTGATTTAATGAACAAAACGAATAATGAATCAAAAAATGCCGGCAATCAAGACCAAGACTATGACAAACATTCTTCAAAAATAATAAAAAACAATCCTAATGAAGAAGATATGAAGAAAACAAAACGAGTGAAAAAGAAAAGCGTTTTTGATTCTATAGAAAAAACTAGCCAAGTAAAAAATATTAATGATGACATCTCCAAGCTGAATGAAGAAATAGAAAATTTAAAAGAAGAAAAATTAAGAACATTAGCTGAAATGGAAAATCTGAGAAAAAGATTTGAAAAGGATAAAATAGATTCAATCAGATACGGCAACCACAACCTTGCAAGAGATATGCTTACTCTGGGTGATAATTTATCAAGGGCTCTAGACGCTATTTCATCAGAAGAGAATAGATCCGAATCTTTTAATAATCTTATTGATGGATTAAAGATAGTTCAAAAGGAATTTGTGATGATTCTTGAAAAACACGGAGTGAAAAAAATAGAATCAATCAATAAGAAATTTGATCACAATTATCATCAAGCAATGTTAGAAATTGAAACAGATGAATTCAATGAAGGTTACGTTGTTCAAGAAATTCAAAGCGGTTTTACAATGCACGACAGATTGCTCCGTCCTTCTATGGTTGGCGTATCAAAAAAGCCAGAAAATAAGAAAAAAGAACCAAAAAAAGCCTGATTTTTTTTAATTTTTAGCCAGATCCTTGTAATTTTAAACTTATCACCCATATTTATTTATAATCATAAAAAAAATTAATATTAGGAAACGGGATTAATTATGTCGAAAGTAATCGGTATTGACTTAGGAACAACCAATTCTTGTGTTGCGATAATGGAAGGAAAAGAGACAAAGGTTATTGAAAACTCTGAGGGAGGAAGAACAACACCATCAATGGTGGCCTTTACCGAATCAAAAGAAAAACTTGTTGGCCAAGCTGCTAAAAGACAAGCAGTTACAAATCCTGAAAATACCTTGTTTGCCATTAAACGATTGATCGGAAGGAACTTTGCAGACGATATAGTAAAAAAAGATAGCGGACTTGTTCCTTACAAGATTGTTAAGGGTGATAATAATGGTGCCTGGGTAGAAGCCAGAGGAGAAAAATACAGCCCAAGTCAAATCAGTGCTTTTATTTTGCAAAAAATGAAAGAAACGGCTGAAAGTTATCTTGGAAATAAAGTCACCCAAGCTGTTATAACGGTACCGGCTTATTTTAATGACTCTCAAAGACAAGCAACAAAAGATGCTGGCAAAATCGCCGGCCTTGAAGTTCTCAGAATTATTAATGAACCAACTGCCGCAGCGCTTGCCTATGGCTTAGATAAGAAAAAGACCGGAACAGTCGCAGTCTATGATTTAGGAGGCGGTACATTTGATATTTCAATTTTAGAAATCGGAGACGGTGTATTCGAAGTTAAGTCGACAAATGGCGACACTCATCTAGGGGGCGAGGATTTTGACTTACAAATAATTAATTATTTAGCGGATGAATTTAAAAAAGATAACACAATTGATTTAAGGAATGATAAATTAGCTCTACAGCGTTTAAAAGAGGCTGCGGAAAAAGCAAAAATTGAATTATCAAGTAGCACCGAAACAGAAGTAAACCTTCCTTTTATTACAGCTGATCAGTCTGGACCAAAACATTTAACAATAAAACTTTCAAGGGCTAAATTAGAAGCTATTATTGGTGACTTAATAAACGATAGCATCAAACCCTGCGAAACCGCCCTTAAAGATGCCGGCTTAAAAGCATCAGATATTGATGATGTTTTGCTTGTTGGAGGCATGACTCGTATGCCAAAAGTCATTGAAGTTGTTAAAAACTTTTTTGGCAAGGAACCTAACAAAAGCGTTAATCCAGATGAAGTTGTTGCAACTGGAGCTGCAATACAGGGGGGAGTTCTCCAGGGGGATGTAAAAGACGTTTTGCTTCTAGACATAACACCTCTTTCTTTAGGAATTGAAACATTAGGAGGAGTCTTTACTCGTTTAATTGATAAAAATACTACAATTCCAACAAAAAAAAGCCAAATATTTTCAACTGCTGAAGATAATCAAAGCGCAGTAACAATAAGAGTTTTTCAAGGTGAAAGAGAAATGGCCTCTGATAACAAATTGTTAGGCCAGTTTGATCTAGTGGGCATACCACCAGCTGCCAGAGGAATGCCTCAAATCGAAGTTACCTTTGATATAGATGCAAATGGCATCGTTAATGTCTCGGCAAAAGATAAAGCTACTGGAAAAGAACAACAAATACGCATCCAAGCATCTGGGGGGTTGTCTGAAAGCGATATAGAGAAAATGATTAAAGAAGCAGAAGAAAATGCTGAGGCAGATAAAAAGAAAAGAGAGTTAATTGACGCCAGAAATCAAGCAGATGGATTAATTCATCAGACAGAGAAGAACGTAAAAGAGCATGGAGATAAAATACCTAAAGATGATAAAAAGAAGATAGAATCAGATTTAGAGGAATTAAAGAAAGTGAAAGACAGCGAAGATCTTGAAGCACTAAAATCAAAAACAGAACAATTAGTTCAGTCTTCCTTAAAACTTGGAGAGGCTATTTATAAACAAAATCCGCAGGGCGAAGCCCCCCAACCTGATCCTTCAGGATCAGAGCCCTCTTCTGACAAAAAAGACGAAAAGGTTGTTGATGCTGATTTTGAAGAAGTTGATGAAGATAAAAAAAAATAACCCGTTATAAATTTTTTATCTAAGAGGGGTGTAAATGGCCGATAAAGATTTCTATGAAATTCTTGGAGTGTCAAGAGACGCTGGTGATGATGAAATAAAAAGATCATACAGAAAATTAGCGATGAAATTTCATCCAGATCAAAATAAAGGAAATCAAGAAGCGGAAAGAAAATTTAAAGAAGTAAGTGCTGCTTATGAAATTTTAAAAGATTCTCAAAAAAGAGCCGCATATGATCAATATGGACACGATGCTTTTCGTCAAGGAGGTATGGGAGGCGCCCAAGGTTTCGGTGATTTTTCTAGTGGTTTTTCAGATATATTTGAAGAATTTTTTGGAGGAGGTTTTGGCTCATCTTCCCGGAAAAGACGCCCATCTAGAGGAAGTGATTTACGATACAATATGTCCGTCACACTTCAGGAAGCCTTTGGAGGAAAAAAATCCCAAATTAGAATCCCAAGCTATGTTGGCTGTGATTTATGTTCTGCAACAGGCAGCGCTGATAAAGCAGGACCCAGCACCTGCTCTTCATGCAACGGACACGGAAAAGTTAGATCAACGTCCGGTTTTTTTTCTATAGAGCGTACATGCTCTTCGTGTGGAGGGGAAGGTTCTTCGATAAAAAATCCCTGTTTGAAATGTAGCGGAACAGGAAGAATTAAGAAACAAAAAACAATTTCTGTATCGATACCTGCTGGCGTTGACACTGGAACCAGAATTCGGATTTCAGGAGAAGGAGAGCCCGGGCAAAGGGGAGCGGGTAATGGAGATTTATATATTTTTGTTAATGTACAAGATGACAAGCTTTTTGAACGCGAAGAGGAACACATATATTGTAAAATACCTATATCAATCACAACAGCAATTATAGGAGGAGAAATTGACGTTCCTACAATAGATGGAAAAAAGGCCAGATTAAAAATACCTTCTGGCACTCAATCTGAAACGCAATTTCGACTTCGAGGAAAAGGTATGAGTATTTTGCAGCAAAATCGGCGTGGGGATATGTATGTTGAGACTAGTGTTGAAATTCCTGTTAATTTAACTAGCAAACAGAAATCCATTTTAAAAGAGTTTGAAAAAGAAGGAGGCACATCCAAAGCACACAGCCCTAAATCACAAAGTTTTTTTAAAAAAATAAAAGAAGTTTGGCAAGATTTTACTTAATTTCTTTCCTTCTTAGCCTCTCAAAAGTATAAAGAAGTATTATGAAACTAGTTAATATTGGAATCGCAGGATGCCTTGGCAGAATGGGCAGGGAACTTGTTAAAAAATCTAGTGAAGATTCTAGAATTAATTTTGTTGGTGGGTTTGAACACCCAGGACATAATTCAATAAATAAGAATTTATCTGAAATTTTAGAATGTGAAACAGACAAAACAGTTAGTTCAGACGCTGAAGAAATTTTTTTAAATTCCGATGCTATAATTGATTTTACCACACCCGATTCTAGTTTAGCAAATATTAAATTAGCCCAAAAAACAAAAACACCACTTGTAATTGGCACAACCGGTTTAAGTTCAGAAACACACAAATTTATATTAAATGCAAGCAATCAAATTGCGTTGTTTCAATCTTCTAACATGAGCCTTGGCGTTAATCTTCTTTTTCATCTTGTTAAAAAGACCGCATCTACGTTAGATGACATCAATTATGATATTGAGATTGCAGAGACACATCACAGACATAAAATTGACGCCCCGTCTGGCACAGCAATAACCTTGGGAGAATTTGCTTCGAAGGGAAGAAAAAGAAATTTTAATGATATTAAAGTTTATGACCGCACTAGTAAAACCAGCAAAAGAAAAACTGGCGAAATTAGTTTTTCCGTAACCAGGGGGGGGGAAATTCCAGGAGAGCACACTGTTAGCTTTATTGGTGAAAATGACAGAATTGATTTATCTCACAAAGCTTTTAATCGATCTATTTTTGTTAACGGGGCAATTGAAGCTGCATTATTTTTATCAAAGAAAAAAACAGGCCTGTATCATATGGAGGACATCATTAAAGTTTAATATTTTATGAGATAATGAGAATTGCAACGATAGAAAAAGTTTTCAACCTGCTTGCAAAAGATTATCCAAACCCACAAACAGAATTAAAATACATAAATCATTATACTTTTTTGATATCTGTAATCCTCTCTGCGCAGGCAACGGATATTTCAGTTAACAAAGCAACAAGAAAATTATTTAAAATAGTAAAAAATTCAAAAGAGATGGTTGAGCTTGGCGAAACCAATCTAAAAAAATATATAAAAACAATCGGCCTTTATAATGCCAAAGCAAAGAACATAATCAAACTTAGCAGAATTTTACTAAGTAAATATAATAATAAAATTCCTAAAGACTTTAAATCACTCATATCCTTGCCGGGCGTAGGAAACAAAACAGCGAGCGTATATCAAAATTCTATCTTGAGTGTGCCACGAATAGCCGTTGACACCCATGTTTTCAGAGTATCCAATCGGGTTGGCTTGACAAAATCCAGAACAGCCGATTTGACTCAAATTTCTTTAGAGAGAATTGTTCCAAAAAAATGGCTAATGACAGCTCATCACATCCTCATCTTTCATGGAAGAAAAATTTGCAAAGCTAGAAATCCATTGTGTAAAATATGCTCTGTTAACAAAATTTGTTATTACAGGAGAGAAAACTTACAGTCTTAATTCATTTATCAATAAATAAATTTATATTATGTTTTTTGAATTTCTTTAAAACATTTATTAATTTTTTCTTTTTCGTCTATTAGTTCTCCTTTTGTATTTCTGATTTCATAATACTCGGCTTTAAGTTTTTTGACCTCCAAATTAAAATATACAAACAGTCGACAACTTGATGAATTAAACCGGACGGTTCTGGTATTGCCATCTTCACGAATAAAATCAGACTTGCCAAAATTTTGGGTTAATTGATTTAAAGTTTTTCCTTGAATTTTGATTACGGCGGTTTCTTTTTGCTTTTTTATTACAGCCTCTTCTTTTTTCTTCGCAACAATGATTTCTTCTTTTTCTTTTGCAACATCTTCAGTTTTTATAACATCTTCGGTTTTTTCAAGATCATTTTGATTCTGAATAACTTTTTGAATTGTTGTTTTTATGCTATCACCCGCTTTTGTAACTTCTTTAGCAATTTCAACAGTTGCACAACCATTTAGGGTCATAACTAACAAAACAGACAATATGTAGATTGCTCTCATGGTTAAATGAATATATTCTGATTTTTTGATATGCTTACATTAATCAAATCATCATTCATAGATTATAAATTAACAATATTACGCAATAAAAAAACACCCAATTCTCTGTTTAGGCAGACAATGAATGAAATCAGTTATTTAATCGCCGCTGAGGTATTAAAACATTTAAAATATAAACAAACAAGCATTCAAACACCTTTAACAAAAACTAAGGGAAGAGACTTATCCAAGTCAGTTGTAATAGTCCCTATTCTTCGTGCAGGCTTGGGGTTAGTGGAGGGATTCGTAAAATTACTTCCTAGGGCAGAAAAAGGTCACATTGGCTTGTACAGAGACGAACAAACATACAAGCCAGTCGAATATTTATTCAAAATACCAAAAGTAAAAAATAGAATTTTTATCGTTCTCGACCCTATGCTAGCAACAGGTAATTCTTCGGTAGAGGCTATTAATTTAATAAAAAATTCTGGTGTGAAAACTTCAAATATTAAATTTGTATCTTTATTGGCAGCCCCAGAGGGTATAAAGAATCTTAAAAAAATACACCAGAAGCTTCATTTGTTTACATGCAGTGTTGATAAAAGGTTGAATAAAAATAAGTTTATCGTTCCAGGATTAGGTGATGCTGGCGACCGCTATATGGGAACATAATTATGGTGGATTAATTCATAAAAAACCCCTTTTACCTTTTATTTTTTTGCCCTATTATCACCAATTTATTCAACAAATTTAATACTCGAGGAAACTTATGAAAAAATTAATTGGTATTTTATCCTTATCACTTGTTCTCTTGTTTTCACTAAATGTATATGCAGCGAAAGTTGCTGTTATTTATGATTCTGGAGGTAAGTTTGATAAGTCTTTCAATGAATCAGCTTACAATGCTGCTGAGAAATTTAAAGCCGATACAGGCCATGACTATATGGATTTTGAAGCAGCTAATAATGCTCAAATTGAACAAGGCCTGAGAAAATTAGTCGACAGAGGCGCTAATGTTATTGTGGCAATGGGGTTTGCAATGGCTGATGCCGTTGCTGCTGTTGCCGCAGAAAGTCCGGATGTAAATTTCACAATTGTTGACGTTAATTGGCTACAAGGAGACAACCTTCAACAAATTGTATTCAAAGAACACGAAGGATCATTTTTAGTTGGAATGATTGCTGCTATGAAATCTCAAACTGGCACAGTCGGTTTTGTTGGAGGAATGGACATTCCTCTGATTAGAAAATTTCATGGGGGCTATGAGCAAGGAGCTAAATATGTTAATCCTAATATCAACGTCTTAATGAACATGACCGGAACTACTCCAGAAGCATGGAACAACCCTACTAAAGGTGCAGAATTAACAAAAGCTCAAATCGATAAAGGCGCTGATGTTGTTTACCAAGCAGCGGGCGGAACCGGAATAGGTGTTTTACAAGCAGCAGCTGATGCAGGAATATTTGGTATTGGCGTAGATGCAAATCAAAACTATATGCATCCAGGCAGCGTATTAACTTCAATGCTTAAAAGAGTTGATGTCGCAGTTTATAATGCCTTTAAAACAACAGTAGATGGCAACTATGAAACAGGTGTCTTTACTCTTGGTTTAGCCGAAGACGGTGTTGGTTGGGCATTGGATGAACACAATGAAAGCTTGATCTCTGATGAAATGAAATCAAAAGTAGAGCAAGCAAAAAAAGATATTATTAGTGGAAAAATAGTAGTCGCAGACGCATCTGCACAATAATAATATCTATTATAAAATCTGGTTGTGAGATCGTGGTTTAAAACATATTAAATCATATGATCTCACAACCAATTCTAGAACTTCAGAACGTAAATAAATCTTTTGGCCATGTTCAGGCCAATAAAGACATTTCACTAAAAGTTAACAGGGGCGATATCCACGGAATTATTGGAGAAAATGGCGCAGGCAAGTCAACTTTAATGAGCATTGTCTACGGGTTTTACCAAGCAGATTCAGGTAATATAAAAATAAATGATAAAATAATTGAAATAAAGTCACCCCACGAATCTATTTTAAGCGGCATTGGCATGGTTCATCAGCATTTTATGTTGGTGGAAAATTTCACAGTTGTTGAAAATATCATTCTGGGTTTTGAGGGTGAATTTGTTTTTGGTGAAAAGTTGAACCAAGCAAAAGAAAGCCTAATGAAACTATGTGAAGATTATAATTTAAAAATAGATTTAAACGCAACAATTTCTGATTTATCCGTTGGTTTTCGTCAACGCGTAGAGATATTAAAAGCCCTATACAGAGGAGCTGAAATTTTAATATTAGATGAACCAACGGGCGTATTAACGCCGCAGGAGGTAGATGAATTATTTAAAATCTTACGCTCCTTAAAAGAGCAAGAAAAAACCATTATTCTAATTACCCACAAACTAAATGAAATTATGATTTTAACAGATAAGGTCACCGTGATGCGCCAGGGCGAAATAGTGGGAGAAAAAAACACAAAAGATACAACAAAAGATCAACTTGCAGAAATGATGGTTGGGAGAAGTGTTTTACTTCGCATTGATAAAAGAAAACCCAATATTGGAGACACAGTTTTTGAAGTAAAAAACATTGATGTGAAAGACAACCTGGACGTGATGCGTGTAAAAAATGTGAGTTTTGATTTACGAGAGGGAGAAATTTTAGGAATAGCAGGAGTAACAGGTAATGGTCAGACAGAATTATTGGAAGCACTAACTGGCATTCGCCAGGTTGATAGTGGTGAAATAAAATTGTATGGTAACATCATCTCGAGCAAAAATATTTTTTTTGATCCGAGACAATTGCGAGAACAAGACGTTGCTCATGTTCCGGAAGACCGACAACGCATGGGGTTGGTGACAGAGTTTAATGCCAGTGAAAATCTTATATTTGGCTACCATCATCAACAACCTTTTTCCAAGTCATCAGTTATGATGGGAAAAAATATTTATAATCATTCAAAAAAAATTATGCGAGATTATGATGTACGACCACAATCCCCCTTTTTGGTAACATCTAATTTTTCTGGAGGCAATCAACAAAAGATAATTTTAAGCCGTGAACTACATAAGGATCCTAAAGTTTTGCTGGTAGGGCAGCCAACACGCGGTGTTGATATAGGGGCGATCGAATTCATTCATCAACGCATTATTGATATGCGCGACAAAGGTGTTGCGGTTCTTCTTGTTTCAGTGGAGCTTGACGAAATACTTTCCTTGGCAGATCGAATTGTAGTGATGTTTGACGGAAAACTTGTAGGTGAAAAAGTAAATGAAAATGTAACAGACAGAGAAATCGGCTTACTTATGGCAGGAATAACTAATTAGTTTATGGTCAAAGCCGTTGATAAAACAAAAGTGCCTTGGTGGGTTTCAAATGCCGTAGTTCCGCTTGTTAACCTAACCCTGGCTTTTATTGTTTCAGGATTATTTATTTTTATCTCTGGAGAAAATCCTTATCAGGCTCTGAAGCTTATTCTTTATGGATCTTTTGGTTATCTGGAAGGAATTGGTTACACATTATATTACGCAACAAACTTTATTTTTACCGGTTTAGCTTTTGCCATAGCTTTTCATTGTCGCTTATTTAATATAGGAGGCGAAGGTCAGGCATATATTGGCGGACTCGGGGTTTTTTTATTCGCATTTTATTTTAGCGCCCTACCTGTATCAATCGTGTGGTTACTAGCAATCTTAGCGTCTATGTTGTTTGGGGCGGCTTGGGCAATCATTCCAGGATATTTGCAGGCATACAGGGGCAGCCATGTTGTTATTACAACGATTATGTTTAATTTTATCGCATCTGCATTAATGGTGTTTTTATTAGTTGATGTAATTCGTGATAGAAGGCAAATGGGTCCAACCACAGAAGCTCTTGTTAAAGAACAATGGCTCCCGATGTTTAAAAACATTGCAGCTTACTTTGGATATAAAGTTGGTTACTCCCCCCTTAACATTTCTTTTCTTTTAGCTGTACTTGCTTCCTTCGGGGTTTGGTTTTTGATTTGGCGAACTAAGTGGGGTTATGAAATGCGCGCTGTAGGACACAATACACAAGCTGCTATTTATGCAGGCATTTCTCCTAAAAAAAATATAATTTTAGCGATGGTCATTTCCGGAGCTCTTGCAGGCATGCTTGGTGTAAATGAAATTTTAGGCGTGCATCATAAAATTCTAGTGAATTTTCCTGCTGGATATGGATTTACAGGCATTGCAGTTGCTTTAATGGGACGTAATCATCCTATCGGAATATTCTTGGCCTCCCTGTTGTTTGGTATGCTCTATCAAGGAGGTTCAGAGGTTACATTTGATATGCCAAATATCACACGCTATATGTTTGTTGCGGTTCAAGGTGTTATTATATTATTCAGTGGAGCGTTAGAAAATTTATTTCGGCCACAGATTGAGTATTTTTTTGTCAATACTATGAAGCAAAAGGCAGTTACCTGATGGAAATAAGTGCAGATATAATTTCACTTGTCAGCGCCACCTTACGCATCTCAACGCCGCTTGTTTTTGCCGCTATGGCTGGATTGTTTGCAGAACGATCAGGGGTGATTGATTTTGGCTTGGAAGGAAAAATGTTAGCCGCCGCCTTTGTTGCGGCAAGCGGGGCGCACATATTTGGATCTGAGTGGTATGGCTTGGGATTAGCGATTGTGTGTTGTGTCGCGCTATCAATGCTTCATGGCTTTGCCTCTGTTACTCATAAAGGGGATCAAGTGGTTTCTTGTGTTGCCATTAATATTTTGATGATAGGACTTACAACCGCACTTGCAGCAGCCTGGTTTGGACAACAAGGACTAACCCCAACACTCACTGATGATCGACGTTTTTTTGAAATTACTCTTCCTTTTGCTGATGCTGTTTCAGGAGTCCCCCTGCTTGGACCTATCTATTCAGAGATAATTAGTGGTCACTATATATTTGTGTATATCGCCTACATTTTTGTTCCTTGTGTTTATTGGGTTGTTTTTAAAACTCGTTTCGGTTTAAGACTTCGAGCAGTGGGAGAAAACCCAAGCGCCGTAGATACTGCCGGCATTAGTGTTGAATTAATGCGCTATAAAGCTTTAGCAGTAAACGGCGTATTGGTTGCTTTTGCAGGGGCTTATCTGTCAACAGCTATAAACGCAAATTTTTTTAGAGAAATGTCAGCAGGTCGTGGTTATCTGGCGCTAGCAGCGCTGATATTTGGAAAGTGGCACCCTAAAACCGCACTGATTGCATGCTTGCTGTTTGGTTTTGCAGACGCTTTACAGATTAGACTGCAAGGTGTGCCAATTCCCGGAATAGGATTAATACCCGTTCAGTTTATCCAAGCCATTCCATATGTTTTGACTGTTGTTCTTCTGGCTGGTTTTGTTGGCAAGGCAATTGCTCCTGGTGCCATAGGACAACCTTATATAAAAGAAAGATAATATTTTATTTTTTTACATACTAATATAATATTTATATAATAATTTAATATAAGAGGACTTGATTATGAAAATTCCATCAGTAACATTTAGAACAAGAATAGGAGATGATGAATCATTAGGAGGCGGTTGCGCAATTGGCGGAGAATGGAAAGACGTTACCACTGATGATTTGTTTAAAGACAAGAAAATAGTATTATTTTCATTACCTGGAGCCTACACGCCAACTTGCTCATCCCAACAGGTTCCCGGATATGAAGAGAATTACGATGAGCTAAAAAAATATGTAGATGAAGTTTATTGTATTTCAGTAAATGATTCATTTGTAATGAATGCCTGGTTTAGAGATCAAAGCATATCTAAAGTAAAACCCATAGGGGACGGAGAAGGCAAGTTTACAGAAGGAATGGATATGCTTGTAAACAAACCTAAACAAGGCTTTGGCATGAGATCATGGAGGTATTCTGCTTTAATAGACAACGGCGAAGTTGTTAAAATGTTTGTTGAAGAAGGAAAAAATAATGACAGTAATGATGGAGATCCCTTTACCGTTTCTGATGCAAACACAATGTTGAATCATTTAAAATCTTAAAATTAGATTATTTTTACCCGGGACCCAATCTTTTGGGGCTAATTCAAAATCTTTAAAGTCAAATGGTGGCGCTACAGCGCATCCTATTAAAGAATACTCACCTTTTGACTCCATACAAAACCATGTTCCGGCTTTAACAACATAGTGCAAAAAATGACCGTTTTTAACCTCTCTGTTCAAGGTTATTTCTTTAACAGTGACTCCGTCATTTGACATAAACACCTTAAGGGGATCACCATTATAAAAATGAAGAATTTCATTTTTTTTTAATTTATGCCAATGAGATTTCCCCCCTTTTTTTAAAAGATAGTAAATTAGACTAATATAATTATTTCTATATGATTCTTTGTAATGACCACCTTCCGGATGCGGAATCATTTCAAGTTTTTTTATTATTTCATCAACATTGTTCATATAAATAATCACTAGCTGAACGTAGATTATTCAAAACTTGATGGATGAATAATTGAAAGGTTCCGGTCAATCAGCTTTTTATTATTTCCATCATGCTCAAATTTTATATATTCCGAAACAGTTTGTGAAGTTAGAGATTGACAGATCTCTTTATTCAAAAGTCTGCTACATGTTTTTTCTGCCTTTACACCATCAAAATAAACAATTCTCTGAGGATGAACTTTTTTGCCTTGGGTAAGTCTGTAATTTATTAAATAAGATGCGTATAATCCATATCTTAAACTAAATTTTTTTCCTTTTCCATAAGAACGGCCTTTAAAATCAACTTTTAGCTTTCCATCAATCCATACTTTCATAAATCCTTTAACAGGATCTGGATGCCAGTTACTATTAAAAATAATTTCAGTCCAACTACCAAATAACTCTTCATTAGGCTTTAATACTATATAAGCATTTTCATTAGGATCTCCATGGAGAGCAAAGTGTCTATTAAATGTTAATCCTGCATGAGTTTGGTTAAACATAACTAATACTGCAAATGGATCTTCAATACTAAATTGAATTAGAGACATTTTTGCAGGAGCAACTGAATTAAAATCTATTGGTAAATAAATATAAAATCTATACCAAGTTTCTTTTTTTGGAGATTTTTTTTTATAATAAAGTTCTGTTCTTTCTCTATCATTTTCACAATCACTCCAATTTGATTCAAAGCCACATTCACCATGATTAGACTCAAACCTAATTGATTTTTTACCTATAATTGCAAAATCACTTACAGACACAGGATTTTTAGCTTTAGGAGAGATTAATGCATGAAAACTTTCAGGTATGGCCAGTCCATAACTGTCTTCTTTTAATGCTTTTTTAATTTCAGAAAACTTTGTTTCAGAATAAGCATTACCACTTAATATCAAACCCAGAACCAAGATCCCTAAAAGTTTTTTCATGATTAAATATTATCAGAAAATTCTAGAGTGCACTATTTGATTTATCAAATATATCTAATCATATATCTAGTTCAATGAGTGTTTTTGCTGAATCTTTATGCGATTAATTTATTATGAATTGTAAATTATACTCATAACTACCGTGAACCAATTTTACCCAGTGTGAACCATTGTGTTCTGCCAACCAAAACAAGGGAACGATAATTACATCAAATGACCAAGCTTCTTAACTTTTGTGTTTAAATAGCTTTTATTGTGGGTATTTGATTCTATTCTAATGGGTATTCTTCTGTTGACTTTCAGGCCTGATTTTTTGAGGGCATCAATTTTTTTAGGATTATTTGTCATCAAATCTACAGTTTTAATTTTTAAATGATTGGCCATTGCAGATACTATTTCGTAATTTCTTTCATCATCGTTAAATCCCAAGTGATGATTAGCCTCAACAGTATCTAATCCCTTATCTTGTAATTTGTATGCTCTAATTTTATTAGATAATCCAATTCCTCTTCCTTCCTGTTGTAAATAAAAAACAACCCCACTACCTTTTGTGGCTATAAGTTTTAGAGATTCTGTAAGTTGAAAACGACAATCACACCGCAAACTGAAAAAGGATTCTCCTGTAATGCATTGTGAGTGAATTCTTGCAAGAATGGAATCTGCTGAGTTGATATCACCTAGGGTTATTGCTAAATGATCTTTTTCAGTTTGTTTTTCTGTAAAAGCATGAACTTTAAAATCAGCTATTTCACTTGGAAGTTCGCTTGTTTCTATAAATTTTATAATGTCTTGCTGCATTTAATTATTCTTGAATATTAAATAATTTTTCTTAATTCTATCTAGTACTTTCAATCAAATTGTAAATCTATTTTTATTAACGGATTTTACAGTTTTGTTGGATTGAGTTTATTCCCATATATTTTATTAGCATCAAAAACCTTTTCTTTTTCTTTGAATTCCAGAACAACTTTAGATTTAATAACTGAACTTCCGAAAGGAACACTTCGATAAAAACATGATCTATAACCAACATGGCAACTTGCCCCCCCACTGACCTTCACTCTTAACCACACGCAATCCTGGTCATCATCAATTCTTATTTCCTTTATTGTTTGAATGAAACCGCTTTCCTTGCCTTTGTGCCACAAAGTTTTACGACTTCTGGAATAATAGACCGCCTCTCCTAATTTTATTGTTCGGGTTAAAGCCTCGCTATTCATATAACCCTGCATCAATAATTCACCTGATTCAAAATCAGTTGTTACGACAGGAATTAAACCGTTTTCATCAAATCTCGGCGCGAATTCAGATGATTCTTCAACCTGTTCAACGCTTTTTCTTTTTTCAAAAAAATCATCCGTCATGATTGTTCTTTGCTGTTTGGCGGAAGAGATTCTCTAAATAAAACTTTTAAGATTTCGTCAATCTTGAATGTTTCAGTTTTTTCACTTCCCAATCTTCTTACTGAAACAGTTTTGTTTTCTGCCTCTTTTTTTCCAATCACCATGATTACCGGTATTTTAGCGGTACTGTGCTCACGTATTTTATAGCCAATTTTCTCATTACGAACATCTTTTTCAACACGAAGTCCTTTATTCCTTAATTGCTGAAAAATGTCATCGGCATAATTATCTGAGTCAGAAGTTATTGTTGCAATGACTATCTGCAAAGGCGACAGCCAAAAAGGCAAATGGCCGGCATAATGTTCAATTAAAATACCCGCAAAACGCTCTAACGAACCAAATAGCGCGCGATGCAGCATCACTGGCGTTTTCTTTTGCCCGTCTTCTCCTATGTAGGTAGCATTTAATCTTCCTGGAAGATTTAAATCAACCTGCAGGGTGCCGCATTGCCAATCTCTTCCTATTGCATCACGCAATACAAATTCTAGTTTAGGACCGTAAAAAGCCCCGTCGCCGGGATTAAGAGAATATTCAAGTCCGGTGGCTTCCATGGCATTTATTAAGGCCTTTTCAGCTTTATCCCATATTTCATCACTGCCAACCCGCGTTATCGGACGGTCTGAATAATTAATTCTAACGTTTTCAAATCCGAAATCCTTATAGATACTCAAGATCAAGTCACAAACAATTTTACTCTCACTAGTTATTTGATCTTCAGTGCAAAAAATATGTGCGTCATCTTGAGTGAATGCACGAACCCTCATTAATCCATGCAACGCTCCTGAAGGTTCATAACGGTGAACTTTTCCAAATTCCGCCATACGAAGAGGAAGATCACGATAACTTTTAAGACCTTGTTTATAAATCTCTACGGCTCCAGGACAATTCATTGGTTTAATAGCAAACACACGCTCTTCCTTAGCTTCTGTGGTAAACATGTTCTCACCAAATTTTTCCCAATGTCCTGATTTTTCCCACAAGGATCGATCAAGTAAATCAGGCGTGTTCGTTTCAACATATCCAGCGTCTTCTTGGCGTTTTCGCATATAATTAATAAGCGATTGGAACAAATACCAACCTTTTGGATGCCAAAAAACAGCGCCCGGGGCTTCTTCTTGCAAATGAAAAAGATCCATTTCTTTGCCAAGCTTTCTATGATCGCGTTTTTCAGCTTCTTCTAATCGGACCAAATATTCTTTGAGCTCTTTTTTATTCCGCCACGCGGTACCATAGATGCGCGTAAGCATTGTTTTACTTGAATCTCCTCTCCAGTACGCACCTGCGACTTTAGTTAATTTAAAACCTTCTCCTATATCTTTTGTTGATAGGCCATGAGGGCCTCTGCACAAATCAAGCCAGCCACCCTGTTTATAAATTGTAATTTCTTCCGCTTCAGGAATATCGTTAATTAATTCAACTTTATACGTCTCTCCTTTTTTTGAGAAATAATCAATCGCCTTCTTTTGCGTCCATACTTCTCGCTTAAAGTTTTCACCTTTATTAACTATTTCACGCATTTTTTTTTCGATGACAATTAAATCATCCGAGGTAAAGGGTTTTTCTCTAAAAAAATCATAGTAAAAACCATTTTCAATTGTAGGACCGATGGTTACCTGGGTCCCCGGGTATAAACTTTGCACGGCTTCTGCCAGCACATGAGCGCAATCATGACGAATAATATCAAGCTCCTCTTCACTTTCACGGTTAATTAGCAATTCTTTATTCATCTAATTTTTATTCAATGCTTCGCCAAATGGTTCCATCTTTTGTATCTTCAATTTCAATTTTTTTATTTTTTAATTCATCACGGATCGAGTCTGCTAAAACAAAATTCTTGTCGCGTCTAGCTTCATTACGTTTTTTTATCAAGTTCTCTATAGTTTTGCTATCCAAACTTTCTGAATATCCGTATCCCAGCCATTTATCAGGGTCCTCTTGAAGGATCCCAATCAGTTTTCCAGTTGCTAATATTTTCCCCTTAATTTTTTTCTTTTCATCCGCACTAGCATCTGAAATACTGTTTGCGAGTAAATTTAATTCTGCCAGAGCTTTTGGCGTGTTTAAATCATCGCACAAAGCTTCCATAATACTATCTGGAACGTCATACCCTTTAGAACTAGCTTCTATTTTATTTAATTCTTTTACTCCGCGATAAAGCCTTTCCAGCATTGCATTGTTTTGATTAATGGAATTAACGGTCCAGTTAAGAGGTTGTCTATAATGAGCGGATAAAAGCGTTAACCGCAACACCTCTCCGTGGTAATTATTAATTAAATCATGCACAAGTTTTATATTGCCAATTGATTTTGACATTTTTTCGCCATCAACAATTACAAAGCCGTTATGAAACCAATATTTTGCAAAATATCGTGGATCATCAGCTTTATTATGAGCCCCGCAAGATTGCGCAATTTCATTTTCATGATGGGGAAATGTCAGATCCATACCACCGCTGTGTATATCAAAAGGCAGGCCAAGCGTCTTTTCTGACATGGTTGAACATTCTAAATGCCAACCAGGCCTGCCAAAACCCCAGGGCGAATCCCATCCTGGAAGCGGATCAGGACTAGGCTTCCATAAGACAAAGTCCGTTGGATCTTTTTTATATGGGGCAACCTCCACACGACTTCCTAAAATTTGCTCTTCTCGGTCCCGTTTTGATAAGCAACCGTATTTTTTAAATGATGGAACGTGAAATAATACGTGCCCATCTTTTTCATAGGCGTACTCTGTTTCAATGAGTTTTTTTGTAAGTCCAATCATGTCCCCGATATATTCCGTAGCGCGTGGCTGCACATCAGGAAGAAAAACACCGAGCGCAGACATGTCTTCATTGTAAATTTTTTCAAATTTGCGAGTTAATTCCTGAAAAGGCGCTTCTGCATTTTGTGCCGCTTCGATAATTTTATCATCTATATCCGTGATGTTAGAAACATATGTAACTTTGGAGTAGAGTCTGCGAAGCAAGCGAACCAGCAAATCATTAACCACTGCCATCCGGGCATTGCCGATATGCGCATAATCATAAACTGTAGGCCCGCAGGCGTAAATACGCACATGAGAGGAATCAACTGGTATAAACTCCTCTTTGGTATTTCCTAATGTGTTTTGAATTTTTAATGTTGCCATTGTAATTATTACTTATCTTATAGTATGCAAAAGGTGTTTGGATATTAGAAACAATTGAGAATATTATTAATAATTTAATTCAATATTAATTGGTTCGCCATGTGCGAGTTCGATTGCAGCTTTTTTGAATTTAGGCCTCCCCTTGGGAGTGTAGCCGTTGCTAAAAGCAAATCCTTCTTTGGGTCGCCAGAAAAATCCAGTTTTTAGTTCCCCGTTACCGTCCTCATCATGGTAGACAACTACCGCGATTGTGCCTTCATGTAATTTTGATAATGGAATTACCGTTTCTCCCTTAGACGCCCTCTTTCTTACAGTTTCAACAGCCATTTCTTCATTTAAAAAACTGTTTTTATCAATGTAAATTTTAACATCTATAAATCCTTCATTATGTTCAACTCCAGACACTATAATCGTTCCATGGGCGTGCGTTTTTAAGGAGAGAAAAATTATGATAACGATAAATAAAAAAAACCCTGGTAAATTTACCTTTTCTTCTTTCATAGCTAGCTATATTATTTTGGTTTATGGATAATAAGGCGTATTTAAATAGATTATTTGAATCAGACAAGCCCTTAATCATATATAAGATGAATAAGGGGTTTGACGTCTACACTGACTTTTCAGATAAGGTCGTAATTAGGAAATCAAATTTAAAAAATTTCATAAAAAAAACCACCCTTTCCAGAAAAAAATATAATAAATTCTTTAACGGATACATTGGATTTTTTGGTTATGAGCTTTGCTGTGAATTAATTGGAGTAAAGATTCCAAATCAGCAATCTAATAATTTTTATAAAAGTATTTTTTACAAGCCCCAAACGGTTATCAAGATCAGAAGGAATATTAGAATTCAAAGCATTTTATCAAATTTTAAATCTTTAGATAACTTAAAGAAATCTAAAAAAAAATATGTTTATCAAAAAAAATTTAAAGTAAACTTGTCACTTGGACAATATTCCAAGCTGTTTGATAAGTTTATAAAAAAAATTAAAAGGGGAGAAACATACCAGATTAAGATTTGTCAGAAATACAGGAACAACTCAAGAATTGATCCTGTTAGATTTTTTTGGAATTTAATGAAAATAAATAAATCACCTGAGTCATTTGTAATCAGGGATTTGGACTATTCAATCGTTAGTTGTTCGCCAGAGACATTAATAGAGAAGAAAAACAACATGATCACAACCAAGCCCATTGCCGGCACATTGAAAAGAACATCACGCACATCAAAAAATAAGGCAAAAATTTATTTTCAAAACAATGAAAAGGAAAGCAAGGAACATAATATGATTGTGGATATGGAGCGTAATGACCTCTCTCGAATCTGTAAAAAAGGAAGCGTGAGAATTTCGAAATTAAAATATGTTGAAGAATATAAGGATCTATATCACTACGTAACAAAAGTTGTTGGAAAATTAGATGGATCTAAAAAAATAATGGACATAATTAAAGCAATGTTGCCAGGGGGCTCTGTAATTGGCTGCCCAAAAATCAATACCCTGAATTTACTTAACCGTCACGAAAAAGATAATAGAAATATTTACACAGGTAGCTTTGGTTATATAAAATCAAATGGAGATATGCGGTTTAACATTATGATTCGCGCCATATTAAATTTCAAGGATGTATGTGAAATCTCCGTGGCAAGCGGCGTGGTTTGGGGCAGCACGGCCAAAAAAGAGTACCATGAAAATTTTATTAAAGCAAAATCACTTCTCGATATTTTTAAATTATGATTTATTTAATTGATCATCAGGATTCATTCACGTTTAATCTGGCCCATCTTTTGGGAAATTTTGATGAAGTTTATGTATCTAATTATTTTGAAATAAATAAAAATAAATTACATCGATCATCAATGGTAGTTTTTTCTCCCGGTCCAGGAGAGCCCAGAGATTATCCAAAATCTAGCTCTATTTACTTTCAAATGAAGGGAAAGAAAAAAATTTTAGGAATATGCTTAGGTTTTCAGCAAATATTATTTAATGAAAGGGGGAAAATAACCCAACAAGAGAACGTTTATCATGGCTTTCAATCCAAAATTAAAGTTTTAAATAACAGCAAGATTTTTAAAAGAAATAAAATATTTTCAGTCGGAAGGTACCACTCTTTAAGATTATACGAGCCCTATGACTCCAAGGACATTCAAATTACCATGCGCTGCGTGCAAAGCAATGTGGCAATGGCTATTGAGGATCACAAAAATAAAGTATTTGGTTTTCAATTTCATCCGGAATCTTTTTTAACAAAAAATGGCAAACATTTTATTCAAAAAATCATATCTGCATAAAACTTTTGATAAAATTCCTTATGAAAGTTTGTGGAACACCAAGGGCGCCTTTACAACCATTAGACTGATTGGTTCACCGCCTAAGTTTCTTTTTTTGAAGGATCATTTAAATAATTTAAATGGATCAATTAAAAAAATAAATATCGATTTTATTTTAAAATCATCAACACTTGAAAACCTATTAAGAAATAAAATAAAAACTAATGTCAAATACGACCATCTTCTTCGAATGGCTGTTAATAGTAAGAAAATTTCAATTACCCTTCGTAAGCGTTTGAAATGTGCTGCGCCTTTAAAGGGAATTCTAGTTAATTATCAACGACCAAATCCATCAATAAAAAATTTGTACTATAAGAAGATATTTGGATATTTAAAAAAAATTAATTCTGAATATTGCGAGGTAATATTAATGAATAAAAAAAATATTTTAGAGGGATGCACGACTAATATTATTTGTGTAAAAAATAAAAAGTTATACTTACCTAAAACTAAATATTATTTTGGCACCACTCTTCAATTCATAGCACGCTACACCAAAAGAAAAATTGTTAAAAAAAATATCAATGTAAAGGATTTAAATTTTTTTGATGAAATTCTACTTACGGGATCAGGCAAGGGGATAGCAAAAATTCAAAGTATTCCACAAGTAAAATGGAATAGTAAATCAAGTGTTATTTTTAAAGAATTACATGATTTATATAACTCGTATATAACACAGTAAATTGAAACTTAATCGATCACAACTCACTATCAAATATCCCGCCATTATGGGCATTTGCAATATTACTAAAGATTCCTTCAGTGATGGTGGACTTAATTATAAAAAAAAAGATGCCTTAAAAAACATAAAACATATGCTGAAAAATGGCGCAAGTATCATTGATATTGGGGCTGAGAGCACAAGACCGGGGAGCGATCCGATTTCTTACAAAGAGGAGATCAAAAGACTAGATCCCATACTAAAAGTTTTACCAAAAAATAAATTTCTTATATCCGTTGATACCAATAAAACCGAGACTCAGGAATTTGCACTCAGCCAAGGCGTCCATATAATCAATGATATTTTTGGCGGAAGCACTGATTTGTTTGATCTTTCAAAAAAATATAAGAACGGGCTTGTTTTAATGCATACACCAGCCCCACCAAAAATTATGCAACAAAAAACTACAGAATATAAAGATGTCGTTGAAGATATAAAAAAGTTTTTTAAGCAAAAACTCAAACAAATTGACAAAGTCAGAATTCCACAAAATAAAATATGGTTTGATCCAGGAATCGGATTTGGAAAAAATTTAAAGCAAAATTTATTAATTTTTAAAAATATAAGAAAATTAAAATTACAAAAATGTGGTTTATTGCTTGGAGCATCAAGAAAAAGCTGGATAAGCGGAATGGATGATTCTCCCATTGAAAAAAGACTCGGAGGGTCTATAGCTTCTGTACTTTATTGTCTCGATCAAGGAGTGGGCGTTTTTAGGGTCCATGATGTTTTTGAAACGAGACAGGCAATTGAGGTCTATAAAAGAATTTCATGTTTACGGTAAAAATTAGCAAGTTAAAAGTTCGTACCAAGATAGGAGTTTATGCTACCGAGAACACAAAATCGCAACTATTACTTGTAACGCTTAAGTTTTCCTACAAAGTTCATAAGAACAAAAATGCGGACAGCATTGGTAATTTAAAAAGTTATTCCGAAGTAAAACATTTCATAAAAAAATACATTGAATCTTCAAGATACAAAACATTGGAAAAATTAATCATTGAAAGTTCCAAAGCGTTAAAGAAAAAATTTAGAATTCAAAACATTTCTTTGGAAGTTGAAAAACCAGAAACCGCGAAAAAATACGGGTGTCTTTCAGTAAGTGTCACTAAATAAAGCATTTATCTCTCTGGGTGCCAATGTTGGCAATTGGAAAAATAATTTTAATCAATCCTTCATTCAAATAAATAAAATAGGTCATATTACTAATTTTGGTTCTGTGTACTTGTCCAATCCTTACGGCTTTAAAGATCAAAATTTTTTTTATAATACGGCAATCGAACTGACAACAACATTAGGCGCTGTGAAATTAATGGAAGAGTTGAAAATTATTGAAAAGAAAATTCACAAAAATAAATTATTTACAAATGGACCACGTCGTATTGACCTGGATATTATTTTTTTCAATAAAATGATAATTAAGAATAAATTCGTATCAATACCCCATCCTCGGGCCCATTTGCGTGATTTTGTGTTATTTCCAATTTATGATATGAATCCTTTTTTTACACATCCTTCAATGAAGAAAACGATTAAGGAACTGATCAATAATTTAGAAGAAAGATATATATTTAAAAAAGTCAACCGACAGAAAGACTCTGTATTAATTTATTGAGTTTTTTTTCACACAAATCATTCCTGTCATCCTTTAAACTGCGTGAAACGTCCAATCCGTGGGGTCGTGCGTTATTAATTACTACTTTTGCGTTTTTATGATTGATGCCCCCCCCAATATAAATCGGTTTTTTTAGTTTTCTAAGAAAATTAATCTGATCCAAGCAATCGTAAATTGAGAACGTTTTTATATCATCATTTCCATAAACATTTAAATCGTAATAAAAAATATTTGTCAAAGATGCGATGGATTGAAAATAATTTTTATCAAATCTTTTTGGGTTGGAAGAAATGCCGATTTTCAATTTTTTAAAAATTTTTTTTAGTAACGATAATTCTGATTTATCAAAAAAATATGAACAAGCTATGATCTTAGGTTTTGTATAATCAATTTGTTTGACCAATTCCAACGTTGATTGATGGCGAGAAAGCAAAACTGATTCAATTTTATAATAATCACATTCTTCAATTAAATTCTTTATCAGTCCATCATCGCACGTATTGGGACCCAACAAATTATCACTGGCGAAACCTAATGATTTTATATTATTAGCAGCAGCAGTCGTAATTGATGCGGATGTAGTAATGCCGCACACCTTTAGATCAACATTGAGATGATTAGACATATTTTTTTTTGTTATTCGTTTATTCTGTTTTATTGAATTTTTCTACAGCAAGTCTTGCACATTCATCAATTTTTTTTATTATTTCCTCTCTTTTTATCCCAAGATTTTTCGATTCAAAATCGCCAAGCAATTTATCAATCACATCATCATCGCCAGGTTTTTCTAAGTCAGACAGCCTGACTTCTTTTACATAACTTTCTTCATTCTCCGGGTTCATCAATGACGCCGCCCATTCGCCAACGAGTTTGTTTCGAATAGACCGGATTTTAAATTGAGATTCCTGATCATGCTGATACTTTGCTTCAAAGCCTTTTTCTCTTTCATTAAATGTGCTCATGGATCTTTAAGTATATATAATAAATTCTTTGAGTATATATAATACATTCTATGCTGAAAATTAAGGGTAAAATAAATTTGACCTTATTAGTCTTTAATATTTTTTGTCTTTTATATTATTCTATGCAACTTTTGGCATTCACGGATGAATTTGTATCAAGTAACATTGGTTTTTTTAACCATGCCGTCGCTGGTTTGTCAGAAATTATCGGCATCATATTTTTTTGCCTTGCCGCAGGATTAAGCATTGTTGTTTTCAGGGGGGCAAATAACCAGCTACCTTTGTTAACAACCGTTTTTCTGATGCAAATAATCATTTCTTTGAATTTTTGGCGTTATGTTATTACTGACGAACCCGGAGAAACAAGCATAAGTGTGATTATGTTTAATGCCTGCGTGTTTTCCTTGATGAGTTTTTCAATGTTGATATTAATGATTCGATTAAAAAAAATCACTTAAGATATGGTGTGTGAAAAATGATTTCCGATAATTTTGACAAATTGTTTGAAGAGGCCAAAAAGGTTCGTGAGAAAGCGCATGTCCCTTATTCACAATTTAAAGTTGGCGCCGCCTTTTTAACGGAAGATAACTCGATCGTTGCAGGATGCAATGTGGAGAATGCAGCCTATCCCCAGTCACAGTGTGCCGAGGCATCTGCGATTGGTAATTTAATAAGCCAGGGATACAAAAATATTGTTGAAGTCGTTGTTATAGGTTCAGGAAGCAAACTGTGCTCACCTTGCGGCGGATGCAGGCAAAGACTCCGCGAATTTGCAAAATTAGATGTTCCGATTCATATGTGCAATATTGAAGGTCACATTAAAACATCAACTCTTGGCGAACTGTTGCCGGATTCATTCGGGCCTGAAAACTTATAATGCTTGAATCTTCAAAAATTTTTTTAACGACAACAAATAATATTAACCCGGATGTTGCCATTATTTTAGGGAGCGGTCTTACAAATTTTTTTGAAAAAAAAGACGTTCTGCATTCAATGAGCTATGAAAAATTACCTGATTTTCCTCAACCAACTGTTCAAGGTCACGCGGGAAAAATGGTCCTAGGTTCAGTGCATAATAGAAAAACTGTCTGTCTGTACGGCCGATCACACATATATGAAGGACATGACCCTAAAACATTAGCCAATCCCATTAGAGTCTTGAAAGATATTGGCTGTAAATTATTGATAGTCACAAATGCCGCAGGCAGCTTGATACAGGATATGACCGCGGGAAGTTTAATGATCATAAACGATCATATAAACTGGAGTGGGCACAATCCATTAATAGGTAAAAATGATGAACGTTACGGACCCCGCTTTCCTGACATGAGTGACGCCTATCATAAGTTTTACCGGGACCAACTTAAAGAAATTGCTGAAAAAAATGATCTGAAACTTTTCGAAGGGGTGTATTGTATGTATTCGGGTCCCAACTTTGAGACTCCTGCAGAGATTAAAGCCTCAAAAATTGCTGGAGCGAGCGCGGTCGGCATGTCAACCGTGCCGGAAGTCCTTGTTGCCAATCATTGCTCCCTGCCCGTTGTGGCTATAAGCGTGATAACCAATCTTGCTGCTGGAATGAATAAAACAAAACTGAGTCATCAAGAAACATTAGAAAATGCAGCTTTAGCGGAAGAAAAATTGATTAATCTGATAAAAAATTTTGTACGTGATGTGAAATTTGATGATACCTCAAGAAATAATTAGAAAAAAAAGAGATAATAAAACTCTAACGGAAGGCGAAATCAAGTCATTTGTCTTAGGTCTGACAAACGGCTCATTTTCTGATTCACAAATTGCATCAATGAGCATGGCCATTCTAATTAACGACATGACAAAGGAAGAAACAATATGGTTAACCAACGCTATGACCAACTCAGGTGATAAATTAGATTGGCAAGACATAGTTGAAAGTGACTTGGTATGTGATAAACATTCTACAGGAGGAGTCGGGGATAAAGTCAGTTTGATACTGGCGCCTATACTTGCAGCCTGCGGCGTGTATGTTCCAATGATATCAGGACGTGGGCTTGGACATACAGGCGGGACTCTTGATAAATTTGACACGATACCCGGGTATAATACTCAGCCCTCCATTGATGTTTTTAGAAAAGTGGTAAAAGATGTAGGTTGCGCCATTATAGGTCAAACATCAAATTTGGTTCCAGCGGATAAAAAACTATATTCAATCAGGGACGCGGTAGGCGCGGTGGAATCAATTCCCCTTATCACATCATCGATTCTGTCAAAAAAAATTGCATCCGGTTTAAAAAATCTGGTTTTAGATGTCAAAGTTGGCAACGGGTCGTTCAACAACACCAAGGATGTCGCATTAAACCTCGCAAGATCTTTAGTAAGCGTTGCCAAGGGGGCCGGACTGCAATGCCAGGCAATTCTTACTGATATGAATCAGGTACTTGGGTGGAATGCAGGACACACTCTTGAAATAAAAGAATGCGCTGAATATCTAACCAACAAAAGAAAAAATAAAAGACTGGAGAAAATCACGAATGAATTAATAGCGTCTGTTTTAATGATGGCTAAAAAAACTGAAAAACAAGAATCATATGAAAAAATAAATCAGGTGCTTAGTAACGGAATGGCGGCGGAAAAGTTCAACAAGATGGTTCATGCGCTTGGGGGTCCCGCGGATTTTTTAGAAAAACATGATTCGTTGTTACAATCTTCTTCATATGTCGGTGAAATTAAAGCTAATGAAACAGGATCAATTCATTCTATTGAAACAAGAAAGTTAGGGTTGACATTGATTGAACTTGGAGGAGGAAGAAAGCAAGTTGATGATGAGATTAATTACGCGGTGGGTTATGAAAACGTGGTGAGTGTTGGAGATAATGTGGACACATCAACACCTTTATTAAGAGTGCACGCCTCATCGCAAAGTGATTTTGATAGAGTGAAAAATGAAATTGAAAAATGTTTTGTCATTTCTGACACAAAGCGAAATAATTTAGATACGATTTATCAAACAATTAATTAATAATGAGCACTCAAATTGAAATCAACAAACAGTTAGTCAGTTATCTGGAAACTTTTGGTTATCGGCGTGATCCCATCATTGATGAACTGGTAAAAGAAACAAAAGCCTTAGGCAATGTAGCGCAAATGCAAATTGCTCCAGAGCAAGGCCAATTTTTACAAATGATCGTGACAATATCTAAAGCAAAGAAATGCCTTGAAGTAGGAAGGTTCACGGGATTAAGCACGTTATGTATGGCCAGAGGCTTATCTGATGACGGAAAAATTATTACCATTGATAACTCTGATGAATTTTTACCTTTAGCAAATAAATTTTGGAAACAGGCAAACGTTCAACATAAAATTGAATCTGTTATCGGCCAGGGCGTTGAGGTAATGCAGAGCTACATTGACAGGCAATTTTTTTTTGATTTGATTTTTATTGACGCGGATAAGAATAATTATCCCCATTACTATGAATTATCACTTCAGTTGCTTCCATCAAATGGAATCATGTTCATTGACAATATGTTCCAGGGAGGTGATGTTGCGGATTTATCCAACAAAGACGCGCAAACAGAAACAATCAGATCTCTTAATGAAAAAATTCAAAAAGATGAACGTGTCGACTTCTCTTTGCTTCCCATATCAGACGGCCTTTCCTTTATTCGAAAAAAATAATCAAGAAACTTGAAACCCTAAATACCGACCCCATATTATTATTATCAGTATGCCATTGTGGGTACTGATAAAATAACTTGCTTTACAAGGAGTTTTTATGACTAAAAACCTATCCGTTTGGAATTCTCTGAAACCTTTTTCAGTTGGATTTGACTCAATTTTTGAAGAGTTTGATCGCGTGTTGGATTCTACAGAGCGTTATAATTCAAATTATCCCCCTTACAATATCTGTAAGTTAAATGACAATGATTATAAGATTGAAGTCGCACTTGCAGGATATAGCAAGGACGACATTGAGATTGAATTGAAAGATAATACGCTTACTGTTCGCAACAAAATAAATGAAAAAGTTGTTAATGATGAGAGCAATGGAGTGATTCATAAAGGTATATCAACAAGACAATTTGAACGCTCTTTTACAATCTCAGAAGACATTAAAGTGAAAAATGCTGATCTCAAAAATGGACTGCTTAACATCGATCTTGAGCGCATTGTTCCAGAAGAGAAGAAGCCACGTCTCATAGACATTAATTAAGGATAGGGGGCTAAGGCCCCCTTTCTTATATATTTAAAACATCATTGAAAAACTAAATTAATTTTTTATAACCTTTTTGTGTTTAGATTTTTTTTAACCTTGCTTGTCTTTGCAAGCTTTAATGTTTACGCACATCAACCCAAGCTGATCAATCATTCACCCTCAAAAAACAATCCGTATCTGGTTATTGATCCTGAAATATCCAAAGCTTACTACAGCAAGCTCACGGGCGAGCCCCATTATTATCAGGTAAACAGCGATAAAGAATTTTTATTTTATACCAGTATTCTAAGTCCGAAGACCAGTGACACCTATGTCGCATTATCAATTGACGTGTTGGATGAAAATAATAAAATAATTTTTCAAGCGGATGAATCCAATTTTAATTGGACGGCCTGGTATGAACCCTATGCCAGGGATTGGTACTGGAAGGGGCCTGAAATAGGCACTGATACCGGTAAAGAGTTTAAAACAAGTTTTCCTATGGATGCCGGGACATACCTTATTAAAGTTTATAACGATGACAACACCGGTCACTATTCTTTAGCCGTTGGAGAGGCGGAATTTTTTGGTGCCAACATATGGGAACAAGTTCTTATATGGACCCCCATACTTTTTTACATCGGACCATACATGGATATTGTGCATTGGCAAAAATTTGATGTCAGGGCCTACATCCCTCACATAGCCCTCCTGGTTTTATTTTTTATCATTTATCTTATTGTTAAAAAAATATCTTTTAAAAGGAAAGATTGATATTTTGAAAAATAATTTTTTTCTTATTTTATTTTTGTTAACGCTGTTTGCAACATCTGTGAACGCCCACACCTTTACTGGTATGATAGGTTTTTATGACGGTCTTTCCCATCCCGTGTTAGGGATGGATCATTTTCTTGCCATGGTAAGCGTTGGAATAGTAAGCGCTCAGATTGGCGGCAGGGCCATTTGGACCATACCTTCAACGTTTGTTGGAGTGATGATCATCGGGGGCGTACTGGGCATCGCAGCGGAAGTTAATAAGGGGCTTGATAATCAAGTTATTTCCTTAAGCGAAGCAGCATCGCTGAACTACCTTGCGGATTACATTTATACGATCATTGAATTCGGCATCGTGCTGTCAGTGATTCTCCTAGGTCTTGCCATTGCGATTGAAAAAAAATTATCTGCTGGCATCACTATCATTTTTGTCGGTTTTTTTGGCTTATGTCACGGCGCTGCTCATGGCCTGGAGATGCCTTGGGCCGCCAACCCCGTATTATTTGCATCAGGTTTTGCGGCTGGCACGGCAACCCTCCATCTTTTTGGCGTAGGCATCGGGCATTATTTTATTAAATCAACCACATCTTCAATGTTATTACGCTTGACTGGATTAGGTTGCGCCCTTTATGGAATGAGTTTACTTTTTTAACCGGAATTAATTATGGAACATTTACTAGAAGGAATACCCCTGCTTGAAAACATACCGTTGTTGCGCGGATACATATTCGGCGTTGTCCATGCCGGATTAATAATTGTTGGTTATTATTCTGGCTGGAGCATCAATCGATTTTTAAAAATAATGTCCAATGGTTTCGTGGCGGGCATTCTGGGCGCCATTTTTGCCCACGTCATCGCTGATCTTGTAGCATCCCTTCTTGATCCCAGCATACGGTCCGCAACCCTGGGCATTGTTTTAGGAGGCTTAACTCCTCTTATATTTATTCCTTTTCTTGAAAAATATGTTGTGAAAAGCAAGCATCATATTGTGGTCGGCGATCATGATGATGTTGAAAAAGATTTGAAGAATCATTAACCCCTCAACATTCCTCGTGGTTGGTGGTAGAATAAGTAAAAAACCTCTTTATGACTTTTTCAATTGTTGCATCTAATCCTGGAACCAAAGAATTGTGCGTTGCGACCTCTACTGGTTTGGTTGCGGTTGGCGATTTAGCGCCATGCATCCTCCCTAATGTCGGTGCTGTTTGCGTACAAGCAATGGTGAATCCTTCTTATAGGGAAAATATTCTGGATTTAATGAAAAAAGGTTTCTCAAACGAAACTGCCTTTGACCATGTCCTGAAAAACGATGAAAAAAAAGAACACCGTCAGATCATTGTAGTTAATGCAAAAGGACAAAGCCATATTTTTTCCGGTCAAAAAATAATTGATATTTCTGATTCTTGCATGGAAGATAATTTTGCTATCGCGGGCAACATGCTAGCCTCTGCTTCAGTGATCTCTTCTATGAAAAAAACATTTTTAAACAATGCGAATGTTTTTTTCCCCAAACGACTCTTGTTAACATTAATTGCTGGAGAGGAGGCCGGCGGGGATAAACGCGGTTGCATGTCTGCCGCGATGGAATATTTTAAACCAAACAGGAGGATTATGACACTTCGCATTGATTACAGCAATAACCCTCTGAAAGAACTGTCAATGGCGCTTGAGCAACGCTTTTCTGAAGAATGTAAAGAGGCCTTCGATCGCTAAAAATATGGACAGAGATTTTTTTAATAAAACAAGGATTTTAGATGGAGGCATGGGTCAAGAGCTGCTTCACAGAGGGTTGAAACCAAAGGGAACCCTGTGGTCCGCCTATGCTTTAATCGATGAAGATTGTCACCAAATGGTTGTTGATGCCCATTTAGATTTCATCAATGCGGGAGCCGAAGTTATAGTTACCGCGACATTTACAGCGCGAAGATTAAGATTGATGCAAAATGACAGTGAAAGATATTTTGAAAAAATAAATATCAAAGCTGTTGAACTGGCCCAAAAAGCAAGAGACATATCAAAAAAGAATATTTTAATTGCCGGAGGCTTACCCAATCAAAAACAGACGTATAGATCTGATTTAGGAAAGGACCTCGGTTTGATAGAAAAAAATTTTTACGATCAAGCCAGACTTCTTAATAACGGAATTGATTTTTTTTATCTTGATGTGATGAGCAGCGGATTAGAATGTGAAATCGCTCTTAGAGCCATTGAATCATTTGATCTACCTGTCCTGGTCGGTATACATCTGAATGATAACGGGACGCTTCCCTCCAAAGAGAAAATTCAAGACATAGTTAATAGTCATAAAAATAAAAACTGGCTCGGCGTTATCATGGCTTGCGTTTCTCCTGAAGCTTATGAAACGGCGGCCAAAGACATACAGCAACTGGAAATACCATATGGATTCAAATTAAACGCATTTAATAAAATACCGGAAAATTATAACGTAACTTCTAAAGATTTTTATGATTTTGATCCGTCAACCGGTTCTAGTTTAACAAAGGAAGGCAACGCGGGCAATCCAGCAAACATTTTAGGGATAAATACTGACTTGAATGAAACTAAATTTTATGAGTATGCAAAGAAATTTATGGAAAACGGTGCAGCCATTCTAGGCGGTTGTTGCGAGATAAGACCTTCGCACATTAGAGAAATAGCAAAATTAAAATTATTGAAGTAAGAATTTTATTATTTTGTTGAAAACTTCTTGTAACAAACCCTCAACATCCCTCGTTGTTGGTGGTACAGTATCATTATTTATCTAGAGGAGGATTTATGAATTTACAATTACTATGCCGTATCAACGCGGTATGGGTTGCTTTAAACGGTTTATCAGCTTTTGTTGTCCCTGATATGTGGTTTAATATGGCAGGATATACGGCAGGACCCGCTGCTTACGCTGCTGCCCAAGGGTTAGGAGTATCTTTTATAGGGCTCGGTCTTATATCTTGGAGAACTTCTGATATCGCGGGTGAAGCGATCAATTTATATGGTCAATTATTTGGAATTATCTGGATTTTGTTTGCTTTACTTGCTCTTTATCAGATGATGACCGGCTTATTTTCAGGACCTGCTGCTATTTTCAATCTAGTAGTAAGTTTAATTTTTGCTGCTTTGTTTTTTTATTCAAGCAGAAAAACTGAATAAAAAATTAATTACAAAATTTATAAATAAATAGCGGGAATAATTTTCCCGCTTTTAACTTCAGCATTCCCCGTGGGTTGGCAGTAGAATAATCCAATGTAAGTTAACGATATAATGAGATTTAAGAAGTATGATGGAAAATAATTATAAAACTAATCATTTAAAAGGTATTGTTTTTATGCTTTTGGCTTCATTATCTTTTTCTATCAGTGACACTTTTATCAAATATGCGGTGAAACAAACAGGAAGCGATCTTTCATTGTTTAACATCATTTTTGTGCGAGGTATTTTTACCAGTTTGTTAATATTGATATCAATCTTTTTTTTTGGAAAGATAAATTTAAAAAAATTATTCAATGACAAGCGATCCTACATGAGAGGGGCGTTTGAAGTCATGGCTGCTTTTTGTTTTTTATCAAGTTTGATTTTAATGCCAATGGCTGATGTTTACTCGCTTCTTAATACGGCTCCATTGATTATTACAGCAACAGGGGCAATTTTTTTAAAAGAACAAGTTGGAATGAGAAGATGGACCGCAGTTATATTAGGATTTATTGGTGTTTTGATCGTCATCAATCCTGGAAATTTAAAATTTGGTTATTTTTTTATTTTGCCGATCATGACTGCAATTTTTCTGACACTAAGGGATGTTGTAACGAAAGGATACAAAGATTCATCTAATAGTTTAGAAATTATATTTATTACTTCCCTGCTTGTGACAATTGCCTTTGGAATGACATCAATATTTTTTCCCTTCCACATAGACTACAACATTATATTTTATATTTCATTTTCCAGCATTGCCTTGACACTCGCCTATTTATTCTCTGTACTGACTATTCTCTCCGCGCCAATATCTCTGACTTCATCAGTTCGTTATTCAGTAATAGTTTTTGGAATTGTGCTTGGATATGTGTTCTTTAATGAGGTACCAAGCATGAATATGATTGTTGGAGCCATTATTATATCCTTAAGTGGCTTGTTTGTGATCAAAAGACAAAAAGAATTGGGTAAAATTAATTAATATTGACGCTGTTTTATATTTAAACTTATTCTAAAATTGCCTAAATTTATGCTGATTTGCCCGGATAGTATTAATTGGTTTTATTATTCATAATAGATATTTATCTCCTTTATTTGATATTTAGAATTGATTCTAAATATTGTTAAATTTGATTGTAAATTGGCGATTTAATGTCATTAAAGAGCATTAATTTTCAATAAACAATTCTTCAAAGGAAAGAGGTCAAAGACCATGAAAAGAATCTTTTTTATTTTCACATTCATTATTCATACCATCATTTCGTTTTCCGCATATTCCGCAGGAGAGGTGAATGTTTATTCTTACAGGCAACCAATCTTAATTGACCCGTTTTTTGAAAAATTTACAAATTCAACAGGCATTAAAGTCAATGTTCTTCATGCCAAAAAAGGGTTGTTGGAAAGACTGCTGTCGGAAGGGTCCAATACGCCCGCCGATGTGGTGCTAACGGTGGACATAGCCAGGTTGAACCAGTTTGTTGAAGAAGATGTTTTGACTCCGGTTGAATCCTCCGTTTTACAAAAAAACATCCCCTCGCATTTAAGGGACAGTGAAAAGCGGTGGTTCGCTTTTTCCAAAAGGGCGAGAATAGTTGTCGCATCAAAAGACAGGGTGGAACCGGGGGCGATCAAAAAAATCGAGGATTTATCCGATCCAGAATGGAAGGGCAGGATTTGCACCCGTAAGGGAAGTCATGATTATAACAGGTCCTTGCTTGCATCAATCATAGCAGCGCACGGCGAAGCGAAAGCGGAAGAATGGACGAGGGGGCTGGTGGCCAACCTGGCTAGAAAACCGGAAGGGAATGACAGAGCGCAAGCCAAGGCTGTTTTTGAAGGGGTCTGTGATGTCGCTCTCATGAATACTTATTATTATGGCAAAATGAAATTCAATGAAAAAAACCCTGAGCAGAAAGAATGGGCTGACGCCATTGATCTTGTGTTCACCAACCAATCTGACCGGGGCAATCACATAAACGTGGCAGGAGGCGGGGTGGTTAAATATTCCAAGAATAAGGAAAACGCCATTGCCCTGCTTGAATTCTTAACTCAACCAGAAGCGCAAGACCTCTATTCATCAAAAAATTATGAATACCCGGTGAATCCATCGACGAAGTTGAGCGCAGAACTTAAATCATGGGGAACGTTCATAGAGGATGAACTGCCGGTTGAAAAATTAGCCGAACTGGCTCCAGTCGCGCAAAAAATTATTGATCGTGTGGGCTGGTAAACTATACATTAATAGTTTTGTCTAATTGGAATGTTTGGTCAGTTACTGTCAGCATAATTGCTTTAACAATTATACTGCCAGTGCTGGCCATATTTTATTCAGCCCTGCTTGGCGACACTTCCTTGTGGCCCCATTTGTTTTCAACCGTTCTTCCAAGATACATAAACAACACCCTCGCCCTCATGCTGGGCGTCGGCACTCTTAGTCTGATTTTCGGCATATCAACCGCATGGACGGTGACACGGTATGACTTTCCCTTGAAGTCAATTTTTGAGTGGGCCCTGCTCCTGCCAGCCGCGGTCCCCGCGTACATCATCGCGTACACCTACACTGATTTCTTTGAATACGCAGGACCCGTTCAGGGTGTTCTGAGAGACTTGTTCGGATGGGAAAATTCAAAAGATTATTGGTTTCCCAACATACGTTCAATGGGGGGAGCCGTATTTGTTATGGCTTCTGTTTTATATCCTTATATATTCTTAATGGCCCGCGCCTCATTTATCGCGACGCCTTTATCTTATTATCAGGCAGGTTCCGTGCACGGAAAAAACGTTTTCTTACACGTGGCCATCCCGCTGGCTCGCCCAAGCATTGTCGCGGGACTGGCCTTAGTTTTAATGGAAACAATTTCAGATTTTGGAACAGTGGATTATTTTGCCTTGGACACCTTGACCTTGGGAGTGTTTAATGTTTGGCTGGGGATGAACAGCCTGTCCGGCGCCGCCCAGATATCCTGCGTCCTATTTATCTTCGTAGTTGTTTTGCTAACGTTAGAATCCATGGCAAGGAAACGCCAACGCTTTCATGAAAGAAGCAGTGGTCAAAATGTTGTGAATCCGCTTCCAACGAGAGGATCGGTTGCCTTGGCTTGCATAATTATATGCGCGCTACCGCTTGTATTTGGTTTTGTTATTCCTGTCAGCGTACTTTTAAGTTTTATTATAAAAGGATTTGCCGTCATAGATTTTATGGCAATTTTTACAACGACTCTTACCAGCCTGTTCCTTGCTGTTACCGCGTCAACTCTTGTTATGTTGGTTTCTGTTGTCATGATCATAGTCAGCGCCTACAAATCCAATAACTTTCAAAAAGCATTAACTTTTTTATCTTCATGCGGATATGCTTTTCCTGGAACAATATTGGCGGTTGGAGTGGTGGTTTTTGTTGGTTGGTTGAACGACTTAATATATTTTCACATCAGCTATTTTGCGGGAGGGTTGATCATATTGTTGTTCGCTTACACTCTTCGTTTTCTGGCTGTTGGCAATGGGGCAATCCGATCCGGCATCACCAAAATACACCCAAGCTTGATTGATGCTGGCCGCACGATGGGATTTAATTTTTTTAAGATTATTAAAAAGATAATCATTCCCCTTATATACACAAACATATTGGTGGGTGGAATTTTGGTATTTGTCGATATTCTAAAAGAACTTCCTATGACATTGCTTCTGCGTCCTTTTAACTTTGAGACGCTTGCGACATATGTATATCAATATGCCTCTGATGAAATGCTCGAGGAATCTTCTTTGGCAGCTATCATAATTGTATTAACGGGCGTGGGGCCGGTCATTTTGTTAAATTCAGCGATAAAAAAGATCTCCAAGAGGAAAGAAAGCATAATTAAATCCGATTTGCTTACCTCAGGGGTTCATAATTAATAATTATTTGTTTGGAAAAATATATATTTGATCTGAATCTATTTCTATTCCCACTGCTGAGGATGGTTTTGGCTGAAAATTAGGATGCATGTGACTGTGTATATGAACGACATCGTTGTTTTCATTTAAAACAGAAAGGTGGACAAAGCTGTATGAACCCATCAGTTTTGAAGCCATCACGGTCCCCTTAATTCCGTTTACCGGAGTTTTTTCTTTAATTAAATGTATGCCTTGAGGACGAATGTGAACAATGACTTCCTCTGATTCAGGAATGTTTCTTACAGGAATGTTTCCAAGAGCGGTCTTGATTTGAGAATTTTTTACCACGCCGGAGAACCTATTCGTTTCTCCGAAAAATTCAACGACGTAGGGAGAGACAGGATTATTATATAATTCATTTGGAGGACCAGATTGAATGATCGTGCCGTTCTTTTCCATAATATATATCTTATTTGAAATAAACATAGCTTCAAACGGATCGTGCGTGACGACTATGACTGAAGTGGTAAATTTTTCTAGCAAATGCAAGGTGTCATCTCTTATCTCTTCCTTTAAACTCAAATCCAGATTGGAAAAAGGCTCGTCCAGCAATAATAGATCAGGTCTTGAGACGATGGCCCTTGCAAGAGCAACACGCTGCTGTTCACCGCCGCTTAATTCATGAGGAAATTTCTTTAACGCGTGAGGTAATTTAATTAACTCAATGATTTCATTAATATCTTCTTTTGCTTTTGCTTTGTTTTTTATGGCAAATTTTAAATTTTCCTGAACGTTTAAGTGCGGGAATAAAGCAAATTCTTGAAATAAAAAACCAATGTTTCTTTTTTCCGTTTTAACGTGCTTTGAAGAAGAACTTACCAGTCTTTCATTAATAAATATTTCCCCTTTTTGTATGTTTTCCAATCCGGCGATTAATTTTAACAACGTTGTTTTTCCGCATCCAGAAGGACCTAAAACACAAGCAATGTTATCTTTTTCAAGATCAATAGTGACATCTTTCAATACGGGATAATTATTTATTGAATAGTCCAAATTTTTTATTTTAACCGCTAGCATTTATGTAACTCAGTTATATTGAAAATAAGAACAAAGAACATCAATTAATTTTCATTATGATTTAACATACCTGAATTGATTTTTATAAAAAAAGAATTTTAGAATCGTTTTAAATTTAGTGTTAAGTTTTCACCGGGGGGTATTTTGAATTTACCTCCGGCACCCATCCTTTTAACTTTTGAATTCTATTGTCAGGTGAAGGATGAGTGCTCCAAAATTCCGCCGGACTTTTGCCACCCATATCCTCCTTCATACGCTCCCACACCTTGTAAGATTCCTCTGTGTCATAACCAGCCAGACTCATAAAGATTAAGCCCAAATAATCAGCTTCAGATTCCTGACTGCGACTGAAAGGCAGTTCCAGTCCCAATTGTCTCAGCTGATTGTACAAGTCTCTTGAATAGCCAGTCAAACTTGTTCCCAAGACAAAACGTTGAAGTGCATAAGTGCCAGCATCCATGAGTATGGAACGACTTGCGCGTTCAGCAGAATGTCTAGCTACTGCATGAGCTATTTCATGACCCATAATGGAGGCAATGCCATCATCATTTTTTGCTATGGGTAATATTCCTGAGTAAAAAGCAATTTTTCCTCCCGGCATACACCATGCATTTTTGGTCTGATCATCATCCACTAAAACGAATTCCCACTGAAAATTTTTTGTTGGATCTTCAACTCCTTGATTTGCGTAATAAACATTTATGGCATCACGAATATCGTATCCAATTTTTACAATATTATCATATTCTGATGTGCCAGTTATTAATTTAGTTTGTGACTTAAAATTTTCATAGGCGGGAAAAGTTTTTGAATATAAAAAATCATCGCTCAGAATATTAAATTGTTTGCGATCCGACATTGCCACGTCAGCACAAGAAGGCAAAAACAACGTGCCGCAGGTGCACGTCATTCCCCACACAAACTTTCTTCTGGATAAATTAGAAAAATGTGCCATTTAGAATACAATATAAAAAAAAATGCATGAACTCAATAAAACAAATTCCTAAAGCAGAAATTCATGTTCATTTGGAGGCAACAATTTCTCCAGAATTGTGTCGTAAATTTGCAGATCGTAATAATGTAGAAATCACAGAGGATTTATTTGAAGGCGAATATGCATATTCTTGGGATGATTTTTATGATTTTATCAAGAAATATGACATCATTACATCTGTCATTCATACACCGGAAGATTACAGGGAACTAACTTACGCCTATCTGAAAGAATGCGCTTTAACAAATGTTCTGTATGTGGAAGCGATGGTTTCATCAACACACGCGAAACAAAAAGGTATGACATACCATTCTTTTTTAGAGGGAGTGGCAGAGGGGGCAAAACAAGCGGAAAAAGATTATGGCATTGTTTCAAAATACATTATGAATGGCATTCGCCATTTGGGCCCTGAATCAGTGCATGCGACTGCAAAAGAGGTTTTAGAAAATCCCCATCCGGACTTAGTCGGTTTTGGTCTCGCGGGCGATGAATTACATTTTCCACCCAAACTTTTTACTAAGACATTCGACATGCTGAAGGAAGCTGAATTTCCAATTACCGTTCATGCAGGAGAGTGGGACGGTCCTGAAAAAATCCATGACGCGATATCCTTATTGCACCCAACACGTTTAGGCCACGGTGTCCGCTCCATTGAGGATTCCTCTCTTGTTGAATTGATAAAAGACTTGGACATAGTTTTAGAAACGTGTCCCACAAGCAACATTGCCACAAAAATTTATGAAAATTATGAAGAGCATCCTGTAAAGAAATTATTTGATCAAAATGTCAAAATCACGGTTAATTCTGATGACCCTCCTTTTTTTAACGCGTCTGTTGCTGGAGAATATGAGGTTATGGCTGGTTTGGGTTTGTCTGATGATGAATTAATGTCATTAACAAAAAATGCAATTCAATCTGCTTTTTGCAATCAGGCAACAAAAGAGAAATTATTAAATAAGATTTTAAATCAATGAAGATAATTGCACTTGAGGACGCGCTCCAAAGTGTGAAATTATTTCGGAAGCCGCGATAGAAGCCAATCTTCCGCACTCAACCAAATCTTTTTGACGAGACAGGCCATAAAGAAAACCCGAAGCATACAAATCACCAGCCCCTGTTGTGTCTATAACTTTATCAACTGGCTTTCCTTCAATTTCTATCACACTATCTTTATCAACAATGATGGACCCCTTTTCACCAAGAGTTATCACTGTTATAATGTTAAGTGATTTAGCATAGGCAATTCCATCATCTAAATTTTTTGTTTTGATCATTGAACAAATTTCATCCTGATTAGCAAAAAGAATGTCGATATCATCATTGATAAGCCGTTTAAAAGAATCACGATGACGATCAACGCAGAATGGATCAGACAGGGTAAATGCAGTTTTTTGCTTGTCTGCCTTACAAATATTGACCATTTTTCTCATTGCTTGTTTGGCTTTGTTGTTATCCCATAAATATCCCTCTAAATAAGCAATTTGATGATTTTTTATATCTTCCTCTTTGATGTCTTCTGGCCCAACGAGCGTTCCGGCCCCTAGAAAAGTGCACATTGTTCTGGCGCCATCTTGTTCTACAAAAATTGTGCAGCATCCTGTCGACACATCGGGCGACGTGAATCCCAGAGGAAATTTTAAACCTTCTCGAACCATATCTTTTTGAAGAAAAACACCTACTTCATCTTCTTTAATCTTGCCGATAAAGCTCCCACTGCCTCCAAATGAGGTGATTCCAAACATGGAGTTGCCAAGCGAGCCCCCTCCCACCATCTCCTTAATGGGGTAATTTGAATGAAGTTTATTTTTTAATTCTTCATCAATGAGATTCATGGAGTTGCGGTTTAAGTTGTTTTTTTCAATTTCCTCCTGATTAGAGGAAATAATCGCATCAACCATTGCATTTCCGATTCCAATGACATCAAGACGTGAATTCATTATTTTATAATGCGAATGTAGTATAGCTGTTTTTCACTATAAATTTTTTTGTCTTTTAACATATAATGGAATTAACTGAACTAAAATTACTCCCAGCAAAATGCATGAGCATCCAACCAACTTGTAACTATCAAGATATTGATTCATAATAATCCACCCCGCAATAGCAGCAAACACTGATTCCATAGATAAAATAATTGCCGCTGGTGCCGGGTTTGCTTTTCCTTGTGCTACTATTTGAATAGTGTAAGCAACGCCCGTTGACATTATTCCGCAATATATAATTTCAAACCATTCTAGTTGCATAGTTGCAAAAGAAACATTCTCAAAACTCACTGCTACAATCAATGATAAAACCAGAACAACCATATATTGAATGCAAGCAAAACTAAAAGGACTGTTAAAACGCTTCATGAAAACATCAATGAGAATTATGTGAAAAGCAAAAGAAACGCCTGATAGAAATAATAATCCGTCTGATTTTTGTATTTCAAGTGTTTGATTAAAAGTTAATAAATAGGATCCAAAAACACACAAAAGAACTGCGATCCATATGACCCAATACAAGTAAGTCTTAAATATAAACCTTGAGATGATTGCTACGATTGGGACATAAAGGGTGGTTAAAAAAGAAGCATTAGCCACCTGTGATTTTAATAAAGCATATTGTTGTAAATTCATTCCTATAAAAAAAATAAAACCCGTAGACAGGGCTATGACAAGTAAGTTTTTTTGGAAAATAATTTTATTTATTTTTTTTGTTTCAAAAATTAACGCAAGAGGTAATACCACTAAAAAACCCAAAGATGTTCGTGCGAAACTGAAAGTGAATGGACCAATATGCCCCATTCCCGTTGCTTGGGCTACAAAAGCAGTTCCCCAAATCAACGATGCTAATAATAAAAGAAGATTAGCCTGTGTGTGGCTCATGCAAAATTATTGTTTTTTTAATTGTTGTCGTTTTTCTAAGTTAGCCCACCATGACTCAATGACAATGCCGTAAAGAGGAATGTTATCAGGATATTCTAAAAAATTCCAGTAAGCTATGCGGTCAATCGCGCTGTGATACAAAGGTATGACATAATGTCCCCATAATAAAACACGGTCCAAAGCATGAATTGTTGTCGTTAATTCATCTCGCGTCTTAGCGCCGATAAGTTTTTCAATCAGAAGATCAACAACAGGACTATCAACTCCTGCATAATTTTTACTGCCTTCTTTTTTTCCAACATCAGATCCCCAATAAAACTGTTGTTCATTCCCCGGACTCAAACTTACCCGCCATGAATTTTTTATCATATCAAAATCATAATCAAGCATACGCGCCTGATATTGGGATGAATCTACCGTGCGGACACTCATTGTTATTCCAAGAGTTTCCAAAGTCTTTTGAAAAGCGAGGGCAAGGCGCTCTACGGAAGGACTGACAATTAAAAATTCGAAAACAAACTCCTTTCCTTCACTCATCAACTTTCCATTTTCGATTTTCCACCCCTCTTCCTCCAATATTTTTTTTGCAACACGCAGATTATCTCTTGGCATGCCGGACCCATCAGAAATTGGCGGTTTATAGGTTTTAGTAAATATTTCTTCTGACAGTTGATCTTTCCAAGGATTAAGTAATTCTAATTCTTCTTTTGACGGCAATCCAGATGAAGCAAGAGGCGAATTGTCAAAATAACTGTCTGTTCGTGTATAAGCATTGTCATAGAGAACCTTATTGATCCATTCATGGTCGTAGGCATAACTCAGTGCCTCCCTCACACGAGGATTGCTAAAAATCTCCCTTCGGGAATTCATAGCTAAAGCGTTCATACCCGTTGGCCGATCATTTTTCATTTCATGCAAGATTACATCTCCTCTGTCTACCGCGGGAAAATCATAGTTTGTTTGCCAACGCTGCGCATTGTATTCGCGGCGGTAATCATAATCACCGACTTTAAATGCTTCCAACAGAACGTTAGAATCTTTGTAATAATCATATGTTAAATAATCAAAATTATATAAACCTTTATTAACAGGCAGATCCTTAGCCCAGTAATTCTCAACCCTTTTATAAATAATTTTTCGTCCAGGATCGACTTCTGCAATTGCATAAGGGCCGCTTCCCAGAGGAATATCAAGAAAAGTTTTTGTTACATCAATCGCTTCATAATATTTTTTTGGAATGATAGGTAAAAAACCAGCAACAATTAAGGGCAATTCCTTATCTTCATTATCAATAAAAATCATCTTAATGCCATTATCTCCGATCATTTGAGTTTCAACCACTTTGCCATAAGTTTTCTTTTGATTGGGGGTGCCCTTAGTTTGGAAGGTGTGAAGACTAAATAAAACATCATCACGTGTAATGGTGCTGCCATCGTGAAAGCGTGCATCAGGATTAATAAAAAAAGTAATTGAAGAGCGATCTTCAGGCATTTCAATGTATTCTGCTATTAAACCGTAGAGCGTAAATGCCTCATCCCAAACACGCCGCATCAGGGTGTCATTGATGTATCCTAGACCAGAGGCTTTAGAGCCCTTAAAAGCAACACGATTAAGATTATCAAACGATCCATAAGAACCAAAACGTAAAGTTCCACCCTTTGGCGCGCTAGGATTTACATAGGACAAATGAGTAAAATTTTTATCATATTTTGGAACGCCATGCATCGCCAGGCCGTGCATCTTTTCTGCCTGAGTAACACCTGGGCTTATTAATAAAATGCCTAGGATTGACAGTATGAGAAATTTATTTGATAGCATTTTTATGATATTCTAGCACTCTTTTACATATTTTAAACAAACAATAATATACTAAAACTACAAATATATATTACAATATTATTAAGCATTTTATGAAATTTTTTGGATCAGAAATCACGCCTTACAAAAAATATTTAACTAGACGTCAATTCATTCAATCTTCCATTGCAACATCAATTGTCGCCACTTTATCTTCAGATTCATATGCGATGCATGAGCAGCAAGATAGTCAATACAGTGATCAGTTAAGTCAAAACGACTTTCTTAATACTTATGAAGAAATCACAACATATAATAATTTTTATGAATTTGGAGTAGAAAAATCTGATCCATCTTCTAACTCTGGACATTTTAAGTCACGTCCCTGGAGCATAAATATTGATGGATTAGTGCAAAAGCCAGGAGTAATTGATTTAGAGGATTTACTTAAAAATATTACAATTGAAGATCGTATCTACAGGCTACGCTGCGTTGAAGCATGGTCAATGGTTATTCCTTGGCAGGGATTTCCCTTACAGCTATTAATAAATAAAGTTCAACCTTTCTCGAATGCGAAATATGTTCAATTTGAAACAGTTTATCGTCCTGAAGAAATGCCTGGTCAGCGTCGTAATATTTTACAATGGCCGTATGTTGAAGGTCTTCGTATGGATGAAGCAGTGCACCCACTTACTATTTTATCAACCGGACTATATGGTCATGATTTACTGAATCAAAATGGCGCTCCTCTAAGACTTGTTGTGCCTTGGAAATATGGCTTTAAATCAATTAAGTCTATTGCAACAATCCGTTTTGTTGATAGTGAGCCCCAAACCACTTGGCCATTGGACAATCCACGGGAATATGGTTTTTATTCTAACGTTAATCCAAGTGTTGATCATCCGCGATGGACGCAAGCCACAGAAAGACGCATTGGGGAATTTTTTCGCAGGCCTACATTGATGTTTAATGGATATGAAGAGGAAGTATCGCATTTATATAAGGATATGGATTTAACGAAATATTATTAAGTTATATGATTTTATCAACGAAGATTGTTAAACGATCAAAGCCAATAATATTTTTACTATTACTTTCACCAAGTATGCTTTGGGGCATTATGTTTATTCAGAGTAATTTAGGCATTAATCCTATTGAAAAATTAATGGATGAATTGGGACAAATGGCACTTCGTTTAATAATTGTAACACTGATAATTTCATCTTTATCTCAATATAAATTTTTGCGCTCGCTTCAAAATATAAGACGCATGATAGGTTTGATGGCCTTTTATTATGTTGTATGTCATTTCTTAACCTACATTGTTCTAGATCATTTTTTTAACTGGAAATTCGTCATAAAAGACATTGTCAAAAGACCTTTTATAACTTTTGGATTTATCAATTTTATTCTTTTTTTGCCGTTGGTGCTTACTTCCACAAACGCAATGGTAAAAAAAGTAACATTTAAAATCTGGAAAAAAATCCATTATCTCATCTATATCATCGCGCCTTTGGCAACACTTCATTTTTATTTATTAACAAAAGCCGATAAAACGGAACCGCTGATTTATTTAGGAATAATTCTTCTTTTATTGCTTTGGCGCTTTTATTATAAAATAATAAGAAAATAACTTATTCCTCGGTTGACTCCACCTTAGGATTAAGTTCCATTCCGACAGCAGAAATATTGCGAGGAAGAGGAACATATTGAGATTCAATATCCGCAGGTTTTGCTCTTTTACCCATTCTGTAAAGACCAAACAAACCAAATAGAAGATGAACAATAAATAGGTATGCAAAAAAACCATCAGGCCCGATGCCTTTCATAAAAAATGAAGCTATAATTGGTCCTAAAATTGCACCTATTCCAACTAATATGGCCATTGAAGAACTTGCAGCAACTATTTCATCAGGTTGCAAAAAGTCATTTGTATGAGCAACAGCCAATGAATACATCGGCAGGCTCATTCCTGCATAAAAAGCCAAGATTATAAAAAATATGATAAGAGATAAATACGAGGAAGCAACAATGAATATAGACAAACAAGATGCTATTAAAGTAACGCCAACAAGAATTATACGACGATCTATGCGGTCAGACAAATAACCAATCGGCCATTGTAATATGGCGCCAAAAGTACTGACAATAATCATAAAAATAGAAATTTCAAAAGTGCTGAATCCTTTCGCGATAGCGTAAACGGCTCCGTATCCAAATATTGCACTATGCGCGAGACCTATAAAAAATGCTCCTACAAACCCAAGAGGAGTAAGAATATACAATTCTTTCAATGTAAGTCGCTTTGGGTTATCGAAGTTCGGCGCATCTGTAATTGATAAAAGAATTGGCAATAATGAAAAAGATAAAAGAATGGATACTAGAATAAAAAGATCAACCTTCGCTGGATCACTGAGATTTAATAATAACTGACCTAAACCTACAAATGAAAAAGTAACTATCATATAAATAGATAAAATTTTACCACGTGTTTTATTTGTTGATTTGTCATTAAGCCAGCTTTCCATGATGACATAGATGCCAGACAAACTAATGCCTGTTAAAATACGAATAAAAAACCAAGAGATGGGTTCAAGAAAGACCGAATGCAACAAAATAGCTATGGAGGCAAGAGATGCCAGAGCCGCGAAAACACGAATGTGTCCGACGCGCTGAAGCAAGGTTGGTATGAGAATCGAACCAGCAAGAAAGCCTACATAATATCCAGCGACAACAAAACCGGTTGAAACAAAACTAAAACCCTCAACAATTGCACGAATGCCCAAAAGCGTTCCTTGTAATCCATGCGCCGTTGATATTATGGCAAAACCAAAAAACAAAGCCCAAGTTTTAAGAAGTACGGACGTCATACATAAGTATTTTTAGTGTAATGTTATAATAAAATTAATGATTTAATATTCTTCTTTGTCTTCTTTTTGTTTTATTCCCACATCAATGGCTGGGTCAACATCTATTTCTTCTTCAATTAAAACAGCATCATCTTCTACAACTTCTTCATTGGATTCTAAATCTATATTTTCAATATTTAAGTCATTTTCTTTTGGCTTAGCAGGAACGGGATTAGTTAAAGGGGAAGAATTTGTACTACCAGGTTTTCGCCCTCTTCGCGGTTTTGACATCGTGGTCACTTCAATTTCCCTGCCACATTCAGGGCACTCCAACTCGGTTCTTCCAAGATCATAGTATTGCTTGCTGCACATTGGACAAATTCTTTTTAAACCCCAAGATTCTTTATACATATCTAACTCTGTTTGTTTTTATTTCTGATATACGTTTTACTACAGTAACTACAGATAATCTTATTAGATTGATCAAAGGTGTAATAAACTGCGGGATGTCCTAACTCATCTTGTCCTCCATCGCAACAGATAGTTTCGATATCCGGATCAACCTTCACTGTATTATCGTTATCACTCATAAGTAAGATCTAATAGGAAATTTTATGTTCAATGTCTATAGCTTTTCCAACAACAAACGCGCCCTTACAATATTTTCTATGTAATATTTTTCATAACGAAATGGCAACTCAAAATTGAGATTGATGTTTTCAGGAAATTGCACCTCATCAAAAATTTTATCAAATGGAATATCCCCCCAACCCAAAGGAAGATGCAAATCTCCCTGACCATAAGAAGTGTTTTCAGCATCAATATAAGTCCATATTCTCTCAATCGTGCCAAAAGAGTCATGCATGTGAATATGCTCTGAAAGCGGACCCATCGTTTTTATTTCATTTATAAAGTGAGCATTTCTATAGTTGCAATTTATATATGCATGCGAGAAATCCAGGCAACATTTTACATTAGGATGGTTGATCTTGTTAATTTGTTTTGAAATTTCACTTGGAAGAGGAGCGTAGTGATTAAGTGTAAAGGGAAACAAGTTTTCAATTCCCAGAGTTACGTTGTGAGATTTAGCGTACTCGCCCATTTCAGCATAACATTCCTGCTGTCTCATTAAATGAGAAGTATATAATTCTTTATTTTCATACACATTATTAGTAGTTTGTCCAAAATGGGTAACGAGATGGGTGGCTTTAATCTCTCCTGATACTTCAATATCTCTTTTTAAAACTTCTTTATGACTCTCAAAGTGTTCTTGATCCAATAAATTCACGCTTAGCTCTCCATGAGTCGTATAATCAATGCCTTGATTGAGAAGAGTGTCTTTTAAAATTTTTAACTCAGCCTGATTTATTTTTTTTCCGCAAATAACATCTGTTTCAAATATAGATATTTCTAAAGAATCAACGCCAGCTTCCTTACACATCTTAATTTGATTGATAAGAGCGCTTATGTCTCCATTAGGGCATTGACTTGTAAAACCTATTTTTTTCATTTTTTACAGAGAAATTTTATTAGATTTGAAAATATACAATTGTAATTCCAATCACAACTAAAACCGCTGGAAGCATCCTTTCTTTGGCCTTTTTTTCATTTAAGATAAAAAACCCCATTAGTGTGGCTAGCACAATGCTAGTTTCTCGAATGGAAGACACATAGGCAATTTCTAAATATTGCATAGACCACACGACTATCCCATAACTTAATATGGCCAGAATTCCTGCGGGAATTCCTCTGGAAATGATTTTTCTATTTAGGTTGGAAAGTAATTTCTCCTTAGAAAATATAGATATTAGAAGCAATGGAACGCCATTCAATAACAGCAACCAACAAAGGTAACTAAATTTGTTTTCACTTAAACGAACACCCATTCCATCTACTATTGTGTAAATTGTAATGAGAAGAGCAGTGCACAAGGCTAATATGAAAGCGTTGAGATTAAATTTATGATTCTTACTATAAGAAATTAAAAAAATTCCTATGCATACGGTCAATATTCCAGCAAAACCTAATAATGAAATGTATTCTTGTAAAACAATCAACGTTAAAATCGCAATTAGCAATGAGGACCCCCCTCTCGCAATAGGATAAACAAAGGACAAATCACCAAACTTATAAGAGTAAATTACACCCAGTCGGTAAAA
>JAGFWP010000031.1 GCA_017639935.1 Pelagibacteraceae bacterium
CCATAAACAACATTTCCTACAGAATCCCCAACTAAAATAACATCAACGTGCTGATCTACAATTTTAGCAATACTGCTTGAATAAGCGGTCAAACAAGAAAACGGTCTTTTGTTTTTTAGTAGTTGTATTTTTTTAACAGTATTACGCATTATTATAAGCTTAATTTATTGATATGAATAACTTTAACAGGACATACTTTTGCCAGGGCCTTGTTTGCTGCGTATTCTTCATCATAGGCTTCAGCTGTATAAAATCCTTTTTTATTCTTAGATCCTAAGAGAACACTTTTCCCATCTTTTTTATTCATCATCCATCTTTCTGGAGCTAACTCAATGCAATAATTACATCCTATGCATTTTTTTCTTTGATAAACTATTTGTATCATTCAGCATTAACAACTTTATACAATCTATCATTAGGGCGAATGAAATAATCTAATTTCATAGAAAAATTGTCACCTTTTTTTACATCCGTGACTAATTTATCATTATTACGCATTTCATCTACAATAGTTTCAATAACTCCAGTCGTTGTTCCTGTAATAAGAATATTATCACCTTTTTTAAGATTAAAAGATTCTATGTTAAATTCTGCTACTTGCAGATTGGTAAAATATTTTTTTGCCTTGCCTAGATATATTTTCTTTTTTGTAGCTTTTGATCCATGTGTTTTTGTCCACTCTCCTAATTTTTGTCCTAAATAATATCCGTCCCAAAAACCTCTATTATAAACGGTCTTTAATTTTGTTATCCATCCTTCGATTTTATCTTTGGTATATGATCCATTCAAATAAGAATCAGCCGCCTCTCTATAACATTGAGTTGTTGTTTTAACATATTCTGGAGATCTTCCTCTTCCTTCTATTTTAAGAATGTTTGGGCCAGAATCTAGTACCTGATTCAAAAAACCAATAGTGCACAAATCTTTTGGTGACATAATATACTCATTATCAATATCAAATTGATAACCATCTTCTTTATCTGTTACTGAATAAGTTTTTCTACAATTCTGAATGCAAGCACCCCTGTTTGCAGATGAGTTTGTTGTGTGTAAACTCATATAACATTTTCCAGACACTGCTACACACAAGGCTCCGTGAGCAAAAATTTCTAATTGTATTAAATTTCCGGAAGGTCCCTTAATTTGTTGTTTTTCAATTTCATTTGTAATATTCTTTATTTGGCGCAAAGACAATTCCCTGGATAAAACAATCACATCAGCAAAATTTGAATAAAAACGAATTGTTTCAATATTTGTAATATTGATTTGAGTTGAGATATGTACTTTCATTTGAACAGAAGAAGCATAAGCAATGACTGCTTGATCCGATGCAATGATAGCATTAATTCCTTCTTTTTTAGCCGTATCTATGATTTTTTGCATCAATATCAGATCATGATCATAAATAATTGTATTAAGAGTAATATAAGATTTAATGTTATTTTTTATACAAAGAGAGGCTATTTCAATTAAATCATCTAAAGTGAAATTATTAGATGATTTAGCCCGCATGTTTAATTGCTCAATTCCAAAATAAACAGAATTAGCACCTCCTTGTATTGCTGCTTGTAAAGATTCCCATGAACCAGCTGGAGACATTATTTCGATAGATTTATTTTTCATAGCAATCCAAAAAATTACATTTTAACTTTTATCAATAATGTTTGAAAAAGTTAAAAGATCTTTAACTAAGTAAACTAAAAAAATATATAACAGAAATCAAAATTAATACTATTACTACCCAATAACTAATATTTCGAAGAAGAGTTTTAAGTTTGGAATTTTCATCAATGAATCTAGGTAAAATTAAAACCAGCAAACCAATTAAATAAACAAGTGAAAGAACTTCAAAGCTTAGAGAATCCACAATTGAAAGAAACTTTATTCTAAATTTTCAACAATTAGTTGCTCGCAAATTTTATTAAAAGTAGAGCACAACCAGACATTTCCTGTAATTTTATTGTAAAGATAAAGGTTGCCACCAGACTCCATCATTGAAAAAGGGCCTGCCGCATTCATTGGTGGCGGAGGACCCATTCCCATCATTGAGTTTCCAAACATATTATGCCTTTTATTATGCATTGGACATTGCATAAATTTATTCTTTTGATGCATTTTTTTATGCATTGGGCAGTACATATATCCGTCTTTTTGATGCATTTTATTATGCATTTTATTTTCAAAAAGTTTGTTTCCCTCATTATGAGAGTTTTTATCTCCACTATTTTCAGCATAAAGATAATTGATATTGATAAAAACAAAAAATATAGAAAAAAGGAAAATTCTAAAAAAAGACATCATACGTTTATATTTTAGTATAAATTAGAATAACCACAACTAAATAAATATTAATTAAAACGATTTGACCTGAATCAAATTTTTTGTTTATAGAAAACTATAAGTTCCAGCCAGAAATTGCTTTTACTTCCAGATATTCTTCCAACCCCCAAGTGCCGCCTTCACGCCCGTTACCTGATTGTTTGTAGCCTCCAAATGGAGTGCCTTTTGAAAATGCATTTCCATTAATCTCAACCATTCCTGAACGCAATTTTTTGGAAATGCGTTTAGCTTTGTCATTATCTTGAGTTTGGATATAGTTAGTTAAACCATAAGTAGTATCATTAGATATGGATATAGCCTCTTCTTCAGTTTCAAAAGAGAGTAATGAAATTACGGGTCCGAATATTTCCTCATTTACAATTTTCATATTAGTCTTCACATCAGTAAAGATTGTTGGTTTGACAAAATATCCCTTATCCAAACCATCTGGCCGATGAGGGCCTCCGGCTACCAAGGTCGCCCCCTCATCAATGCCGCTTTGAATTAAGTTCTGTATTTTATCGAACTGGGCTTTTGACACTACAGGACCTATGTGATTTCCTTTTCTAGATGCCAGATCAACCTTGGTTTTATTTGCCTGATCAATTGCTTCCTTCACAGCTCTTTCATAAATTGATTTTTCAACAAGCATGCGCGTGGGGGCGTTACAAGATTGTCCGGAATTATTAAATACGCGACTCACGCCTCTTCTAACAGCATTTTCATCTGCATCAGAAAAAACTATATTGGCGCCCTTGCCGCCCAGTTCCAGACACACTCTTTTAATCGTGTCAGCGGAGTTCTTGGTAATCAACCTTCCCGCCCTGGTTGAGCCAGTGAAAGACACCATATCAACATCCGGATGTCCTGATAACTGAGTTCCAACCCCTGCCCCGTCTCCGTTCACCAGATTGAAAACACCTGGGGGAAATCCTGCCTCATGAATCATTTCCGCAAACAGCATACCTGACAGCGGAGCGATCTCAGACGGCTTTAGAATCATAGTGCAGCCAGCAGCCAAGGCAGGTGTGACTTTCAAGGTGATCTGGTTGATCGGCCAGTTCCACGGAGTGATCAAGGCGCACACCCCGATCGGCTCATAAGCGATGTGATTGTTTGATTTTTCATCATAATTATTTTCAAACTCAAATTTTTCTAATGTTTTGATAAATGTTTTTATATGATTTGATCCTGTAGAAGTTTGCTGCTCCGAAGCCAAATCTATTGGAGCTCCCATCTCCATAGATATAGCTTTAGACATATCATCCCATCTGGATTCATAAATTTCATGAAGTCTTTTAAGGAGAGTTATTTTTTCATCCTTAGAAGTTTTACTCCAAAGAATAAAAGCTTTTTTTGCAGCTTCAACTGCTTCATTCGTGTCTTTAGTATCAGCTAAAGATATAACTGCAAATGATTCATCAATAGAAGGGTTTACAACTTCTAAGTCACTTGGTGTTGATGGGTCGATCCATTGCCCATTAATATAAAATTTTCTTTTATCTTGCATTATAATATTAATATTTTTCTCTAATAAATTATTTATTAAAAAATTAAAGATTTATCTTAATCTTGGTTCTGGAATTGGCACTGAAGAAATAAGTTTTTTTGTATAGGAATGTCGGGGATTGTTAAATAATTCTTTGCTTAGTCCCATCTCAACAGTTTTACCAAAGTATAAAACCAAAATGTTGTCAGCAATGTGTTTTGCTATACTTAAATCATGAGTGATGAAAATAAGTGATAATTTTAAATCTTTTTGCAAATCTTTAAGCAAGTTTATTACTTGAGCTTGTATTGAGACATCTAAGGCTGAAACAGGTTCATCGCAAATTATTAATTTAGGTTTTAATATTAAAGCACGGGCAATGCCAATGCGTTGACATTGGCCACCGGAAAATTCATGAGGGTAGCGGTTGATTAAATTAGGGAGTAAGCCAACTTTTTTCATCATTTCCTTAACTTGATCTTTTATAATATTTTTCGCAATTTTGGGATAATGTGTCCTTAAAGGTTCTGCTATTATTTCACCAATATTCATACGAGGATTAAGGGATGCTAATGGATCTTGAAAAATCATTTGAATTTCTCTACGAATTTTTTGCATTTTAGTTTTATTATAAGCAGATAGATCTTCTCCCATCCACATTATCTTTCCTGAAGCAATTGGGATCATTTTAATTATAGCTCTAGCTAAAGAAGACTTTCCACAACCAGTCTCCCCAACTATACCTAATGTTTCTCCTTCAAAAAGATCAAAGCTAACATCATCTACAGCTTTAATGAATTCTCTTTTTTGCCACGGAAAGTAAAATTGCTTATTAGAAAAAAAATGAACTTTAATGTTATGAACTGATAATATTTTATTTTTCATAAATTAAACTCTTTTGGAAGTACGTGACATGCACGTTGTTGATTCTGATTATTTATTGTATTAATTGATGGTTGCAATTCTGAACAATCATTGATTTTATATTGACAACGATTTGAAAAAGGACAACCTTCAGGAAGATTGAGCATATTAGGAGGATTGCCCGGGATCGTTTTCAGAACATCATATTCCCTATCAATTCTAGGCATAGTTTCTAATAATCCAATAGTATACGGATGTGTTGGTTTTAGAAAAACATCTGTGGTTAATCCATACTCCATTACCTTTCCGCCATATAAAACAAGCGTTTTTAAACACGTATCTGCCACAATGCCCATATTATGGGTAATCAATATAAAAGAAGTCTGAAATTCCTTTTGAATATCTTTAAATAACTCCATAATTTGTGCTTGGACAGTCACATCAAGAGATGTAGTTGGTTCATCTGCTATAATAATTTTAGGATTACATAATAAAGAAATTGCAATCATTACTCTTTGCCTCATTCCGCCTGAAAACTCATGGGGATACATATTAATTCTATTTTTAGCATCAGATATCTTGACTGCTTCTAACATTCTAATAGATTGTTTAGTCGCATCTTTATTGCTTTTTCCCTGATGATGAATTAATACTTCGTTCATTTGATCACGTATTCGCATATATGGATTAAGTGAAGTCATAGGATCTTGAAAAATCATAGAAATTTTATTTGAACGAATTTTATTCATTCTTTCATCAGGTAAATTCAATATTTCTTGATCCTCATATTTTATACTTCCTGTTGCAGTCGCATTCTTTGCCAACAACC
>JAGFWP010000032.1 GCA_017639935.1 Pelagibacteraceae bacterium
CTGCAATTTCATAAAAACTCCATCTAAAACCGCTCACTAGATACAAGACAGGATTGAACATAGAGACTTTTTGCCAAAACTCAGGAAGCATATCGATGGAATAAAAACTTCCTCCTAAAAAAACTAAAGGGGTAATTACTAAGATTGGGATAAGTTGTAGTTTTTCAAAGTTATCAGCCCAAAAACCAATGATAAAGCCAAACAAACTAAAAGTTACAGCTGTTAAAATAAGAAAAGATACCATCAAAATTGGATGTGCGATTGATAAATCAACAAACAAACCAGCAGTGGCAATTATTATAGAACCTATGATAAGGGATTTAGTTGCTGCTGCTCCGACAAAACCTAAGATAATTTCAAAACTTGAAAGAGGTGCGGCTAGTAACTCATAAATTGTACCTGTGAATTTTGGGAAATAAATACCAAAAGAAGCGTTAGCTATGCTCTGAGTTAGTAGGGTGAGCATTATCATTCCCGGAACTATGAAAGAGCCATAATTAATTCCACCAACTTCAGTTATTCTTGATCCTATAGCTGATCCAAAAACGACAAAATATAGCGAGGTTGATATCAGGGGGGAGGCAACACTTTGAAAAAGCGTTCTCCGCATCCTGTCCATCTCATGAAGATAAATAGCTTTAACGCCCTGCCAGTTCATCATTAGATCCTTTCACAAGATTGATAAATATGTTTTCAAGAGAACTTTGTTCTGTATTGATGTCTTTTAATTTTAAGCCTTCATCACGAAGAGTTTGAAGCAGAGAGGTTATCCCAGTGTTTTCTTTTTTTGCATCATAATTATAGGTAATTTTATTACCTTCAGTATTTAATTCTAAATGATATTTTTTTAACAAAGCTGGAATCGATTTAATAGATGTATGTAAATCAATAATTAATTTTTTTTGCCCCATTTTTTTTAATAATGCATCTTTTTCATCCACCAATATAATTTTTCCATTATTAATGATTCCAACTCGATCAGCAATCTCTTCAGCTTCTTCAATATAATGTGTAGTTAAGATTATGGTGACACCTTTTGATTTTAATTTATTTATGATCTTCCACATATCTTTTCTTAGTTCCACATCAACACTTGCAGTGGGCTCATCTAAAAATAATATTTTGGGTTCATGAGAAAGAGCTTTCGCTATCAAGGTTCTTCTTTTCATTCCTCCGGACAATTCTCTTAATCGATTGGATTTTTTATCCCATAGAGATAACTCTTTTAAGAGCGATTCAATATAGTGAGGATTAGGTGATTTTCCATAAAGACCCCTTGAATAGCTTACATTATCAAATACGTTTTCAAACGCTTCAAGCGTTAATTCCTGAGGGACAACACCGATCAGAGATCTGGCTTTTCTATAATTAGATATGATATCAAAATTGTTAACGGTAATTTTACCTGAAGTTGGTGAAACAATGCCACAAATAACATTTATCAGTGTGGATTTTCCCGCTCCGTTAGGACCCAATAAAGCAAAAATTTCTCCCTGTCTGATATTCAAATCGATATCATTAAGTGCCTTGAATTTATTTGAATAAATCTTTGAGAGATTGTTAATTGAAATATAATTGTTCATTGAAGAAAAAAATTTCTTTAGACTTATTAAGCTATTTTAGCAAATTAAATAAATTGAAAATCAATATTGCCCATATTGGCAAAATCAACCCTCACTTTATAGTTTTTTTCTAATGGTATCGCGACTGTACAGGTTCCTGTGCTAACAACATAGTCTTTTAAAAGAGGTTCTCCCTTTAATGATAGTTTATTTATCAACCATAAAAGTGAATTAAAGGGGTTTCCCAAAACATTTGATGAGTTTCCCTCTTCCTTTAACTTGTCATTTATAAAAACTTTTACTGGATGATTTGATAAATTAATTTCATTTAACTTAAATTCTTTTAAACCTTTGATCCAGTATTCAGAAGCAGCATTAGTAGAAATTAAATTGTTTATCCCAATGTTTTTTAATTCTTTATTAAATCGAAAATCAACTATTTCGACAGAAGCCATTACTGTATCTGTAAGATCTTTAATTTGATCAAAAGTGAAAGGGGCATTAGCTATATTGATATCTTCTTTAATTCTAAATGAAAATTCCGGCTCCATATATGGTTCTGAAAAATTATTTGATAATAAGTCGCAACCACTTACTGAGGAATATTTTGAAAATAAATTTCCATAGAATGGCTCTTCGACATTAATTTGTTTTTGAGCCCATTCATTAGTGCATCCTACTTTTTTTCCAATTAGATTATTATTTTTTAAAGTTAAGTATTTAATTTTTAATTCTTCTTGAATTTCATACGCCTCTTCAATGTTATTTGGAGTGCAATCAATAGGTAAATTATCTAATCTTTTTTTATTTTTTCTATAATCAAAGAGAATATTTGCAGCTCTTGTATATTTTTCTTTTTTCATAATTTATATTTATTATTATTTAAACTAATCTAGTATACATATTATGGAATATGATATTTCGACAATTTTTTGATAATATTTCATCAACGTATACTTATCTCATCTCAAGTGGCAATGGAAGAGAGGCGGTGATTATTGATCCAGTTTTTGAAAACACAGATCAATATATTCAATTATTAAACCAATTAGAATTAAGATTGGTTAAAGTCATAGACACACACATTCACGCAGATCACGTATCAGGAATCTCATCCTTAAGAGATAAAACTAAATGCGTTACTGTAATGGGAGAACGTGCCCCAGGAGATGTTGTTTCAATGAGAGTTAAGGATAATGAAAGTGTGAAAATAGAAGATATTAATTTAAAGGCCATTTATACGCCAGGTCATACAGATGATTCATATAGTTTTTTAATGAATGATCGTGTTTTTACTGGTGATGCTTTATTGATTAAAGGGACGGGAAGAACTGATTTTCAAAATGGAAGTACTAAAGATTCTTATAATTCTTTATTTGAACGCTTACTTAAGTTACCGGAAGAAACTTATGTTTATCCTGCGCACGATTATAAAGGTGAAAGCGTAAGCACAATAGGGGAAGAAAAAAAATTTAATCCTCGCCTGCAAGTTTCTTCAATTGAAGAATATGCCCAAATTATGGATAATTTAAAATTAGACAATCCGAAGCAAATGGATGTCGCAGTTCCAAAAAATAGAAATATGGGACTGTCTTTAGAAAAACAGAAACAATTAAAAGGTATAACGTTTAAAGAGCTTAATTATTTATTGTCAAATGATGATTGTAGGTTGATTGATTTACGAGAACAATCCGAAATTGATATGTTACCTTCATTGAATAATTCAATAAAGATTCCATTTTTAAATTTACATGAATATATCAATTCGAAAAAAGAAGAACTTTCAAAAATAAAACTTATTTTTTATTGCGCCGTTGGTGAAAGATCTGCACTTGCGGTGCAAATATGTAGTTCTTATAAGTTAAATAATGTTTTTCATTTAATTGGAGGTTTAAGGGGATAAAATAAGCTGAATATTCTTAAAAAGGCATTTATTTATATTTTAATAGCACCCCTTATTATATAAGCTTTAACCTGAATTATATTGAATACTAGGGGGAATTTTTGATGAAAAAAATATTAACTTTAATTTCTGCCTGCGTATTTGGAAGTTTTCTTTCTACTTCGCTATACGCAGCAAATCATCCTGTTACAGGAGAGAAGTTATCTGCAGATCAAACTTTTACTTATTGGCATGGAGATGAGCATAGTAGCCAAGATCCTCAAATAGTAGAAGATACGTACGGAGCAAACATTGTTCGTGATCTTTTCGAAGGTTTGCTTAGCCAAGATGCAGAAGGCAATCTTGTCCCAGGAGTAGCTGAAAGTTGGTCTGCAAATGATGCAAAAGATGTTTACACTTTCAACCTACGAAAGAATGCAAAATGGTCAAATGGTGATCCAGTTACTGCGTATGACTTTGTTTATGGATGGCAAAGAGCTGTGGATCCTGCAACAGCCTCTCCATATTCTTGGTATATGGATATTATGTCTATAAAAAATGGAGGCGAAGCGATAAACGGAGATGTTCCACCTTCAGAATTAGGCGTTAAAGCAATTGATGATTATACTTTTCAAGTAGAGTTGACAGCTTCACTTCCTTATTTCGCGTCAATGACTACACACGGAACAACTTTTCCAACACATCAAGCGACTATAGAAAAATATGGATCTGATTGGACAAAACCAGAAAACATAGTTTCAAATGGAGCTTATGTTTTAACCGAGCATGTTTTGAATGAACGAGTAGTAAGAGAAAGAAATCCTTTATATTGGAATAATGCTGATACAATTATAGAAAAAGTTGTAACACTTGTTATACCTGACGAAAGTACAGGATTAATTCGTTATCTTGCTGGTGAGTTAGATCAAGGACCTGTTCCACCAGGGCAATTCAAAAAATTAAAAGCAGAATACCCTGATCAAGCAACCTCATTTCCTAGATTGTGTAATTACTATTATACGTTTAACTTGAGTGATAGTGGAATTGAAGCATTCCAAGACGTGCGGGTACGTAAAGCAATGTCGTATGCTATAGACAGAAATGTAATTACTGAAGATATTTTACAAGCAGGTCAAATTCCAGCCTATACTTTTACACCAGGAGCAACGGCCGGTTTTGATACGCCAAGTGTTGCATTTTCTAAAATGACTCAAGCTGAAAGAGATGCAAAAGCTGTAGAGCTAATGGATGCAGCGGGTTATGGAAAAGATAATCCATTATCTTTTACGATGGTCTATAATACTTCAGAAGGTCATAAACAAATTGCTACTGTTATGTCTCAAATGTGGAAACAAAAACTTGGCATTAATGCCACTATGGAAAATATGGAGTGGAAAACTTTCCTTGATGTCAGAGGCAAGCAGGATTTTGAAATCGCAAGAGGAGCTTGGTGTGGTGATTATAATGAAGCATCTACTTTTCTAGATTTATTGACAACACCTTCAGGTTATAATGATGGTAAGTTCAGTAACGCAGCAGTAGATCAATTAATGAGTGAAGCGAAAACTTTAGCTGATGCAAGCTCTAATTATACCACTATAGAAAGAATTCTTGCTGCAGAAATGCCAGTAATTCCTATATATCATTATGCTGGAGTATTTATGCTTAATCCTCAATTAAAGGGATGGCCATATGATAATGTGGAGCAAAATTGGTATAGCAGAAATTTTTATAAAGTAGCTGAATAGCTTTATTGCTTATAATAATAAAAAGCACCGTTACATACGGTGCTTTTTTTATTAATATAATATTTCAAATTTAATAATGATAATATACATTTTAAAAAGATTGAGCGTTGCTCTTCCCACAATTCTAATTCTTATTATTATTTCCTTTTTGTTAATGCATAGCGCCCCAGGAGGACCTTTTACTTCTGAGAAACCCCTGCCAGAACAGGTATTGAAAAATATTAATGCTAAATATGGCCTTGATCAGCCAATATATAATCAAATGTTCAATTACGTTTGGGGCATTATTACTGAATTTGATTTTGGACCTTCATTTCGCTACAAAGATAGAACTGTTAATGATATAATAGCACAAGGTTTTCCTGTCACATTAAAATATGGAACCTGGTCTTTTATTCTTGCAGTATTATTCGGAACTTCATTGGGCATTATTGCAGCTATTCGACAAAATACTTTTTTAGATTACTTAGCTGTAGGTTTTTCTATTTCGGCACAAGTTCTTCCTAATTTTGTTATGGCACCAATTCTCGTGCTAATTTTCACATTATACTTAGGATGGTTGCCGGGGGGAGGATGGGAAGGAGGACAAATACAGTTTGTCATTATGCCAGTAATTGCTTTATCAACCAGCTATCTAGCAAGTATCGCAAGATTGACCAGATCTTCGATGCTTGAAGTTTTAAATTCAAATTTCATTCGTACAGCGAAAGCAAAGGGTCTACCCCAATATAAAATTGTTTTTTATCATGCTTTGAAACCAACTCTTCTTCCTGTTATTTCATATTTAGGACCAGCTTTTGTAGGAATGATAACTGGTTCAGTTGTTATTGACATGTATTTTAGTACTGGAGGGATTGGCGTGCTTTTTGTGAATGGAGCTCTTAATCGTGATTATTCAACCATAATGGGAATTACAATTTTAGTAGGCTGCCTGACTATTACCTTTAATTTATTAGTTGATATTCTTTATGCCTGGATTGATCCAAAAATTAGATATTGAGAAATGATTATAAATAAAAAAAATATTGAAGATTTATCAAAAAATTTTTCAGAATCAGGTGGAATTAAAGGACGCTCATTGTGGTATGATGCTCGTACACGTTTTTTAAAAAATAAAGCTGCAGTGACAAGTTTAATTATATTATCCATTATTTTATTATTTGCTTTTCTTGGACCTTTATTTGCACAATGGTCCAATGAAGAAATTGATTGGACTATTCTAGGAGATATTTCAACTTTAGGTATGCCTTCTTTTAATACAGGGCATTTTTTTGGAACGGATGAACTAGGTAGAGATTTATACTCAAGAGTAATTCAGGGCACAAAAATATCACTTATGGTGGGTGTTGTCGGAGCATTGATAGCTGTTTTTGTTGGCACTCTTTATGGCGCCATAGCAGGATATTTTGGAGGACGGATTGACACTATTATGATGCGTATAGTCGATATTTTAATGTCTATTCCCTATATGTTTGTTCTTATTTTATTACTTGTTATTTTTGGAAGATCTATTTTTATGTTGTTTGTTGGCATTGGTTTAATTTCATGGCTAGATATGTCAAGAATAGTCCGTGGACAAACTTTATCAATTAAGAAAAAAGAATTTATTGAAGCAGCAGTAGCAACAGGTGTAGGAAATTTTACAATTATATTACGTCACATAATCCCAAACTTGCTTGGCGTAGTAGCAGTATACGCTACGCTTTTAGTTCCAGGAATGATATTAACTGAATCTTTCATTTCGTTTTTGGGTCTTGGCATTCAAGAACCCAATACTTCATGGGGTGCCCTAATAAGTGAAGGAGCTAAAACAATGCGTTACGGGACACTTTGGCAGTTGTTATTTCCATTATTTTTCTTTGTTGTCTCCTTATTCTCATTATTTTTTATTGGTGATGGTTTACGCGACGCCTTAGATCCAAAGGATAGATGAATGAATTTACTTGAAGTTAATAATCTAAAAATAGATTTCGAAACTCCTGAAGGATTAGTTAAAGCTGTTAACGATGTTAGCTTGAATCTTGCTAATAATGAAAGTTTAGCAATAGTTGGAGAATCTGGTTCTGGAAAAACTCAGTTAGTTTTTTCCATTCTTGGGTTGTTGGCAAAGAATGCGACTGCAACAGGAAGTATAAAATATGAGGATCAAGAAATATTGAATTTACCTGATGAAAGAATGAATAAAATTCGTTCAAATAAAATTTCTATGATTTTTCAAGATCC
>JAGFWP010000033.1 GCA_017639935.1 Pelagibacteraceae bacterium
CTGGACAAAACAATTTATCTGATTTTTCTTTAGCCCAGGTAGCTCAGTCGGTAGAGCAGAGGACTGAAAATCCTCGTGTCGGTGGTTCAATTCCGCCCCTGGGCACCATTACAAACGAGTTTAATACATTCTAAACATTTAATTAAATTAGTGTATTATATTTTTGTGCAAAAAAATATTCTAGTTTTCACAAATGGAGAAAAAATTGGTGATGGAATAATTAAACTTCCTTTATTAAGTGAAATTAAGAGAAGATTGCCTGATAGACAATTGATTTGGATGACTAACAAAGGTTCTACAGTATATAATAATCAATTGAAAAATATAGCAGGTCAATTTATTGATGAGATTATAGAACAAGCTGATCTTAATCCTTTTTTTTGGCAAAGAATATCGAATAAATATAATTTTAGTAAAAAAAAATTTGAATATATTTTTGATACGCAAAAAGCTGTTTTAAGAACAATAGCACTTAAAAGAATAAAATGTTCATATTTTATTTCATCGGCCGCATCAGGTTTTTTTTCAACAAAAAAAATTAAAAAAAAATCCATTCATATTTCAAGACAATATTATTTAGAAGATTTATTTAATTTACTTGATATAATTAAAGAAGATGTAGTAGACAGAAATTTTAGGATTACAATACCTACTGACTTAAAGTTTCAACTGATTAAAATATTTGATAAAAATATATCATATATAGGGTTATCTCCTGGAGCAGGTGAAAAAAATAAAATTTGGCCTATTGATAATTTTATAAAAGTAGGAAAATTTTTCGAAAATAAATCATATAAAATAGTTTTATTTCTTGGCCCAAATGAGAATTTTATTAAAGAAAAATTAAAATCTATATTCCCAAAAGCTCTGCTGCCAGAAGAACAAATTAATGATTTTTCTGGCTATGAAGTTGTAATTGGATCCACAAATTTTCTATCTTGTGCTTTAGCAAATGATAGTGGAACTGGGCACATGTTATCAACAAATTATTGCCCTTTAATTAAATTATTTGGACACAAAGATTCTGACAAATTTACCCGATCTGCAAATAATATTACAGCAATTAGTGCGAAAGAATTTGGAAGTACAGACATATCTGCAATTTCAACTGATTGTGTAATAAAAAAAATCGAAGACGTAATTAAAACATCAACAAAATAAAATATCTTCTGCTTAGGAAAAAAATAATTAGAGAGATTTATATTTTATAATCAACATTAGTTTTATAAACTTAACTAAATTTAATTAATTTGTTAATGGCATGATGCCATTTTTGTATCATTTTATTAATTTTGTTTTTATTGATTTTAGGTTTTACAATTTTATTGCTTTTCCATAATTTTTCAATTGAGGTTGTACTTTTAATTAATCCGCAAGATAGTGCGGCTAAGTAAGCAGCACCCAAAGCTGTAGTTTCACTATCTTTGGGAAGAATAATCTTAATTTGTAAAATATTAGATAAACTTTGAATAAAATTATTGTTATTGACCATTCCACCATCAACGCGCATTTCTTTAATTTTTCTTTCGGAATCTTTTTGCATGCAGCGCACTAAATCAAAGGTTTGATAAGCAATACTATCAAGTGTAGCTTTAACAATTTCTGCAATACCAGTGTTTCTTGTTAAGCCAAAAATTGCACCACGAGCATCAGCCTTCCAATGAGGAGCGCCAAGACCAGTTAGTGCAGGTATAATAATTACATTTTCATTTATGTTTGCTTTAGAATAAAGATCATCACTTTGATGTGAATACTTAATAAAATTTAATTTATCACGCAACCATTGAACAGCAGAACCAGCAACAAAAATACTACCTTCGTAACAATACATTTTTTTCGATCCAATTTTAAAAGCTACAGTTGTCAGCAGTTTATTGGTTGAGAGTTTAAATTTGCTGCCAATATTCATTAAAATAAAGCAACCAGTGCCGTATGTGCCTTTTGATTGTCCGGGTTGAAAACATGCCTGACCAATAGTCGCAGCTTGTTGATCTCCAGCCATTCCTCCAATTTTTATTGAATCTCCAAATAATTTTGTTTCACCAAAGTCATAAACGTTATCAACCACTTTAGGGAGAATAGACTTTGGTATTTTAAAGGTTTTTAATAAATCATTTGACCATTGATTTTTTTGTGCATCAAATAGCATTGTTCTAGAAGCATTAGTGATATCTGTTATATGCGATCTACCCCGTGTTAAGTTCCAAAGCAACCATGTATCTATTGTTCCAAACAAGAGATTATTACTTTGAATGAGTTTTTTTGAAATTCTATTATTGTCTAAAATCCATCTGATTTTGGTAGCTGAAAAATAGGGATCAACAACCAAACCAGTAATTTTTTGAATTTTTTTCTCCAAACCTTTTTTCTTTAATTTTTTACAAAAAGAAGATGTTCGTCGATCTTGCCATACAATTGCCTTGTTTATTGGCCGGCCTGTTTTTTTGTTCCAAACAACGGTAGTTTCCCTTTGATTCGTTATGCCAATGGAAAGTATTTGAGAAACTGACAATTTATTTTTTTTAATTAATTTACGGAGAAGATCTCTAACATCATGCCAGATTTCCAATGCATCATGTTCAACCCATCCATTTTTTGGAAAAAATTGCGTTAATTCTTTATTAACACTATCTATGCTGTTGAATTTAGAATCATATAAAATTACCCTTGAACTTGTTGTGCCTTGATCAATAGATAAAATGAATTTTTTCATATCATTTTGATAAAATCATATATCAAGATTGCTTGTGAAATTCGCATTTTCTTGAATAAACTTGAATCGAGACTCTGCTTTTTTTCCCATTAGAGATTCAAATAGCTTCTCAGTTTTTTTCTCTTCTTTTGCACCATGTTTTAAATTAATTTTCATTAATTTCCTTTTTTCTATATCCATTGTTGTAGTCCTGAGTTGGTCAGCAGGCATTTCTCCCAAACCCTTATAACGTGTGATTTGAGGAGTCATTTTTGAAGAATTTGATTTAAGGATCTTATCCTTTTCTTTTTCATCATAAGCATATCTATCAATATCCTTATAACCTAATTTATACAAAGGGGGCATCGCCAAATATAATCTGTTACTTGAAATAATTTTGCGCATATATTTATAAAAAAAAGTAATCAGTAGTGTGGCAATATGCGAACCATCGACATCAGCATCTGTCATTAAAATTATTCTTTCATAACGCAGTTTTGAGAGTTGAAAGTTTTTGCCAATACCACATCCCAAAGCTTGGATAAGATTTTGGACCTCTGAATTATCAGCTACTTTTGAAAGCGATACACTATACACATTTAATATTTTTCCTCTCAGTGGAAGTATTGCTTGTTTCTCTCTTAGTCTTGCTTGTTTGGCTGAACCTCCAGCACTATCGCCTTCAACAATAAAAATTTCTGTTCCTTCGACTTGTCTACTTGTGCAATCAACAAGTTTTCCTGGAAGCCTATTTTTTTCTTTTATTGTTTTTCTTTCTAATTCCTTGATTTTTGTCAAATCAGTTCGTAGCAGTGATCTTTCAATTAAAACTTCAATTAATTTAAGGGAGTCCTTTTTGTTTGAATTAAGCCATAATAAAAAATTGTGCTGTATCTCTTGTTCTAATTTTTTTTGGACAACGGGCATTGCAATTCTTTTTTTAGTTTGCCCTTCGAAACTTGGCGAGTTAATAAATATCGAAATATATGAGTCTGAATAATCGAATACATCGCTGGTATTAATATTTGCTATTTTGGAAATCTGATTCTTTTGACCAAATAATTTTATGGATCTTAATAATGAATTTTTCAAGGCGTTTTCATGCGATCCTCCATCAGGAGTCTCAATTGTGTTGCAGTATGACTTCAATGTTGATTTTTCTTGTTCATTGAAACTTGCAAATATTTCACATTTTTCATTAAAATTAAATTCAATCTCGCTATGAAAAAATTTGGAAATAATTTTTTTTCTTTCGTTAATATTTTCTTTTACAAAATCTATCATGCCATTTGGGTAATAAAAAACTTTTTCGTTAGGGGTTTCGTCTTTGATTAGTTCTTTATCTATTTTGTATGAAATTTTTGTTCCTTTGACTAAAACTGATTTCATTTTGATGAAATTTATCAGTCTTTTAGGAGAGAGGTTTATTTCCTGAAAAATTTCCTCATCAGGAACAAATTTTATCTCGGTTCCTCTTAGCTTATGTGAACATTTTTGAATTTTGATTTTGTTTTTAACAAGACCTCTAGAATACTTCTGAGAATATATTTTGGATTTATTAAAAACCCTTACTTCTAATTGTTTACTAAGTGCGTTTACAACAGATATCCCTACACCATGAAGTCCTCCAGAAGTTTTATAAACGTTACCAGAAAACTTTCCACCCGCATGAAGAGTTGTCAATACAATTTCTAGAGCTCTTTTGTTTTTATATTTAGGATGAAAATCAATCGGAATGCCACGACCATCATCTCTTATTGTTATTGATTTATCTTTGGCATAGTAAAAAGAAATATTTTTCGCGTGTCCAGCAACAACTTCATCAATAGAGTTGTCTAGTACTTCATTAACTAAATGATGCAGACCTTCTTCATTGGTATTTCCAATGTACATTCCGGGTCTTTTTCTAACAGGTTCGAGTCCTTCAAGAACTTCTATATCTCTTGCACTATATGTTTTCTTCTTTGTCACTTGTTGTTACTTTAACAAAAGAGGCTTATGTTTCCTACAAAAAAACCGCTATCAATAATGATAGCAGTTTAAATGCATAAAATATATTTCTATTTAAGCGTCGTAATATAAGTGAAATTCGTGTGGATGAGGTCTGAGATTTATTGGATCAACCTCGTTTTCCCTTTTATAACTGAGATAGGTTTCGATAACATCTTTCGTGAATACATCGCCTTGCAACAAGAATTTATGATCTTTCTCTAATGCATCTAAAGTTTCAGCTAAAGAACCGGGTGTTGATGGAATCTTTGATAATTCTTCTTCTGAGGCAGCATAAAGATTAATATCAGTTGGTTTGCCTGGATCGATTTTATTATTAATTCCATCTATTCCAGCCATAAGCAAAGCTGAAAATGCTAAATAAGGATTGGCAGTTGGATCTGGAGGTCTAAATTCCATCCTTGTTGCTTTTGGACTTTGAGAGTAAACAGGAATTCTAACACAAGCACTTCTGTTTCTTTGAGAATAAACAATGTTTACGGGAGCTTCAAAACCAGGAACCAGTCTTTTGTACGAGTTTGTTGTCGGAGCACAAAAAGCAAGAAGGGCAGGAGCATGTTTTATTACCCCGCCGATATAATTTAAAGCCAGGTCACTAAGGTTGGCATAATTACCCTTTTTGTACATCAGAGTTTCTCCGTTTTTCCACAAACTTTGATGAACATGCATTCCTGACCCATTATCTTCAAATAGAGGTTTTGGCATAAAAGTTGCAGTCATACCGTGTTGTTTCGCTACATTTTTTACAACATACTTATATTTCATTACATCATCAGCCATTGCTAATAATGGAGAAAATTCTAAATCGATTTCACACTGCCCCGCTGTTGCAACCTCATGATGATGAGCCTCAACTGACATACCTATATCCTGCATTGTCATTACCATTTCAGTTCTAACATCCTGAAGCGTATCAACTGGGGGTAAAGGAAAATAACCTTCTTTGTGTCTTGGTTTATGACCTAGGTTAGGATTTTCATCCCCGCCACTATTCCAAGTTCCTTCTGTTGAGTCAACTTCATAAAAAGAAAAATTTGAACCTGAATCATACTGAACATTATTAAATACAAAAAACTCTGCTTCAGGACCAAAAAATGCCGTATCTCCAATTCCTGAAGATTTGAGATATGCTTCAGCTTTTTTAGCGATGTTTCTAGGATCTCTGGAATAATCTTCTAGTGTTAAGGGATCTTTGATATTGCCATGAAAAACAATTGTTTTTTCTGAGAAAAAAGGATCAATAAAAGCAGTGGTGACATCAGGTAAAACAATCATGTCACTGTTATGAATTTCTTGGAAACCTCTAACTGAAGATCCATCGAAACCAAGACCTTCAGAGAAAATACTTTCATCTAAAAATTTGATTGGCAACGTAAAATGTTGTGTTGTTCCTGGTATGTCAGTGAAACGGACATCAACCATTTTAACATCCAGATCTTTGATGTTTTTTAACAACTCACTTGGAGTTTTGCAGTTAAATTTCATAATAAAATAACCTCATAGTTTTGTTACCATTCAACCTTAACCATTAAGGTTGATGCGAGTACTCTATCATGCTCTAGTTATGAAAGTTCTGCATTTGGTGCGCGTTCCTTCAGCTTTCACTTACTTCCGACCCAATGGGTTGAACGATTTCTAACTTTTGCATGCGTTCCTTCGACAATCAGTCTACTTCCGACTCAAACAATTAAGATGAGTTGAACGATTGAAGTTCTTTTATTTATTTCTTTAATTTTGTAAAGAAAAATTAAACTGCATCGCTGCCTTTCTCACCAGTTCTAATCCTCATCACCTGTTCAATATTTGATACAAATATTTTACCATCTCCAATTTTTCCCGAAAAAGCAGCTTTTTTTATTGATTCAATTGCTTTTTCAGCAATATCATCTTCAACAATGATTTCTATCTTTACTTTTGCATGAAATTCATCATCAAAGTCTTGGTCTTTGTCTAGACCTTCTTGACCTCTTTGTCTTCCAAAACCCTTAACTTCAATTACAGTCATTCCAGATAAATCTATTTCATGTAAAGCATTCTTTACAGGTGATAGTTTGAAAGGCTTGATTATTGCTTCAATTTTTTTCATAATTTATATTTTAGATAATCTATTAATGGCTTTTTCAATATTTTCCAATGAATTTGCATAACTTAGACGAATATACTTTTTCGCACTATCTCCAAAACTAGTACCCGGTACCAAAGCTACACCATAATTATTAAGGGCAACTTCAGAAAATTTTTCTCCTGAGAGATTGCTTTTTGATACATTCGGAAAGGCATAAAAAGATCCTCCGGGACGAAAACAATTCATATTTTTTAAATTATTTAATTTTTCAAAAATAAAATTTCTTCTTTTTTCAAATTCTTTAACTATTTTATTTATTTCATCCTGAGGTCCTTGTAGGGCCTCCAGTCCAGCATATTGCGATATTGAAGATGGGCAAGAATGATCATTCACACAAAGTTTATTGGCAAAATCAATAAATTTAGTTGGCCATACACTCCATCCCAATCTCCAACCTGTCATACAGAATGTTTTACTCCAACCTTCTAGAATTATTAATCTATCTCTGATTGATTCATATTTTAATAGTGAGGGCATTGAATTATTATCAAAAATAATTTTACTATAAATTTCATCACTCATAATTGCTACTTTCGGGTATTTTTCTAGCATTTTTACAAGATTGCTAATTTTAGATTCATTCATAAACGATCCGGTTGGATTATTAGGATTGTTGATAATGATTAGTCTTGTTTTATTAGTTATCAATTTTGATAATTCATCAATATCAATTTCAAAATTGTTTTTTTCTTTAAGTATTAAAGGTATTGGTTTTGCGCCGCTGAATTTAATCATTGATCTATAAATAGGGAATCCCGGATCTGGATAAATAATTTCAGCGTCTTTTTCACCAAATATTAGTGCTGCAAAAAAAATTACTGGTTTACCACCTGGAGTTATTAAAATGTTTTCAGGATTTACATTTGAATTATATTTTTCAAATATGTGTTTTGAAACAGCTTCGCGTAATTCGATTATGCCATTTGACGGAGTGTAGCCATGCTTACCATCAATAATAGCTTTTACGGCCGCTTCGAGAATGTTTTTGGGCGTAGGAAAATCAGGCTGCCCAATACCTAAATTAATTATGTCTTTTCCCTCAGATTGAAGTTTATTGGCTTTAGCCAAAACTGTAAAAGCCGTTTCAGTTTCTAAATTAAATATTCTTTTGGAAACTTGCATTATTTTGATATAGCAAAAAGTGATATAAAATAAACATTATTATGGCGAACGTAGCTCAGTTGGTTAGAGCGCGGGCTTGTGGAGCCTGATGTCGTGGGTTCGAATCCCATCGTTCGCCCCAGTATTCCGTTATATTCACTTTCATAGTTGTTAATTATTCAGGATCAACATAAAAGCGAAAAATTAAAGGGCCGGTGGTGGAATTGGTAGACACGCATGGTTTAGGTCCATGTGCCGCAAGGTTTGAAGGTTCAAGTCCTTTCCGGCCTACCATGAAAAAATATGAATATAAAAGAATTAAATTCTAAGAAATTATATAAGGAGTACTCATTAGAAATTCCTTTTGAAGAAGTTGATAAATTAATTAATGTCAAAATAAGAGAAATTATTCCCACAGTAACACTGCCTGGCTTTAGAAAAGGAAAGGCTCCCCTTAATATAGTTAAAAAAAAATATGAAAATAATATATTAAACGAAGTATTAGAAAAGATTATTCAGGAAAAGACAAAACAACTTCTAAATGAAAAAAAATTAAATGCCTTTAGGCAGCCAAAGGTAGAAGTAAAAAAATATAAACGAGATGAACCAATTGAATTTAACCTTAAAATTGATTTAAAACCTGAAATGAATATTTTTCCTTTTGATAAAATTACAACCATAAATTACAGTGTTGATATTGATGAAAAAACTGCTGAAGATAATTATAAGTCTTTTTTAAACTCTCAAAAAAAATATTCTAAATTAAATAATAGTAGGGGAATTAAATACACTGATAAAGTTTTTGTAAATATTAAAACAAAAGATGATTCAGTACCTGAACATATAAAATCTCAAGATAATATACCAATAGTAACTGATTCAGATTATCAGGTATTGCCTGATATCAGCAGTAGATTGATTAAAAAGAACGCTAAGGTCGGAGATATATTCAAGTTGAAATTTGATTTAAAAGATCTTCTAAAACAGGATAAAGAAAAAAATGTAGAATTTGAAATTAATATTTTATCTATTGAAGAAAATATTCAATTTGAAATTGATAAAGAATTCTTAGAAAAAAATAATTTTAAATCTGAGAAAGAATTTAAAAATAACTTTAATAAAAATTTATCATATCAATATGAAATTTATTTAAGAGAGATTGGAAAAAAACAACTTATGGATATTCTAGAATCAAAAAATAATTTTGATATTCCAGAAGGCATGCTTGAAGAAGAGTTTAATTTAATTTGGCACAAGGTTCAACATGCAAAAAAAGATGATAAGCTTGATGAAGATGATAAAAAATTAACAGAAAAAAAGTTAAAAGAAAGATATAGAAAAATTGCAGCAAGAAGAGTGAAATTGGCGATATTGTTGCAACACATATCTAGTGAGCAAAATATTACAATCACAGAAAAAGAATTAACTGATGGGATGCTAAATTACGCTTCCCAGTTTCCTGGTCAGGAAAAAAAAATATTTGATTATTTTAAGCAAAATCCCGCAAGCATAGAGTCAATCAGAGGTCCTATTATTGAAAAAAAGGTTGTGAATTATATTGTTTCAAAAACAAAGAAAGAGACAAAAAAAATATCTGTTAAGGAGTTCAAAAAATTGCAAGAAGTTACTTTTAACTATAATAAGGAAAAAGAATGAAGAACCCCTTACAAAATTTGACAAATAATCTTGTACCAATGGTAGTGGAACAATCATCTAGAGGCGAAAGGGCATATGACATATATTCTAGATTGTTGAAAGAAAGAATAATTTTTCTAACAGGTCCGATAGACGACAATATTGCAAGTCTTGTGTGCGCACAACTCTTGTTTTTGGAATCAGAAAATCCAAAAAAAGAAATATCTTTTTATATTAATTCTCCAGGCGGGATTGTTTGGTCTGGATTAGCTGTATATGATACAATGCAATACATTTCTTCAAAAATTATGACTATATGTATCGGTCAAGCAGCATCAGCTGCATCATTGTTATTAGCGGCAGGAGAAAAAGATATACGATTTTCATTGCCCAATTCTAGAATTATGATTCATCAACCAAGCGGAGGCTATCAAGGACAAGTAACAGATCTTGAGATTCAAACTAATGAAATTATCAAAACAAAAAAAAGATTAAACCAGATTTATGCAAAACATACTGGAAAGAATATTAAGGAAGTTGAATTAATAATGGAAAGAGATAAATATTTTTCTCCAGAAGAAGCAATAAAATTTGGACTAATTGATAAAATTGTGAAAAATAGAAAATAATGACAAAAGAGAAAGATTCACTTTTTTGCTCTTTTTGTGGGAAAAATCAAAAAGAAGTAAAAAAATTAATAGCAGGTCCCACTGTTTTTGTTTGCGATGAATGTGTTGAACTTTGTATGGATATTATCAAAGAGGATACGGAAAACAATAAAATAAAAATAAAACAAAGTATACCCAAACCTAGAGAAATTTATTCAATTTTAAATGATTATGTGATTGGCCAAAATAATGCAAAAAAAATATTATCAGTAGCTGTATATAATCACTATAAAAGATTATCTAATAAAAGTGTTTCTACTGTAGAAATAGCAAAATCAAATATCTTAATAATTGGCCCAACTGGAACGGGAAAAACTTTGTTAGCTCAAACTTTGGCACGAATATTAGATGTCCCATTCACAATGGCAGATGCAACAAGTTTGACTGAAGCTGGTTATGTAGGTGAGGATGTAGAAAATATTATTTTAAGATTACTTCAGACATCAGATTATAATGTTGAAAGAGCGCAAAAAGGTATTGTTTATATAGATGAGATTGATAAGATTGGCAGGAAGAGTGACAATCCTTCTATTACCAGAGATGTCTCTGGAGAAGGTGTGCAGCAAGCATTGTTAAAAATTATGGAAGGAACTATAGCTAGCGTTCCTCCACAAGGTGGGAGAAAACACCCACAACAAGATTTTTTACACATTGATACATCAAACATACTTTTTATTTGTGGAGGTGCGTTCACGGGATTAGAAAATATTATCAACCATCGTTTAAAAGGATCCACTATTGGCTTTAATTCAACTTTAACTGATTTTAACGAAAAAAAAATTGGCGATACATTAAGAATGCTTGAAAACGAAGATTTATTAAAATTTGGTATGATCCCAGAATTTATTGGCAGATTGCCTGTATGCGCAACATTAGAAGAATTAGATGATAAAATGTTGATACGTATTATGAAGGAACCCAAAAATGCTATAATTAAACAATTTGAACTTTTATTTAATATGGACAACATTGAATTAGAAATCAAAAATGATGCTCTCTTAGAAATTGCTAATTTGGCTGTTAAGCATAATACGGGAGCTAGGGGATTGAGATCAATTATGGAGAATCTCCTAATAGATCTAATGTTCGAATCACCTGATCAAAAGCAATTGAAAAAGATTGTGATTAATTCTGAGGTAGTAAAAAAAATGTCACAACCAATCCTTTTATTTGCTAATAAAGACAATAATGAAAAATTAGCTGTAAATAAGTCTTGATTTTTTATTTATTACTATCATTTTAAACATATGAATAGTCCAATTATTCCTGTTCTGCCTTTAAGAGATATTGTAGTTTTTCCTCAAATGGTTGTTCCATTATTTGTAGGAAGAAAACTATCAGTTAATGCTCTTAACAACGTAATGAAATATAATAAAAAAATATTGCTTATTGCTCAAAAAAATTCAGAAATAGATAATCCGAATTCTGAAAACTTATATCGTGTTGGAACATTGGCAAAAATACTTCAGCTGCTTAAGTTGCCTGACGGCACTATTAAAGTATTGGTAGAGGGACTCGAGAGAGTAAAAGTTTCTAAAATTCATCAAACAAAAGATTTCATTATAGCTAATTATTCATTCATCAAACCCGTTGATAATAATGTGTCAAAAGCAAAAGCATTAATGAAAATTATTTTCGAGCAATTTGAATCTTATCATAAGATTAACAAGAAAATTCCAATTGAAACTTTTAATAGCATTCGTGCAAATACTGATTCTGATAAGTTAGCTGATGTTTTAATAACTAATCTTAATATCAGCCTGAGTCAAAAACAAGAACTCCTGGAAATAATTTCAACTGTAAAAAGATTGGAAAAGATTTATGATTATTTAATTGCTGAAATTGACACAATACAATTTGAAAAGAAGATAAAGGGTAGAGTCAAACGTCAGATGGAAAAAACTCAAAAAGAGTATTACTTAAATGAGCAGTTGAAAGCTATACAAAAAGAACTAGGAGATAAAGAAGACATTGATGATATAACCGAAATTGAAACAAAAATAAAAAAAATTAATCTGTCTAAAGAAGCTAAAGACAAATGTAAAAATGAATTAAAGAAACTAAAAAATATGAGTCCAATGTCGGCTGAAGCAACAGTTGTAAGAAATTATCTTGACTGGGTGATAAGCATTCCTTGGTTCAATCCTTCACCAATATCTAAAAACATTAATAAAGCAAAAAAAATTTTAGAGGCAGATCACTATGGGCTTGATAAAGTTAAGGATAGAATTATTGAATATTTGGCAGTCCAAAAAAGAATTAATAAAATTAAAGGACCTATACTCTGTCTAGTTGGACCTCCCGGTGTTGGAAAAACATCTCTTGGTAAGTCAATTGCTTCAGCAACAGGGAGAAATTTTGTAAGAATGTCCCTGGGAGGAATTAGAGATGAAGCAGAGATCAGAGGACATCGCAAAACTTATATTGGCTCTATGCCAGGAAAATTTATTCAGGGAATGAAAAAATCTAAATCTTCGAATCCTTTAATACTTCTTGATGAAATTGATAAACTTGGATCTGATTGGAGAGGCGATCCTTCTTCAGCTTTATTGGAAGTTTTGGATCCAGAACAAAATCATAAGTTTAATGATAACTATTTAGAATTAGATTATGATTTGTCTGATGTTATGTTTGTTTGTACTGCAAACACTTTAAATATTCCTCCAGCTTTGCTTGATAGAATGGAGATTATTAGAATTGCTGGTTATACTGAACAGGAAAAAAATCAAATTGCTAAAAGATATCTAATCCCTAAACAACAATTAAATCATGGATTGAAGAAAAAAGAAATTTCATTTAACTCATCTATTATAAATAAAATAATTCGATTTTTTACCCGAGAGGCAGGAGTTCGTAATTTAGAAAAGGAAATTGCAAAAATTTGCAGAAAATCAATAAAATTACTTGAGACTTCAAATAAAAAAAATATTATTCTAAATGAGAAAACACTTAATAATTTTTTAGGAGTAGAAAAATTTAGGTGTAGCGAAATTGAAAAGAAAAACTTAATCGGAGTTACAAACGGATTGGCATGGACAGAGGCTGGAGGGGAAATTTTGTCAGTAGAAGTTTTGCTATCTATAGGTAAGGGTAAATTAACAATTACAGGTAAGCTTGGAGAAGTTATGAAGGAATCTATACAAGCAGCTGTCTCATATGTTAGATCTCAATCGTTGAGTTTAGGAATAAACCCTAAGGATTTTGAAAAATACGATATACACGTTCATGTTCCTGAAGGTGCAACACCAAAGGATGGGCCTAGTGCAGGCATTGCAATATTTAATTCTTTAGTTTCATCACTAACTTCAAATAAAGTTAGAAAAGAAGTAGCAATGACTGGTGAAATCACACTTAGAGGCAGAGTATTGCCAATAGGCGGTTTAAAAGAAAAACTTTATGCGGCTATTCGTGTAGGAATAAAAAAAATATTAATACCTGAAGAAAACAAGAAAGATTTAGCTGAATTAGATAAAAAAATTCTAAAAAATATAAATATAGTAGAAATAAATGAAGCTAGATCTATTTTAAAACATACCTTAGTTAAGCCTATTGTGCCTCTAAGTTTTAGCGAATCCCAGTCTATAAAAACTATAAAATCATCAATATCTTCAGAAAATATTGAAGAATCTACTGCTCATTAATCCTTATATTTAGCCATTTTATTGTTAATTTCCTAATTTTCTGGGATTTTTTTTAAATTATTATTGACGACTATGAACTTCAAATAATAACCATACATTTACTTAATTAATTAAAGGAGACGAAAGTGAATAAAAATGATTTAATAGCTTCGGTAGCATCTTCTGCAGGTTTGTCTAAATCTGATTCAACTAGAGCAATTGAAAGCTTATTGGATTCTATTACTAACTCCCTAAAAAGAGAAGAAAAAGTAAGTATAGTTGGTTTTGGGAATTTTAGTGTTAGTCATAGAAAAGCAACAACTGGGCGAAATCCTAGAACTGGAGAGTCAATACAAATTCCAGCATCTAAAAGACCAAAATTTACTGTAGGAAAAGCGCTTAAAGAAGCTGTGAATGTAGCAACAACAGAATAGTATTTATAAAAGATTTTTTCTTGCACCGGCTGTTAAATAACATTAACAGCCGGTTTTGTTTGGGTGTTTAGCTCAGTTGGTAGAGCATCTCGTTTACACCGAGAGGGTCGGGAGTTCAAGTCTCTCAACACCCACCAAATGCGCGGGAGTAGTTCAGCTGGTTAGAACGCCGCCCTGTCACGGCGGAGGTCGCGGGTTCGAATCCCGTCTCTCGCGCCAGCACTACTTTGTTCATTTATTATTGATGACGTTAATTTATAATTGCAAAGTGCCACATTGTATTTCTTGAATAATTTGTTAAATGTATTACTTATCCAGCATTTATAAGGACTATTGTGTCATTTATCTTATCCGAATACTTACCAATATTAATCTTTATTTTTATAGGTTTTGGGATGGCTGTAGGTATGACAATAATACCTTTTGTAATTGGTGAGTCAAAGCCAGATAAAGAAAAGCTATCTTCTTACGAGTGCGGATTTGAGGCTTTCGATGATGCCCGAGGTAGATTTGATGTACGATTTTATCTTGTAGCTATTCTATTTATCATTTTTGATCTTGAGGTCGCCTTTCTTTTCCCCTGGGCTGTTTCTTTAGGTAATATCGGAATATTTGGTTTTTGGTCTATGATAATTTTCCTCTTTTTTCTTACAATTGGATTTATTTATGAGTGGAAAAAAGGAGCATTAGAGTGGGAATAAACAAAAAAGAAAATAATGAAAATAATTTAAGTGAAAATTTAAATTCAAAAGGTTTTTTACTAGCCAATTTCGATAAGCTTCTTACTTGGGCGAGGACAGGCTCGTTGTGGCCAATGACATTTGGTCTTGCTTGTTGCGGTGTTGAAATGATGCATTCCTATATGAGTCGGTATGATTTAGATAGATACGGGGTTATTCCTAGAGCAAGTCCACGTCAGTCGGATGTTATGATTGTTGCGGGCACATTAACTAACAAAATGGCCCCAGCTCTTCGTAAAGTATATGATCAAATGCCAAATCCTAGATGGGTAATATCTATGGGTTCTTGTGCTAATGGAGGGGGGTATTATCATTACTCTTATTCAGTTGTAAGAGGTTGTGATAGAATTGTTCCAGTTGACATATATGTGCCAGGATGTCCACCAACAGCTGAGGCGTTAGTGTATGGTATTCTTCAACTTCAAAAAAAAATCAAAAGAAGGAATGATTCTAATTTATAAAAATGAGTAAGATTGAAGATACTAAAAAAATCATATTAAAAGAATCAAATATTAACGTTATTCTTTATGATAATGAAAAATATCTTGGCATAATTGTTAATAATAAATCTGATATTGTCTCAATTATAAAATTCTTAAATGATAATGACAAATTATTTTTTAAACAACTTATTGACATAACAGCAATTGATTATCCTTCAAGGGAATTAAGATTTGAAATTGTTTATTTGTTAATTAGTCTTAAACTTAATCAAAGAATATTGGTTAAGACATCAATTAATGAAAATGATAATATAGAATCAATATCTTCAATTCACAAAAACGCTAATTGGTATGAAAGGGAATGCTATGATCTGTTTGGCATTAATTTTTTGAATCATCCAGATTTAAGAAGAATTATGACAGATTATAATTTTGAAGGACATCCTCTTAGAAAAGATTTTCCATTAACAGGCCATAACGAAGTTAGTTATAGCGAAAAAGAAAAAAAAATTGTTTATGAAAAAGTAAAACTTTCTCAAGAATACAGGAGTTTTGACTATTCAAGTCCATGGGAAGGATTAAAAAATCAATTAATAGGTGATGAAAAAGTCAAAAAAGAAAATTTATAATGAAAGAAATAGAGATTAATTCAACTACATTAAATTTTGGACCTCAACATCCCGCAGCTCACGGCGTTCTCAGATTAGTTGTAGAATTAGATGGCGAGATTGTTGAGAGAACTGAACCGCATATCGGACTTCTGCATAGAGGGACAGAGAAACTTATTGAGTATAAAAATTATCTTCAAGCAGTTCCTTATTTTGATAGATTGGATTATGTATCACCAATGTGTCAAGAACACGCTTTTGCTCTAGCCACAGAGAAACTTTTAAAGATTGAAGTTCCAATCAGGGCTAAGTACATAAGAGTTATTTTTGCTGAAATTACACGGATACTTAATCATTTGCTTAATATCCCTGCTTACGCAGCTGATATAGGAGCAGTAACTCCTTTTTTATGGTGCTTTGAAGAAAGAGAAAAACTTATAGAATTTCATGAAGCAGTATCCGGAGCCCGTTTTCATGCAGCGTACTTTAGGCCAGGAGGGGTTCATCAAGATATGCCAAAAGGAATGGAAGAAAAACTTTTTAATCACCTTGAAACTCTTCCAAAGTTTTTTGATGATTTGGAAGAGTTATTGACAAACAATAGAATATTAAGACAGCGTTCAGTTGATATCGGAGTGCTTACAAAACAAGAAGCAATAGACTGGGGGTGTACGGGGCCTATTTTAAGAAGTGCCGGTGTTGCTTGGGACCTAAGACGTTCTCAGCCATACGATGTGTATGACAAAGTAGATTTTGAAGTTCCTGTAGGAAAAAAAGGCGATTGTTTTGATCGTTATTTGATTCGAATTGAAGAAATGAGACAAAGTGTAGAAATTATCAAACAATGCCTTAATCAAATTGAACCAGGAGATATAGCTATTGATGATAATAAGATAACTCCGCCAAAAAGAAATAAAATGAAAAAATCAATGGAGTCATTAATTCACCACTTTAAGCTTTTCACTGAAGGGTACAGGGTGCCTCAAGGAGAAACTTATTTTGCTGTTGAAGCGCCTAAAGGAGAGTTTGGGGTTTTTCTTGTTTCAGATGGCTCAAGCAAACCTTACAGATGTAAAATAAGAGCACCCGGTTTTGCTCATCTACAAACTCTAGATCATTTATCTAAAGGTCATATGATGGCAGACATAGCGGCAATTCTAGGAAGTTTAGATGTCGTTTTTGGAGAAGTTGATAGATGAAGCACCCAGGAATGATAAATATAGTTTCTGATACTAGTAATGAAATATTTGAATGGTCTGAAAGAAATTTTTCCAAGGTTAAAATTGTTATAGAAAAATATCCAGCCGGAAAACAACAAAGCGCAGTTATTCCGATCTTAGACCTAGCTCAAAGACAGAATAATGGTTGGTTAAATAGAAGTGCCATTGAAAAAGTTTCAGAAACATTGAGCATGTCTTTTATTCGTGTGATGGAAGTTGTAAGTTTTTATTCAATGTTTAATCTTGAACCTGTTGGGAAAAATTTCATCCAAATATGTAGAACAACACCTTGCTGGTTAAGGGGTAGTAATAAATTGTTAGATGTTGTTAAAGAGGTTACCGGTTGCAATTTAGGTGAAACTTCTGAGGATAAGAAATTTACTTTAGTAGAGGTTGAGTGTCTAGGTGCGTGTTGTAATTCTCCTATGGTACAAATTAATGATGATTACTATGAAGATTTAAATGAAGATAACTTTAGAAAAGTACTTTTAAAATTAAAAAATAATGAAAATATTAACAAGGGCTCTCAATCAGGAAGACGAGGCTCTTCGCCTGAAAAAAATTAAAATTTATGCTTAAAGAAGAAGATAAAATTTTTAAAAATTTATATGGAAAGGAAGATTGGGGTCTTAAAGGCGCTTATAAAAGAGGAATATGGTCAAACACAAATGCAATTCTAGCCAGAGGAAATGATTACATCATTGAAGAAATAAAAAAAAGCGAACTTAGAGGGAGAGGCGGAGCTGGTTTCCCCACTGGTTTGAAATGGTCTTTTATGCCAAAAAATTCTGGCAAACCTCATTATCTTGTTGTTAATGCTGATGAGTCAGAACCAGGAACGTGTAAGGATAGAGAGATATTAAGAAATGATCCACATTTATTGTTGGAGGGATGTCTTGTCTCGGGTTTTGCAATGCACGCTCATAATTGTTATATTTATATTAGAGGTGAATATTATAATGAGGCATTAAATTTACAAAAGGCGATTGATGAAGCTTATGAAGCAAAATTATTAGGGAAAGATGCCTGCGGCTCTGGCTGGGATTTCAATATATACTTACACAGAGGAGCAGGGGCTTATATTTGCGGGGAAGAGACAGCATTACTAGAAAGTTTGGAAGGCAAGAAAGGGCAGCCAAGATTAAAGCCGCCGTTTCCTGCAGAATCCGGTTTGTATGGGTTTCCTACAACTGTAAATAATGTTGAGTCAATAGCTGTTGCTCCAACAATTTTAAGAAAAGGAGCTAAGTGGTTTGCAAATCTTGGCAATCCGAAAAATACTGGAACCAAAATCTTTAGCATCTCAGGTCATGTTAATAATCCTTGCAATGTAGAAGAGGAAATGGGGATACCTTTAAAAGAATTAATTGAAACACATGCAGGCGGTGTAATAGGAGGTTGGGATAATTTATTAGCCATTATTCCAGGCGGTGCTAGCGTTCCTTTAATTCCAAAATCAATCTGTGATACTGTTAAGATGGATTTCGATAATTTGTTAAAGGTTCAAAGTGGTCTTGGTACAGCAGCTGTAATTGTAATGAATAAGTCAACTGATATCATTGAATCAATAACTAGATTATCAAATTTTTATAAACATGAAAGTTGCGGTCAATGTACCCCATGTCGTGAAGGAACTGGGTGGATGTATAGAATTATGAAAAAAATGATTGATGGTAGTGTTCAACTTGAAGATATTGATAAATTAGATGATGTAACAAGACAAATTGAAGGCCATACCATATGCGCATTAGGTGATGCTGCAGCATGGCCAATACAAGGGCTAATAAGACATTTTAAACCTGAGATTGAAAGAAGAATTGCAGAATTTAATAAAAAAAAGGAAGTTGCTTAATGCCTTTTATTACTATTGATAATCAAGAAATTGAATTTGAGGATGGGATGACGGTTATGCAAGCATGTGAACTTGCAGGAGTAGAAATTCCAAGATTTTGTTATCATGATAGACTATCAATAGCTGGAAACTGCAGGATGTGTTTAGTTGAAATGGATAAATCCCCAAAACCAATAGCTTCATGCGCTATGCCAGCTACAGAAGGTATGAAAATTAAAACCAACACTGATAGTATTAAAAGAGCGCGCAAAGGAATTATGGAATTTTTGCTAATAAATCATCCTCTAGACTGCCCAATTTGCGATCAAGGAGGGGAATGTGATTTGCAAGATCAAGCATTACACTATGGTTTAGACAGATCCCGTTATGAAGAAAATAAAAGAGCGGTAAAAAATAAGTATATGGGACCTCTAGTTGGCACTATTATGACTCGGTGCATTCATTGTACTAGATGTGTAAGATTTTCAACTGAAATTGCTGGCGTTGATGATTTAGGATTGTTAGGAAGAGGAGAAAACGCAGAGATTACAACATATCTCGAGAAAGCTATTGAATCAGAACTGTCAGGAAATGTCATTGATCTTTGCCCTGTCGGAGCTTTAACTAACAAACCCTATGCATTTAAGGCAAGGCCATGGGAATTAAACAAAACTGAATCGGTCGATATATTCGATGCTATGGGATCTAGTATTCGCATTGATACTTTGGGTAAAAAAACCTTAAGAGTTCTGCCAAGATTAAATGAAGAAATCAATGAAGAGTGGATTAGTGATAAATCGCGATTCGCAATAGACGGTTTATCAAAGGAGAGAATAGACATTCCATACATAAAAAGGAATGGAAAATTAATTTCAACTGAATGGGATGAAGTTCTTAATAGGATTACGCAGGAAATTTCGAAACACGGTAAAGAGAACACATTAGCATTGAGTGGTAAATTTACTGACATAGAAACTCTTTTTGCTACCAAATATTTTGTCCAATCATTAGGTTCAAATTTCTTTGATTGCAGATATGACAATGCTCAATTTATTGAGAATCAAAGATCTAGCTATCTATTTAATTCTTCTATTCAAGAAATAGATAATGCAGAAGTGATATTACTAGTAGGCACTAATCCAAGATGGGAAGCAAGCGTGTTAAATGCTAGAATTCGGAAATCTTATATAAATAATGATTGCAAAATAGGTCTGATTGGAAAAAAAATAGATTTAACTTATGAATACTCCCATCTGTCAGACAATATTGAACATCTTAATGATCTGTTAAATGACAGATCCCCTTTTTCTGAATTGCTGAAAAATTCAAAAAAATCTTTAATGATAATTGGCAATTCTGCAATTAACTTTCGTGATGGCAAGGAAGTATTAAATGTATGTTCTGAAATTGCAAAAAAATATAATATTTCAACTAACAACTTCAATGGTTTTAATGTTTTGCAGCAAGATATTTCAAAAGCAGGGGCAATTGATATAGGATTTTACAATAATGATTTTGCACAAAACTTCGATCAAAAAATTAAAGACCACATTAGTAAATTCAATCCTGTTGTCTTTCTTTTGTCCTGTGATGAGATAAATCATTCAATTTTAGAAGGCGCCTTTATTGTGTATTTAGGACATCATGGTGATGTCTTGGCTCAATTAGCAAACGTTGTTTTACCGACACCTGCCTATACTGAAAAATCATCCACATATGTGAATATGGAAGGTCGCGTTCTTCAAACTACAAGATGCTACCATCCTTTAGGAGAATCAAAAGAGGAATGGAAAATTTTTAGATCTTTAAGCAATAATTTTTCGCAAAAACTTAGATTTAATAATTTATCTGAGCTTAGAAATGAAATATCAAATCTTTTTCCAGTTTTCAAAGAAATTAATAATTTACCATCTTCTTCAAAGTTAGATTTTGGTTCTGCAACAAAAATTGAAAACAGAGTTTTAGAATATAATATTAAAAATTTTTATATGACAGATGTAATAAGTCGCGCCTCTATTACGATGGCTAATTGTTCTAGGGAAATATTAAATAAGGTTGCTTAATTATATGGATAATAGCCTTTCTCTGATCAATGACTTAATTATTCCAGGTTTAATAATAGTTGCACAAATTTTAGCTATTATAATTCCAGTGTTACTATCAGTTGCTTTTTTAGTTTATGCCGAAAGAAAAGTCTTAGCATTAATCCAATTGAGGAAAGGGCCAAATATTGTAGGACCATTTGGTTTATTTCAAAGCTTTGCCGATGCATTAAAATTACTTGCAAAGGAAAACATTATTCCTAACAGATCGAATAAGATAATTTTTTTAATTGCTCCGATGATTACGATGGTTTTAAGTCTCATTGGATGGGCTGTCATTCCTTTTGCACCAGGCTGGGTTATATCAGATATTAATGTTGGCATTATGTACTTGTTTGCAGTTTCGTCTCTTGGTGTTTACGGCATAATAATGGCGGGTTGGGCAAGCAACTCGCAATACCCTTTTTTGGGCGCATTACGATCAGCGGCTCAAATGGTATCATACGAAGTTTCAATTGGTTTTGTAATCATTACAGTTCTCTTATGTGTCGGTTCTTTAAACTTAACTAAGGTAGTTGAAGCACAAAGTACTGTTTGGTTTGCCATACCATTACTGCCAATGTTTATAATTTTTTTTATTTGTGCTTTAGCTGAGACAAATAGACTCCCTTTTGATCTTCCAGAAGATGAAGCTTCACTTGTAGCAGGTTTTTCTACTGAATATTCTTCAGCATCTTTTGTTTTGTTTTTTTTAGCTGAATACGCGAGTATGATTTTAATGAGCGCTATGACGGTAATACTTTTTTTGGGCGGATGGCTTCCCCCTTTTGATATAGCTCCCTTTAACTATATCCCATCAGTCTTTTGGTTTATGCTAAAAATAACTTTTATTCTTTTCTTATTTCTTTGGGTGAGAGGAACATTCCCAAGGTACAGATATGATCAACTTATGAGACTTGGTTGGAAAGTTTTCCTACCTTTGTCTTTATTCTGGGTTGTGGTAACCGCAGGTTTTTTAGTTATGTTTGATTTACTTCCAACGTAGACATGCTTATGATAATTAAAACAATTAAATCTTTTGCTCTACTAGAATTATTTAGGGGGATGTTTTTAACCTTCAGATATATTTTTAAAGCTAAAGTTACAATTAACTATCCTCATGAAAAAGGTCCGTTAAGCCCTCGTTTTAGGGGAGAGCATGCGCTCAGAAGGTATCCAAACGGTGAAGAGAGATGCATAGCCTGCAAATTATGTGAGGCAATATGCCCAGCGCAAGCTATCACCATAGAAGCGGAGCCAAGAAAAGATGGTAGTCGCAGAACTGTTCGCTATGACATAGATATGACTAAATGTATTTATTGTGGTTTGTGTCAGGAATCTTGTCCAGTCGATGCTATAGTTGAGGGCCCTAACTTTGAATTTTCGACAGAGACTAGAGAAGAGCTTATGTATAATAAAGAAAAATTACTTTTAAATGGTGATAGATGGGAACATGAAATCGCCCAGAATTTACAATCGGATTCATCCTACAGGTAATATGTTTCTATATTCTTTTTCTTTTTATTTATTTTCCACCATTGCCGTTCTTTCAGCTTTGATGGTTATTAGCGCAAAAAATTCTGTTCATTCAGTTTTGTTTCTCATTTTAAGTTTTGTTAACTCTTCAGCTCTGTTTGTTTTACTAGGAGCTGAATTTTTAGCAATGATACTTGTTGTCGTATATGTTGGGGCTGTCGCGGTTTTATTTTTATTTGTAGTTATGATGCTTGATATAAATTTTATTAAACTTAGAGAGGGTTTCCTGCAATATTTGCCTTTTGGTGTTTTACTGGGCGCAGTATTGCTTCTCGAGCTTTCTATGATATTTTTTTCCAATAGATTATCAAAAGTTACTTTAGTTGAATTTTCTACCAAACCTATATTTTCTGATTTTGAAAACACAAAAGATTTGGGCAATGTTTTATACACTGAGTATTTTTATCTATTTCAATTGTCAGGCTTGATTCTTCTGGTTGCTATGATCGGATCAATAGTTTTGACCTTAAGGGATCGCAGTGGAGTAAAAAAACAAATAATTTATGATCAAGTTAATGTTGATACTGTTAATTACATAGAAAAGAAAAAAGTGAAACTCAGAGAAGGTACTAATGTTTAGCATTTCTCTTCAGCATTTTCTTTTTCTTGGAGCTATTTTGTTTACGATTGGTATCCTTGGTATTTTTTTAAATAAAAAAAATGTGATAATTATATTAATGTCGATTGAAATAATTCTTCTAGCCGTAAATATAAACTTTATTGCATTTTCAAGTTTTTCAGGAGATCTATCCGGACAAATTTTTGCAATGCTAACCTTAACAGTGGCCGCAGCTGAGGCAGCCATTGGTTTAGCAATACTGGTCGTATTTTTTAGAAATCTGGGATCAATCTCGGTTGAGAAAATAAGTAACTTAAAAGGATAATAGTTGATTACATTTGTTGTTTTTTTACCATTAGTTGGATTTATTTATTGCGCATTTCTAGGAAAATTATTTGGAGATAGAAATTCACAATTAGTAACGAACATACTTCTATTTGTTTCAGCAATATTATCATGGATAATTTTTTTACGATACTTGGGACCTACTGAAACATCAACCCTTCAAATTCTTAATTGGATGATGTCAGGAACATTCTCCGCTGATTGGAGTTTAAGAGTTGATGCATTAACAGCAACAATGTTAATTGTTGTTACAACTGTATCTGCTTGCGTTCATCTTTATTCAATCGGCTATATGAATAAAGATAAATCTATTTCCCGTTTTATGGGATACTTGAGTTTATTTACTTTTTTTATGTTAATGCTTGTCACTAGCGACAACTTATTACAAATGTTTTTTGGTTGGGAGGGAGTGGGCCTTACATCCTATCTCTTAATTGGATTTTGGCATCACAAAGAATCTGCCAATAAAGCTGCGATTAAAGCATTTATAGTAAACAGAGTTGGTGATTTCGGTTTCATACTTGGTATCGCAGGTATTTTTTTTATTTTTGGGTCAGTTCAATTTGATATAATATTTGATACAGCATCAAATTACAAAGACCATACTTTTAGTTTTTTGAGTTTCAATTTATCGACGATTAATACTTTGTGTTTCTTATTATTCTTAGGGGCAATGGGCAAGTCAGCGCAATTAGGCCTTCATACATGGTTGCCAGATGCTATGGAAGGGCCAACACCCGTGTCTGCCCTTATTCATGCGGCCACTATGGTAACAGCTGGGGTTTTTATGGTTGCCAGAATGAGTCCTTTATTTGAGTATGCTCAGTTTACTAATTTATTCATTACTTTTATTGGAGCAACGACAGCAATAATTACGGCAAGTATTGCGCTAACACAAAATGACATAAAAAAAGTTATAGCTTATTCAACTTGTAGCCAATTAGGGTATATGTTTTTTGCAGCTGGCCTTGGCGCATACAACGCATCAATTTTTCATCTTACCACCCATGGTTTTTTTAAAGCGCTACTTTTCTTATCTGCTGGTTCAGTGATTCATGCAATGCATCATGAGCAAGATATGAGAAAGATGGGAGGATTATTTTCTAAAATACCTTTTACGGGCACAATGATGTGGATAGGCTCATTAGCTATTATTGGTTTCCCTTATTTCTCAGGGTACTATTCAAAAGAAAGTATTTTAGAAAATGCCTATTTTGCTTCATCCAACATGGGGCTCTATGCTTATACGGTTGGAATAATCACAGCTCTCTTAACAGCTTTTTATTCTTGGAGATTGCTGTTTATGACATTTCACGGAACAACACGCGCTTCTAATGATACTTTTCATAAAGCGCATGAATCGCCAAAAGTTATGACCGTGCCCCTAGTTTTCTTATCAGTAGGATCAATATTCTCAGGTATTTTTTTATCAGACTATTTCATCGGCTCGAAAGAAAATGATTTTTGGTTTGTTTCACTTATTCTTTCCCATAATGACCATCATCTGCCTTTCTTGCAAACATTGATAATAAAATTATCTGTTGCCTTAGGGGTTTTATCCGCAGCTTTAGTTTATTTCTATCGCAAAGAGTTGGCTAATTCTTTGGCTCAAAATCTAAGCCCACTTCACTCATTGTCTTTTAATAAATGGTATGTCGACGAATTGTATAATAATATTTTTACGAAATCATTCTTTTATTTATCTTCACTTTTCTGGAAAAGAGGGGATGTACGACTCATTGATGAATATGGACCAAATGGTGTTTCTCGATTAATCAATATTTCTTCAAAGTTTCTTAGCCTTGTTCAGTCTGGCTATCTTTATCATTACGCCTTTGTGATGTTGGGCGGATTAGTAATAATTCTTACTTGGTTTTTTTATTATTGATATGTTTGATTGGCCAATAGTAAGCGTTACAATTTTTTTACCTCTTTTAGGATCATTAATTATTTTATTTATAAAAGATGAAGAAACATCATCTAGCAATGTTAAGTGGGCAGCTCTTTTCACATCATCGGGAACTTTTATACTTAGTTGCTTAATCTGGTTTCTTTTTGACCCCTCTATTGGAACATATCAATTAAGTGAAAAACATAAATGGTTTGATGATTTTAATTTTAATTATCATGTGGGCGTAGATGGAATATCTTTGTTTATGATTTTACTCAGCACATTTTTAACACCATTTTGTATTTTAGCTAGTTGGAGAAGCATAACAAAAAAAATTAAAGAATATATGATTGCTTTTTTACTTCTTGAAACTTTCTTGGTTGGAATGTTTTCATCAATAGATATGTTGTTATTTTACGTTTTCTTTGAAGCGGTTCTAATACCTATGTTCCTTATAATTGGTATTTGGGGTGGTGAACGACGCATATACGCTTCATTTAAGTTCTTTCTTTACACATTGCTGGGCTCAGTTTTAATGCTGATTGCTATAATTGTTATGTATCAGATCACGGGTTCGATGAACGTAGCTGAATTACAAGGCAATTTTTTTCCTAAAAATGTTCAAATTTATCTATGGCTAGCTTTTTTTGCTTCTTTTGCTGTTAAAATACCAATGTGGCCATTTCACACTTGGTTACCAGATGCCCATGTTGAAGCACCTACCGCAGGATCTGTTATTTTAGCAGGTGTTCTTTTAAAAATGGGCGCGTATGGATTTATAAGATTTTCAATTGGTATGTTTCCAGAAGCTTCAGAATTTTTTTTACCTCTAATATTTAGTTTGAGTGTTATAGCTATTATTTACACCTCTCTAGTAGCTTTTGCACAAACTGATATGAAAAAATTAATTGCCTATTCTTCAGTAGCACATATGGGCATTGTTACCATTGGAATATTTGTTCTCAATCAACAGGGTATGGAGGGGGCAATGATGCAAATAATCAGTCATGGCATTGTATCGGCAGCATTGTTTCTGTGCGTAGGTATAATTTATGACAGAATGCATACAAGAAAGATTAATTTTTATGGAGGTTTAGTTAATCGTATGCCGAAATATGCTGTTGTTTTTATGATTTTTATGCTTGCTTCTATCGGATTACCAGGAACAAGTGGTTTTATAGGTGAGTTTTTAACTATCTTAGGAGCTTTTAAACACAATACATTTTTAGCATTTTTTGCGACTACAGGAATTATTTTATCTGCTGCGTATATGCTGTATCTTTATAAAAGAGTTATCTTTGGATTACAAACAAACGAAAAATTAAATGATATTCTAGATCTTGATTTAAGAGAAATGATTATAATGATACCCCTTATCATTGTTGTCATTATTATTGGTATTTTCCCTAATATTTTTTTAGAACCAATGCGCTTACCTATTGAAACCATTATTAACAATTATGAGATTGTAAATGGAAAATAATATTTTAGATTTACTTTTATTTCCAGAGTTTATTCTTTCAGTTGGCGCGATAGCAATATTATTAATTGGATTATTTACAACAAAAAAAACTTTTTCATCTACCTCAAATTTATCTGTTATTCTTTTAATCGTTGTTGGTATTATTATTTATATCAATAAGAATATATCTTTTGCTTATTTTAATACTTTTTTTAAAGAGTCATCATTTATTTTATTTTTCCAAATTCTGGTAGTTATTGGGAGCATAGCAAGCATTATTATTTCTTCTAATTATTATAAAGATATAAAATTATTGAGGTTTGAAATTCCAGTTTTAATTCTTTTCTCAACTTTAGGAATGTTAGTTCTTATTGGGTCAAACAATTTAATGTCGATGTATCTTGGAATTGAATTACAAAGTTTGGCTTTATATGTTCTTGCAGCTATTAGACGTGACTCATTGCAATCAGCAGAATCGGGAATAAAATTTTTTGTTTTGGGAGCGTTGTCATCAGGAATTTTATTATATGGTTGTTCATTAATTTATGGTTTTACTGGTAGCACAAACTTTAATGATATTTTCACTTCAATAAGCTCTCTGGATAATCTGAATTTAGGTATTATTTTTGGATTAGTTTTTATTTTAGTTGGTTTGGCATTCAAAGTATCAGCAGTACCTTTTCATATGTGGACTCCGGATGTTTATGAAGGTGCGCCAACCGCAGTCACTGCTTTCTTTGCTATTGTTCCCAAAGTATCTGCTGTGGCCTTAATTTATCGTTTTTGTTTAGAGCCTTTTGGAGATTTTTATAAAGAATGGAGTCAAATAATTATTTTTTTATCAATTGGTTCGATGTTTCTGGGATCGATTGCAGCTATTGCGCAAACAAGTATCAAAAGACTGCTGGCTTATAGCTCTATTGGTCATATTGGTTATATATTAATAGGCCTAGCATCAACTAATGCTGCAGGCATTAAAGGTGCCGTAATATATGTGTTAATTTATGTATTAATGAACATAGCTATCTTTACCATCATCCTGTCTCTTAAAATCAAAGATAACTATGTTGAAAAAATAAATGATTTATCTGGGCTTAGTAAAGATAAACCAGTTTTCAGCATATGCATTGCTATAACTATGCTTTCAATGGCAGGCATTCCACCTTTTGCAGGTTTTTTTGGTAAATTTTATATTTTTATAGCAGCCTTAGAGGCTGAATTATTTTATTTGGCAATTCTGGGTGTTCTTTTTAGCGTGGTTTCTGCATTTTATTACCTTAGAATAATAAAGATAATGTATTTTGATGATTTAAAAATACCAAATTATCAAACTAATATTTCTTCAAAGGCGTCATTAATATTATTTTTCTCAATATTAACAATTACGATGTTTATATTTTATCCTTCATTAATTATTAATATAGGTTCCGATATTAGTATTGAATTTTTTAATAATTGATGAACCATAGTAAAATTGAAGACATCTTACAAAACAATAGTTGTAATTATATTCATCTTAATTCAACGATATCAACAATGGATGATGCTAAAGAATATTTAGAGAAATTTCATTCAAATGTAGTTATTTTAGCTGAGGAACAAAAAAATGGAAAAGGTAGAAGAGGAAATATATGGATTAGTCCTCCAGGCAATATATACTGCTCAATAGCACTTAATAATACTATTCCGATTAATGAATATTATTTGTTTAGTATGCTAACAGCGGTATCTGTTAAGTCAACATTAGAAAATTTCGGAGCAAATGAAATTAAATTTAAATGGCCAAATGATTTTTTTTTTAAAAATCATAAATTTGGCGGTATGATTTTAGAAACGCATAACTCTAAAAAAAACGATAAATATGTCATTATAGGAATAGGAATTAATTTTGCTTCATCTCCGACAATTGAGGATCACAAAACCACTTTTATAAAGAAATTTGTTAAAATGAATACTAAGCTAATTTTTCTTTATAAATTTTTTAATAATTTTTTCTTTTATTGGCGTAACCACAATGAACGAAAGAAAGAGATTTCTTCTAAATTTTATAACTCATTGATGTTTTTAAATGAGAAGATTGAAATTAATACTGGTAATAATCGCAGTATTCAAGGGATTTTTAAAGGAATTAAATATGATGGTTCATTAATTTTAGATAAAGATAATGAATTGGTTTCTATTTATTCAGGAAACATTAAAATATGATTGTTATAGACATAGGAAATACCAATATTGTTATAGGTATATATGTAAAATCAAAATTAAGTCACGTTTATCGTTTTGAAACAAAATCAAAAAAATTTCTTAACAGAATTAAAAAAACAATCAATAAAAACAAAATTGACAAACATAAAATTGATTATAATTTATGCGTTGTCTCATCCGTTGTACCTAAAGTCAGCAAAACTATTGTTAATTTTTTTAAAAAAATTGGTCTGCAGGTTTATGTTATCAATTATTCAAATATTCCGACTAATGTAAAATTTAAAATTAATAATCCAAAAGAACTAGGCAATGATCGCATTGCAAATACTATAGCGGCAATTGCAAAATATGGCAAAGACTGCTTAATTTTGGATTTTGGCACAGCAACAACTTTCGATATAATAAAAAATTACACCTATCAAGGTGGTATTATAGCTCCCGGCGTTACTATTTCACACGACACTCTTGTAAAAAACGCATCACAATTAAATAAAGTTTCAATTTCTAAAACAAAAAAAATAGTTGGCAAAAATACTATTCAAGCAATGAAAAGTGGATTTTACTGGGGATACACAAGTTTGATAAATGGAATCATAGAAAAAACAATAAATGAAAAAAAATATTTACCTACCATAATCTTAACAGGAGGCTTAGCGATTACTTTTAAAGAGCAGATTGAAATGAAATGTTATTATGAGCCTCATTTGACTTTACAAGGTTTGTATCTTATTGGCTTAAAAAAAAATGCATAATCCTGATCACCCTTTTGTACTTCCCAGTAAAGGTGTTTATTTTGTGTCTCTTGGCGGAATAGGGGAAATAGGGGCAAATTGTTATTTATATTGTTGTGATGGGAAATGGCTGATGATTGATCTTGGCCTTGCTTTTGCGGATGAAAAATATCCAGGAATCGATCTATTAGTTCCAAAAATTGATGTTTTAGACAAATTATCCAATCATCTAGAAGCCATCATCATTAGTCATGGCCATGAAGACCATGCTGGCGCCGTAGCATTTTTTGCGGATAAAATTCATTGCCCTGTTTATGCAACAGGTTTTGCTAGGTCATTGATAGAAAGTCGATTAAAAGAATTTGGAAAATTAGATAAAGTAGATTTAATTTCAATCAATCCAAAAAAAAATATAAATCTAAATAATTTTAAAATAGAATTTATTTCAACCACACATTCAATTCCTGAACCATATTCAATAATAATTAATACAAATTATGGGAAATTATTGCATACAGCAGATTGGAAAATAGATTCTAATCCTCTTTTAGGCGATCAATTTGACTCACAAGCTTTTAAAGATCTAGGCAATGAAGGGTTGCTGGCATTAATTGGTGATTCAACAAATGCAGATATTCCTGGATTTTCAAAATCAGAATCCGAGGTCAGGAAAGAATTATCTGGGGTTTTTTCTCGATACAACCAAAGAATAGTAACTACCTGCTTCTCATCCAATATTGTCAGGATGGAAAGCATTGCAGTTGCTGCAAAAAAAAATAACAGGAAAGTTGCTTTGGTAGGAAGAAGCATGAGAAAAACAATTGAAGCCGCTCTTAAAAATGGTTTTATTGAAAATTTATCAAATTTTATTACTGAGGAAGAGGCATCCTATATACCAAGGGAGAATTTGGTTGTCATATGCACGGGAAGTCAAGGTGAAAAAAGATCTGCCTTGTATCGCATTGCTTATAATTCACATAAACACATACATCTAGAAAGAGGTGATTTAGTAATTTTTAGTTCCCGGGATATTCCAGGAAATGAAAAATTAATTAATAATTTAAAAAATTTACTCATAAAACAAAAGGTTGAAGTTATTACAAATACTGACGATTTAGTACATGTATCAGGCCATGGGTATGCAGAAGAAATTAAAAAAATGTATGATTGGACCAGACCATACATTTCTATACCAGTACATGGCGAGGCAAAACATCTTGTTGCCCATTCAAAACTTGCGCAGTCAAGTCAAGTTCCATTTACTAAGATTTTAGAAAATGGAAAGTGTATGAAACTTGCTCCTGATGAACCAAAATTTTATGGAACTATTGAAACAGGAAAAATGTTAGTTGAAGGAAAAAAACTATATGATTCTGATTCAAGTTTTATAAAAGATAGAAGGAAATTTTCTTTTGAAGGAATAATATTAGTTTCTATTATTATTCATCAAGATTATACCCTTCACAAAGACATAAAAATATCTTTTAATGGTTTGCCAGATCATCAATATGTAAATATTGTTGATATTTTTAAAGAAATATTTGCCAAAGAATATTTATCAATGAATAATGAAAAAAAATCATCAGATATAATAGTGAGTGACTTAATTAAAAAAATAATTAGAAGGATATTAAGGCAAGATTCTAATAAAAAACCTGAAGTTAACTCACATATTATGAGAATATAAATGCGCCTAATTATAAATTTCCCTGTATTTTTTTTTAATAAGGTTCTGTATGAAAATATTTATAAAAAACATAAATTCGTCACAAAACTGTAATATCTACTGCGATATACGAATTATTATGGTAATTTTAATTAATCATTTTTTTAAGATATGAAATTTTCAAACTATTTTAGTCCAACTTTAAATGAAAATCCTGCTGAGGCTGAAATTATATCACATAAGTTAATGATACGTGCAGGATTAGTTAAACAAGCTAGCGCTGGTATTTATTCTTGGCTTCCCCTAGGTTTAAAAGTTTTAAAAAATATAGAACAGATAGTTAGAGAAGAGCAGAATAAAGCAGGAGCCATAGAAATATTGATGCCAACAATTCAGTCAGCTGATTTATGGATTAAGTCAGGACGTTATAAAGATTATGGAAAGGAAATGTTGAGAATTCAAGACAGGAGCGGAAGAGAAATGCTTTATGGACCTACTAATGAAGAATTAATAACTGACATTTTTCAATCGTATGTGAATTCATACAAAGACCTTCCATTAAATCTATATCACACACAATGGAAATTCAGAGATGAAGTTAGACCTAGATTTGGCGTAATGCGTGGAAGAGAATTTTTAATGAAAGATAATTACTCGTTTGATTTATCCCAAGAAGAAGCAAAAATTTCTTATGATAAAATGTTTACAGCATATATCAAAACTTTTTTGAGAATGGGGCTAACACCTATTTCTTTAAGAGCTGACACAGGTCCAATTGGCGGCGATTTAAGTCATGAATTTCAAATTCTTGCTAAAACTGGTGAAAGTACATTGTATTACGATAAAGAGCTTGAAACATTAGATCCAGAAAAAATAGAGCCAGAAAAACTTCAATCGTATTATGCTGCAGTTGATGACATCCATGATGAAAAAAACTATCCAATTAATCAAGATCAACTTAAAATATCAAAAGGGATAGAAGTAGGGCATATTTTTTATTTTGGTACTAAGTACTCAGAAAAGCTGGGAGCTTATGTACAAGATAATAAAGGTGAAAAAAGACTTGTTCATATGGGTTCATATGGAATAGGAATTTCAAGGCTTGTGGGAGCTATTATTGAAGCGTTTCATGATGATAGAGGTATTATATGGCCAATACCAGTGGCTCCATTTCATATATCTCTTATAAACTTAATGACTGAGGATGATAAATGTAATGAAGTATCTGAAAATCTTTATAATAATTTAGTAAAAAAAAACATTGAAGTTTTATATGATGATAGAAAATTCAGTATGGGAAAAAAATTATCTGATAATGATTTAATTGGTATTCCTTATCAAATTATAATTGGCAAAAGAGATCTTAAGGAAAATTTAATTGAGGTTAAAGATCGCAAAACCTACGAATCCCAAAAATTAAATCCAGATCAAGCCTTCAATTTTTTAATCAACGAAATTAATTCAAAAATATAATTGTGCTTTCAACTTATGAATTTTTATTAATTAAAAGATTTCTTTTTTCAAAGAAAACAGATGGATACATCTCTGTTTTTTCTTACTTCTCTGTAATAGGGATAATGATTGGGGTAGCTGCTATTATTATTGTTATGTCTGTTATGAATGGTTTTAGAGAAGAATTAACCACAAGACTTTTAGGCATCAATGGTCATTTGAATATTTATAGTCAAAGTGGTCAAATTGCGCATAATGAAATAAAATTAATAAACGATCTTAAGATAAAGAATATAAAAATTTTTCCATTAATTGAAACACAGGCTTTATTAATTAGCAATGAGACATCAAAGGGAGTTTACCTAAGAGGTTATGAAAATATAGATCTGATGGACACTCATTTTTTAAACAACAAGATTGTTAAGGGCCATTTATTTACAGATAATCCTAACGATATTGTGATCGGATATGCTTTGGCTAATAGACTAGGATTGGCAGTTGGCGAAAAAATTAAAATTGCAATACCCAAAACTGATAAAACAATTTTTGGAAATATTCCTAGATTTAAAACATTGCAGATTATAGGTGTTTTTAATGTCGGAATGTATGAATATGACTCTAACTTTGTTTTTACTAATCCAGTTGTGCCAAGAAAACTTTTGATGATTGAAGATAATAATTACAACAAAATAGAGCTGTTTACTTATGATCCAAACAACATTGAACAAGTACAGTTAGAAATTGATAATAAAATAAAAACTATGAATAATCAGCTTTATAGTTTGTCTTGGAAAGAAAATAATTCATCTTTAATAAATGCTTTAAATGTTGAAAAAAATGTAATGTTTTTAATTCTGACCCTGATTATTTTAGTAGCCTCAATGAATATAATTTCTGGTTTAATTATTTTTGTAAAGGAAAAAAATAAGGATATCGCAATTTTAAAAACAATTGGATTAAGTAATTCTAGTCTTATGAAAATTTTTATGTCTATAGGATTATTAATAGGTTTAATTGGCACCTCTCTTGGAGGACTTTTAGGTGTTATTTTTTCAAAAAATATTTCATCAATTCAAAATATATTAGAAAAATTATTCAAAACAGATTTGTTTGCTAAAGAAGTCTATTATCTATCATCCCTACCTTCTCGTCTAGATCAAATTGAAGTTTTATATGTTGTTCTGATTTCTTTGATTATTTCCCTATTTGCAACTGTTTTTCCAGCTTATAGATCTTCATTAATAGATCCAATTAAATCATTAAAAAATGATTAATAAAATTATTAATATTAAACATTTAAATAAAAGTTATTCATTAAAGAATTCTAATCTCCTAATATTAGAAAATATTAATTTTGAGCTTCTAGAAAGTAGCGTTGTTTCCGTTATGGGTCCTTCAGGTTGTGGAAAATCTACTTTCTTAAATATTATAGGATTGTTGGATTCAGAATTCGAAGGAAAATATGACTTATTAAATAAAAATGCAACCAACTTATCAGTTAGTGAAAAAAATTTATTAAGAAATAATTCCATTGGATTTGTTCATCAATTTTTTCATTTAATTCCAGAATTAACTGTATTGGAAAATATAGCTTTACCTAAAATGATTCAAACCAATAATACAAAAGAATCAATTGTTTCTGCTAATTATTTAGTAAAGAAATTTGCTCTTACAGAAAGAGTTAATTTTAAACCCTTAAATCTATCAGGCGGCGAACAGCAAAGGGTTGCCATTGCTAGAGCCTTAATAAACAATCCTCAAATTATTATAGCAGATGAAATGACTGGAAACTTAGATGAAGAAACCTCAAATACTATATTTGATTTTTTTCTAAATGAAATTAGAAACAATAAAAAGTCACTTATTTATGTAACACATAATGAAAAATACGCTAAAAAAGCAGATATAAGATATGCAATTTCAAAAAGAAATATTATAAATATATGACACCCTATCCTTATATTCACTTAAGGGTACAATCTTCATATTCACTTGCTGAAGGAGCCATAAAAATAAAAAGAATTGCTGAATTGGCAAAGAAAAATAATATGCCATCAATTGCATTAACAGATAATAATAATCTTTTCGGAGCACTTGAATTTTCACTTGAATGTGTAAAATATGGCATACAGCCCATCATTGGATCATCTTTAAATTTATTGGATGTTCAAGAAAATCACAATTCCTCTCAAATTAATTTATTAGTAAGAAATGAAGAAGGTTATAAAAATTTATTATATTTATCATCAATAAGCCATACAAAACAAAATAATATTGTGGGCATAAGAATTGAGGATCTAAGAAATCATACAAATGGATTAATATGTTTCATTGGAGGTCGATTAAATCCTTTATATATGTTAAAATTACAAAATAAGACTAAAAAAATATATGATTTTATAAATACTTTTTTAGATTTTTTTTCAGATAATTTTTATTTCGAAATACAAAGAATTAATGACAGTCAGTTAGATGAATATGAAAATAATTTTATCGAATTATCAACAAAATATAAAATTTCTTTGATTTCATCCAATAATGTTAAATTTGAAAAAGCGAGTGATCATAATGCTCATGATGCGCTTTTATGCATTTCTCAAAAGGCGACTATAAATCAAGATAATAGAATATTTTCTAATTCTGAGACATATTTTAAATCATCAGATCAAATGTACGAATTATTTCATGGTTTACCTGAAGTAATTGAAAATAATTTTAACTTAGCTTTAAAATGCCAATTTTTTCCAAAAGAAATTTTACCAAAGCTTCCAAAATTTTCAAATGTTGAAGGGTTTAGCGAAAATGAACTATTAATAAAGAAAGCTAAAAGCGGTTTAATAGAAAGAGTGAGATTATATGATCTTCCTGAAGAATCTTATAAAAAAAGACTGAACTATGAATTAGAAATAATCAATAAAATGGGATTTGCAGGTTATTTTTTAATTGTTGCTGACTTTGTTAATTGGGCTAAAAAAAATGAAATCGCAGTTGGCCCCGGAAGGGGGTCTGGGGCAGGAAGTGTTGTTGCTTGGGCTCTTTCGATTACTGACTTAGATCCAATAAAATACGGACTTTTATTTGAACGTTTTTTGAACCCTGAAAGGGTTTCGATGCCGGATTTTGACATAGATTTTTGTCAAAACAGAAGAGATGAAGTCATTGAATATGTAAGTAATAAATATGGAAGTGATTGCGTTGCCCACATAATTACATTTGGTACATTAGCTTCTAGAGCTGCTGTTAGAGATGTTGGCAGAGTTTTAGAGGTTCCCTATTCAGAGGTTGATCAATTTGCAAAACTTATCCCTTATAATCCTGCAAATCCTTTAACTTTAGAGGAATCTATTAATTCTGATAAAAATTTAAAGGAATATGTAAATAAAGATGAACGAATATCAAACATTGTAGATATTAGTTTAACATTAGAAGGACTGCATAGACACGCATCAACGCATGCTGCAGGAGTAGTCATTGGAGATTCAAATTTAATGAATAGAGTTCCCTTATATAAAGATCCTAATACTTCTGTTAATGCTACACAATTTTCAATGAAATATGTTGAAAAAGCTGGACTTATTAAATTTGATTTTTTAGGCCTAACAACCCTTTCAATCATTCAAGATACTATAAAATTAATTCATAAAACAAACAAAGAATTTAATTTAAGTAAAATTCCAATGGATGATAAACAAACATACAATCAACTAAGCAAAGGTGATGCTGTTGGTGTATTTCAATTAGAAAGTTCAGGTATGAGCAGTGTTTTAAGGCAACTTCAACCAGATAAATTTGAAGAAATTATTGCAGTAGTAGCTTTATTTAGGCCTGGACCAATGGAAAATATACCTTCTTTTTGTAATAGGAAACATGGAAGAGAAAAGATTGAATATCTACATCCTTTACTAGAAAAGATTTTGAAAGAAACTTACGGAATCATTGTTTATCAAGAACAAGTGATGCAAATAGCTCAAATCTTATCAAATTATACTCTTGGTGAGGCAGATTTGCTCAGAAGGGCAATGGGGAAAAAAATTCAAAAAGAAATGGATGATCAAAAAAATAGATTTGTGGAAGGTTCTAAAAAAAATGGAATTAATGTTGGAGAATCTTTGATCATTTTTGATTTAGTTGATAAATTTGCTGGATACGGTTTTAATAAAAGCCATGCCGCAGGATACGCGCTGCTTGCTTATCAAACAGCTTATCTTAAAACTAATTTTCCATATGAATTTATGACCGCGTCATTGAATTATTCAATAGATCGAACAGACAGAATTATTTTACTAAGAAAAGAATTAAGTAAATTAAATATTATATTAAAAAAACCAGATATTAATTATTCTAATTCAAAGTTTTCAATTGAAAAAGTTGAAGGCGCAAGATCTATTAGATTTGCTTTGAGTGCAGTTAAAGGTGTGGGGGTCGGATCAATGAATAATCTTGTAAGTGAAAGGGAATCAAATGGAAAATATATTGATATCATTGATTTTATGAACCGGCTAAAAGGAGACGTTATTAACAAGCGTCAACTTGAAAAATTAATTCAATCAGGCTCTTTCGATTCTGTATATAAAAATAGATCTAAATTATTTATAAATGTTCCAAATTTTGTTGAAATTTATGGCGGTATTGATAACACAAATAATAACCAAAAATCTCTTTTTGAGGTAGAAAAACTATCATTTGAGGATAAGAATATATTTAATCAAGAAATTATTGAATGGCCTTCATCGGATTTATTAAAAAACGAGCTTGAAGTATTAGGATTTTATTTTTCAGATCACCCCCTGTCTCTTTATCCAAAAAATTATTTTGTGAAAAATAATATTGTTGATTTTGATGATGTTATTGCAAATACTGATATTGATCATTCAAAAATTGTAGGAGCTATTTTAGATATAAAAGAAAGATCGAACAAGGACGGTAAAAAATACGCTTTTTTGACTATATCAAATTCTAAAACTCAATTTGAACTGTCCATATTTAGTGATAAATTAAGGGAATTCAGACATTTGATTAAAGAAGGAAATGTATTAATTTTTTATATAGATATATCTAGGGATAATGAAAATATTCGAATGATAATTAGAAAAATAGAAGATTTAGATAGAGTGTTTTCTCAACAAAGACAAAAGTATAATGTTTTTTTGCCTGACATAAGCGATTTGAAATTGATTGATTTATTACTGAAAAATTCTGATAGTAATTTAAACGAGATTTTTATTTTTTATAATAAAAATAATAAATTAGTTTCTTTAGATTTTTCAAAAAATTATGAAATATCTGATTATTCTTATTTAGATCAACTTAATGATGCGAAAAAAATTGATTATTCTATTGATTTTTTATAAATTTCCTTGAAATTTTGTTTTTTTTTTAGTAACTCACTTAAAATTAATCTTAGCACACAGAAAAAACCGGTGTTTTTATTTCTGTGGAGGTTTAACCGGAGAATATAATGAATTTACCAAAAGTTACAATTGAACAACTTTTAGAGGCAGGCGTCCATTTTGGCCACAATGTTAGAAGATGGAATCCAAAAATGGAGCAATATATTTTTGGTGTACGAAATAAAATACATATAATTGATTTAAGGATAACATTGCCATTAATTGATGTTGCTTTATCTAAACTTCACGAAATTGTATCTAAGTCTGGAAAAGTTTTAATAGTTGGAACTAAAAAACAATGTTCAAAAATAGTAAAAGAAGTATCTTTAGAAACCCAGCAGTTTTTTGTCAACAAAAGGTGGTTGGGAGGAACGCTCACTAATTGGAAAACAATTTCTAATTCCATAAATAAACTAGAAGATCTTGAAATTATTATCAACAAAAATGATTCTAACAACAACCTGTCAAAAAAAGAATTGTTAAACCTATCTCGCGAAAGAGATAAACTTATATCTAACATAGGTGGTATCCGCACTCTTGCTGGTAAACCAGATTTATTAGTAGTATTAGATGCAGTTAAAGATAAACTTGCAGTTTTAGAAGCAAATAAACTTGAAATTCCTGTTATTGCAGTTGTTGATACTAATGCTGATCCAGATTTGGTAGATTATCCGATACCAGGTAATGATGATGCTATTAGATCAATTAATCTTTATATTGAACTATTTAAAGCAACAATATTAGATGCCAAGAAGCATATAAAAAATTTAGAATCTGAAAAATCAGATGCAGAAAGTGATAATAAATTAATAAAAGAATCTGCCTCAGATAAGAAAACAAAAAAGTAGTAATTATGTCAAGTCTATTGGATAATATAAAAAGTTTAAGAGAATCAACAGGAGCTGGATTCTTAGATTGTAAAAAAGCACTTCAAGAGAATAATAATGAAATAGAAAAGTCAATTGATTTTCTAAGAAAAAAAGGATTAGCAAAAGCCGTTAAAAAATCTTTAAGAGAAGCAAAAGAAGGAGTTGTTGGAGTTTTTATGAATCAAAAGGCTGCTGCAATTTTAGAAATCAACACAGAAACAGATTTTGCAGCAAAGAATGAAATTTTTTTAGACTTTGTTGATGAAGTAGGCGGGTATGTTTTGAATGTTAACAATTCTATGAGCTTTTCATTAGAAGATTTTTTAAATCAATCTATAGGAGGAAAAAAAATTTCTGAATATTTTACAGATATTATAGCGAAAATTGGTGAAAATATTGTTTTAAGAAGATTATGTTTTTTTAACAAGGATTCAAATTCTGAGCTTTATTCATATATGCATAATCCTTATAGACCAAACATAGGTAAAATAGGTGTTTTGTTGAAAGCTGAAGTACAAAATAATAACGAAAACACTAAACAGTTTGGAAAAAATTTATGTATGCAAATAGCAGCAAGTAAGCCTCTTGCTTTAGATGTAGACAAATTAGATTTATCTTTAATTGAGAAAGAGAAAGAAGTGCAATTAGCTACAATCAAATCTTTAGGAAAATCAGACAATGTAATTGAAAAAATATTAGAAGGTAAAATGAAAAAATATTTTTCAGAAATAACATTATTAAATCAACCATATATTTTTGATACTGATAAGGATGTAAGAAAAGTAGTTATAGATTTTTCGTCTAATAATATATTTAACATTATTAATTATGAGCTATTTGTTCTAGGGACTTAATGATTGAGAAAAACAGAATATTACTAAAAATATCTGGAGAAGCTTTACTAGGGGATTCTCAATTTGGTTTAAATATTAAGACCACAACATACATAGCTAATGAAATAAAAGAAGTGTATAAAAATAATTACGAAATTTGTTTAATTATTGGAGGGGGTAACATATTTCGTGGCATTCAAGGCTCATCAGAAGGTATAGATAGATCAACCTCGGATTATATGGGTATGTTAGCAACTGTTATTAATGCTTTGTCAATGCAGAGCGCTCTTGAAAATATTGATGTCCCCACTAGAGTTCAATCAGCAATATCTATGTCTCAAATAGCAGAACCATATATTCGAAGAAAAGCAATTAGACATTTAGAGAAAAAAAGAATAGTTATTTTCGCCGCAGGTACTGGTAACCCTTTTTTTTCTACAGATACAGCAGCAGCCTTAAGAGCTTCAGAAATGAATTGTAGAATAATAGTTAAAGGGACTAAGGTTGATGGAATATATGATAAAGATCCAATTGCTAATAAAAATGCAAATTTTTATAAAAAAATTTCTTATTTAGAAGTTCTTAATAAAAACTTAAGAGTTATGGATAGTACTGCAATTAGTTTGGCGAAAGAGTCAAAAATTCCAATTATTGTAGTTAATCTAGGTACAAAAAGTTCTATTTTAAATGCTATAAAAGGTATAGGAAAATTCAGTATAATTAGTTAATATGAAATTATGGAATCAAATCTAATAAAAGAAAAAATGGATAAAGCTTTGTCTTTTTTTGAAAAAGAGTTAACTTCTGTAAGGACTTCACGTGCAAATTTATCTATGCTAGATAATATTCAGGTTGATTCTTACGAGACAAAAACTCCAATTAACCAACTTGGGAATATAAGTGTTCCTGATCCAAACTTGATCACAATACAAGTTTGGGATGTAAATTTAATTAAACCAATAGAAATTGCAATTTTAGAATCTAATCTTGGAATAAATCCACAAACAGATGGCCAATTAATACGATTGCCAATACCAAAATTGAGTGAAGAAAGAAGAAAAGAACTTGCAAAAGTTGTATCTAATTATTCTGAAAGTTCTAAAATTACTATTAGAAATATTAGAAGAGAAATAATAGATTCTACAAAAAAAAAGGAAATAGACAAAAATATATCACAAGATGAAATGAAAAATATATTATCTAATATTCAAACAATTACTGATGAATATATTTCAAAAATTGATTTAATAACATCCAATAAACAAACTGAAATATTAAAAGTATAAATTGTTATCATCCAATAAAATAAATCATCTTGCAATAATTATGGATGGAAATAAAAGATGGGCGGATTTACATAGAGCAAGTTTAAAAGAAGGTTATCTAAAAGGTTTAAATAAACTAAGTGAGATAGTTTCTTTTTGTTTGGAACAAGATATAAAATATCTTACTGTGTATGCACTTTCTGTTGAGAATATGAAGAGAGTTTCAGTTTCTATAATTTTTGATATTATTAAAAAACATAAAAATAAAATTTTTGAAGAGTTTAATCACAACAATAATGTAAGAATTAATATAATTGGAGAGAGAGAAAAAATACCTCTAAATATCAAAAAAGAATTTCTGAAAATTGAAAAAAAAACACAAAATAATAAAAAATTAAAACTAAATATAGCTTTTAATTATGGAACAGAAATAGAATTTCTAAAAATTGTAAAAAAAATTTCTAGTTTATACGGGAATGAAGAAAAAAAAATAACATATGCTTTGTTAAAAAAACATATGTATTTACATGGTAGTCCCGACCCAGATTTGTTAATTAGAACTGGCGGATTTCAAAGATTGAGTAATTTTATACTTTTAAATTTAAGTTATACTGAAATTTTTTTTATAAAAACATTGTGGCCTGACTTAAGTAAAATTGAGTTATTAAAAATATTCAATAAATATTATAAAATAGAAAGAAAATATGGACTTTAATAATTTAATGAATAGGCTTTTTACAAGTTTGTTTTTAATCTTTTTTTTACTTATTCTTATATCTTATTTTGAAATATATATTCCTTATGTAATTATATTAATTTACTTAATGATTTTCTATGAAATATTTTTTTTTTTTAAAAATAAAAAAAGTAGATC